>DASVNU010000489.1:0-3082 GCA_036383655.1 Sphingomonas sp. | reverse complement strand
AGGACCGCGCTACCGGCCAGCAGCGCCAGTATAATGTCAAGCTCGGCAAGCTGCTCAAGGACGGCGACCCGTCGGCGAACGTCAAGCTCGAGCCGGGCGACGTGATCATCATCCCCGAATCGATGTTCTGACGGAGGCCTGAAACCGTGAACGGCCTCTATGACGAACTTCGCATCGCGCTCCACGCGATCTGGAACCGCCGCTGGATCGCTCTGGCGGCGGCCTGGGCTGTCGCGATTCTGGGCTGGCTGGCGGTCAGCCAGATGCCCAACCGCTACGAATCGAAAGCGCGCGTGTTCGTCCAGATGGGCCAGGTGCTGCCGTCCAAGATCGGGATCAGCGCGGCCGAACAGCAGAACGACGTCGACACGATCCGCCAGACGCTGACCAGCGCGGTCAATCTGGAAAAGGTGGTGCGCGGCACCGACCTCGCCAACACGGTCTCGACGCCGCAGGAAATCGCCGATCGCGTCGCGGGCCTGCAGCAGGCCGTCAAGATCGTCGCCCAACAAAACAATCTGTTCGAGATCAGCGTGACCGCGTCGAGCCCCAAGCTCGCCGCGCAGATCAACCAGAAACTGATCTCGATCTTCGTCGACCAGAATTTGGCCGACACCCGCAACGACACCCAGACGACGTTGCGCTTCCTCGACAGCCAGGTCGAGGATCTGCAGCGCCGGCTCGGCGATGCCGATGCCAAGCGCGCGCAGTTCCAGACGCAATATCTCGGATCGCTGCCGGGCACCGGCTCGCTGTCGGATCGCATGTCGGCGGCGCGCACGCAGATGGCTCAGATCGACAGCGACCTCGCCGCCGCGCAAACCAGCCTGGCGTCGATCAACGGTCAGATGTCGGGAACCGCCGCGAGCATTCCGGGGGTCGGCGGCGCCGGCAGCGCCGGGCCGGCGCGCGCGCGCCTCGCCGCGATCGAGGGCCAGCTCGCCGATGCGCGCGCCAAGGGCTATACCGACAACCATCCCGACGTGATCGCGCTCAACAGCCAGCTCGGCGCCGCGCGCGCGGCGGCGGCGCGCGAGCCGGCGGTCGGCAGTTATGCCGGCAGCGGCCAACCCAATCCGCAATATCTGTCGCTCAAGTCGATGCAGGTCGACAAGCAATCGCAGGTCGCGGCGCTGTCGGCGCGCAAGCAGCAGCTGCAGCACGACATGGACGCGATTACCGCCAAGCTGAGTGGCAATCCCGCGGCGGCCAACGAACAGAGTCAGATCGACCGCGATTATCAGGTGCTCAAGGACCAATATGACAAATTGCTGAGCGACCGCGAAGATGTCCGCGTCCGCGCCCAGGCGCAGGCGCAGACCGATTCGATCAAGTTCAAGGTCATCGACCCGCCGGTGGCGCCGCGCTCGCCGACCGCGCCCAACCGGCCGTTGTTGCTGACGGGCGTGCTGCTCGCGGCGATTGTCGCCGGGATCGGCGGGGCGTTCGCGCTGTCGCAGCTCAAGGCGACCTATGCCACCGCCGGGCGGCTCGAAAAGGCGACCGGACTGCCGGTGATCGGGTCGATCAGCGAGCGCGTGTCGCGGGTCGAAGCTGAATTCAGGAAACGCAAGCTTCGCATGTTCGCGGGCGCCGCGGCCGCGTTGCCGGTCGCGTTCGTCGGCCTGCTCGGCGTGGAAATGCTGATGCGGGGGCTCGCGGCATGAACAAGCCGATCATCACCAAAAAGGGATCGCTGCTCGAGCGTGCCGCCGAAGTCTATGACTTCTCGGCCCGCCTGAACGCGCGCGCCATCCCCGAGAGCGACTTGCAGGCCGTTTCCGTGCCGAAGCCGGCACCCGTTGCCGAGGCGCCCAAGCCGGTCGAAACACTCAAGCCGGTCGAAGCAACGACTGCGCCCGCCGCCGTTGCGGCGCGTCCGGTACCCGCCGCCAAACCCGCCCCGGCCCAGCCGGTGACATTGCCGGTCGCGGGGCGCCAGGCCACAATCGACCGCGACTTGCTCGCCGAGAATCAGTTGCTGATCCCCGGCGCGGCGATCGGTGTGCTCGCCGAGGAATTCCGCCTCGCCAAGCGGCATCTGCTGCTGACCGCCCACCAGCTCAACAAGCACGAACCCGACAAGGCGCGGACCATATTGGTGTGCTCGGCCAAGCCCGGCGACGGCAAGACCTATTGCGCGATCAACCTGGCGATCTCGATGGCGGCGGAGCGCGACACACGCGTGCTGCTGGTCGACGCCGATTTCGCCCAGCCGGGAGTCATGGAACGGCTGGGGGTCGAGGACGGCCCGGGGCTGCTCGATGCGCTGGCCGATCCCTCGATCGATATCGAGAAGTGCGTGGTCGGCACCGACATTCCCAATCTCAGTCTGCTGCCCGCCGGCGCTCGGACCATTTCGGATACCGAGCTGGTCGCCAGCGGCCGCACCCCAGATCTGATCGCGCGACTGCTCGCGGCCGATCCGGATCGCATGGTGATCTTCGATTCGCCGCCCGCTTTGTCGGCGTCGCCGGCCTCGGTGCTCGCGCTGCACGTCGGGCAAGTCATGCTCGTGGTCCGCGCCGACAAGACGTCGGAAGGTGAGATCCGCGACACCGTGCAGCGGCTCGAGGGCTGCGAGCACATCCAGCTTTTGTTGAACAGCGTCGCGTTCGCCCCGGGGGGGGCTCGTTTCGGCAGCTATTACGGCCAGAAGGACGAGGGCCAATGATGCTTCGGTTTTCGGCGGGGGTCGTGCTTGCGGCGCTGCTGGCGGCAACGCCGGCGGCGGCGCGAGACGACGACGGGGGCAGGGGCCGTAAGGTCACTGTCGCGCCCTATATCGAACTCAGCCAGGTGCTCACCGCCGATGTCCAGTCGGGTGATGTGCTGACCTATAGCTCGGTCGCCGCCGGGGTCGATGCGTCGGTCGAGACGCGGCGCGTGTCGGTCAATCTGTCGGCGCGCTACGAGCATCAGTTCGCCTGGGACAAGAATAGCGGCGACGCCGATGTCGTCACCGGTCTTGCCAACGCACAGGTGCGCGTGGCGCGCGGCCTGTCGCTGGACGCGGGCGGTATCGCCACGCGCTCGCGCAACGACATTCGCGGCGCCGCGCCGGTGTTCTTCGGTAACGACC
>DASVNU010000488.1:0-2224 GCA_036383655.1 Sphingomonas sp. | reverse complement strand
CTTCGGTCGTGGACGCGCCGAGATGCGGGGTCGAGACGAAATTGGGCGTGCCGAACAAGGGGCTCGCCTTGGCCGGCTCTTCGACGAACACGTCGAGCGCGGCGCCGGCGATGTGACCCGAATCGAGCCCGTCCTTGAGCGCGGCTTCGTCGATCAGCCCGCCGCGCGCGCAATTGATGATCCGCACGCCCTTCTTGGTGCGCAGCAGATTGTCGCGGCTCAGGATGTTGCGCGTCTGGTCGGTCAGCGGGGTGTGGAGCGTGATGAAGTCGGCGCGCGCCAGCAGATCGTCGAGATCGACCTTTTCGACGCCCAGTTCGACCGCGCGCTCGGGGCTGAGGAACGGATCGAACGCGATCACCTTCATGCGCAGGCCATGCGCGCGGTCGGCGACGATCGAGCCGATATTGCCCGCGCCGATCAGGCCGAGCGTCTTCGAGGTCAGCTCGACCCCCATGAAGCGGTTCTTCTCCCATTTGCCGGCCTGGGTCGACAGATCGGCTTCGGGCAGCTGGCGGGCGAGCGCGAACATCAAGGCGATGGCGTGTTCGGCGGTGGTGATCGAATTGCCGAACGGGGTGTTCATCACCACCACGCCCTTGGCGCTGGCGGACGGGATATCGACATTGTCGACGCCGATCCCGGCGCGGCCGACGACCTTGAGGTTGGTCGCCGCGTCCAGGATTTCCTTGGTCACCTTGGTCGAGCTGCGGATCGCGAGGCCGTCATACTGGCCGATGATCGCCTTCAATTCCTCGGGCGTCTTGCCGGTGATCTCATCCACCTCGACCCCGCGTTCGCGGAAAATCTGGGCGGCCTTGGGGTCCATTTTGTCGCTGATCAGTACCTTGGGCATGTCTCTTACCTTCGTCATCCCCGCGAAAGCGGGGACCCAGCACCTGCGGTTTCAACCTGCGGCGCCGGGCGGGAGATGGGCCCCCGCTTTCGCGGGGGTGACGGAATTAGTTGGAAGCTTTCGCGGTGGCGTAGGCCCAGTCGAGCCACGGTCCGAGCGCCTCGATATCGGCGGTGTCGACGGTCGCGCCGCACCAGATACGAAGCCCCGGCGGCGCATCGCGATAGCCGGCGACGTCGAACGCGGCGCCTTCCTTTTCGAGCGCGCCGGCCATTGCCTTGATCAGCGCTTCATCGGCGCCGTCGACCGTCAGGCAGACGCTGGTCTTCGACCGCGACGCCTCGTCGATCGCGAGATGGCTGAGCCAGTCGCGCTCGGCGACGATCTTGTCGAGGGCCGCCGCATTGGCGTCCGACCGCGCGATCAGGCCTTGAGCACCGCCAACCGATTTCGCCCATTCGAGCGCGAAGATCGCGTCCTCGACCGCCAGCATCGACGGCGTGTTGATCGTCTCGCCCTTGAACACGCCTTCGGTCAGCGCGCCCTTCGAGACGAGGCGGAACACCTTGGGCAGCGGCCAGGCGGGGGTATATTCAGTGAGCCGCTCGACGGCACGCGGGCCGAGGATCAGGACACCATGGCCGCCTTCGCCGCCCAGCACCTTCTGCCACGAGAAGGAGGCGACATCGATCTTGTCCCAGGGCAGGTCGTAGGCGAACACCGCGCTGGTCGCGTCGGCGAAGCTCAGGCCCTCGCGGTCCGCCGGGATCCAGTCGCCATTGGGCACGCGCACGCCGCTGGTGGTGCCGTTCCAGGTGAACAGCACGTCGTTCGACCAATCGACCTGGCCGAGATCGGGCAGCTGGCCGTAATCGGCGCGCACCACGGTCGGTTCGATCTTGAGCTGCTTGACCGCGTCGGTCACCCAGCCTTCGCCGAAGCTTTCCCAGGCGAGCGCGGTGACCTCACGTGCGCCGAGCATGGTCCACATCGCCATCTCGAACGCGCCGGTGTCCGAGCCGGGGACGATGCCGATGCGGTGTGTGTCGGGGAGGTTGAGCAGTTCGCGCATCAGGTCGATGGCATATTGCAGCCGCGCCTTGCCGATCTTCGAGCGGTGCGACCGGCCGAGCACTTCGACCGCGAGCTTGGACGCATCCCAGCCCGGAGGCTTGGCGCAGGGACCGGAAGAAAAATGGGGGCGTTGGGGTTTTTTGGCCGGCTTGGTGGCGGGCTGTGCAATGGACGCAATGGTGGCGTCGGTAACCGTCAGATCAGTCATGTCAGTCTCTCCTCGCAGAGAGCGCGCGCGGCGTTGGGACCGCGTGGCCCGTCGGCCGCCCTAAAGATATTGTGCGCTGCGTCAAG
>DASVNU010000487.1:0-7406 GCA_036383655.1 Sphingomonas sp. | reverse complement strand
GCGACACCCGACCCGCCGAGGATCAGTTTCGGGTATTTGTACGGGGTCCGATACGGCGCGACCGGATCGCTCGCCGCAAGCGCCAGCCCCGGTGCCGCCAGGACTCCCGCAGCCCCCGCCGCCATCCCGAGAACCTCGCGTCGGTGAAGCATGATCTCTCCTGATTTCGTTGCGCATCAACCGTATCGCCTCGCCCGCGTAATATAAATAGTAATATTAATTGGCGGCACGAAGGTTGCACGACGAGCGGGAACATCCTATTCCTTGGCACGCGATCCATGGGGAGGATAAAGCAATTATAATCAGCGACTTGACTGATGGATGATCGTCCAGTGCGCGGTAAGGCCCGATCGTCGGGCGCGGATGGCGGCTTCAGTCCGTTCCGGCGCCAGATCCGCAGCAATAACGATCAGGTCGCCCGGGCGCTCGGCATCGAGATCATGTCCGGTGTCTACCCGCCGGGCATCCGGCTACCGCAAGAATCCGACATTCTCCTCCGCTTTGGCATCTCGCGAACGGTGCTCCGTGAGGCGCTCAAGACGCTGACGGCCAAGGGGCTGATCACCGCCAAATCGCGCGTCGGGACCAAGGTGCTCGACGCGGCGCACTGGAATTTGTTCGACGCCGACGTTCTCGCCTGGCGCGTGGCGCAGGGCTTCGATGAGAAACTGAGTACCGATCTGGCCGAAATACGCATCGCAATCGAGCCGCGCGCGGCGGCGCTGGCGGCGCGGCACGCGGACATGCCGGCCATCGCGCACTTGCGACATTGCATTGCCGCCATGTGCGCCGCAACCGAGAGCCGGCGCCAGTTCGCTGAAGCGGATCTGGAATTTCATCGCGCGATCGGGGCGGCTTCCGGGAACATGTTGATGCGCGCGCTATCGGCAGTGATCGAGACCGCGCTCCTCGAATCGCTTACCGTCAGCGCGCCCGACCACGATCTCGCCGAGCTCGAAGCGGTCGTGGCTCGGCACGAGAAGATCGTCGACGCGATCGAAGCGCGCGACCCCGAAGCGGCCTCGGCCGCGATGAGCGCTGTGATCGTGCGCGGTGTCGGTAGCACCGCGGACCGCTTTGTTACCTAAATCGTCCAGCCGCCGTCGATGATCTGGACCTGGCCGGTCGTGTAAGTCGCGCCGGCAAGATAGACGACGAGGTCGGCGATCTCCTCGGGCGACCCGATCCGGCCGATCGGCTGGCGCGCAATGAACGCGGCGCGCGCGCCCTCGTAGTCACCGCCGGCCGACAGACGATCCTGCAGCGACGGGGTCTCGACCGTGCCCGGACAGATCGCGGTGACGCGGATGTTGCTGCCGACGAAATCCGCCGCGATCGACTTGGTCAGCCCGACCACCGCCGCCTTGGTCACCGAATAAGCGAAACGATTGGGCACGCCCTTCACGCTCGACGCCACCGACGACATGTTGATGATCGCGCCGCCGCCGCGATCGACCATGCCAGGCAGCACTGCCTGGCACGTCCGGGTCATCGCGACGACGTTGAGCCGCCACGCGAAGTCGAGATCGGCGTCGCTGGTCTCGAGCACCGTGCCGCCGTGAACGACGCCGGCGCAGTTGAACAGGATGTCGATCGGCTCAACGGCGAGCACCGCGACCGCTTGCGGATCGAGGACGTCGAGCCGGCGCGTCTCGATCCGCTCACCGGCGAGCCCTTCCAGCCCCGCTTCATTGACGTCTGTGGCGATGACGCGCGCGCCGGCGGCGGCGAGCGCGAGGACGGAAGCGCGCCCGATGCCTTGCGCGGCGGCGGTGACGAGGGCGGTCTTTCCGGTCAGGTCGATCAACGTCTTCTTCCTCAAGCTTGGGGGATGGAGGTGCCGGGCTGGCTGCCCGCGCGGTAACAGGCTTCGACCAGCGCCATGGTGCGCCAGGCATCGTCGACGCGCGTAGCGAGTACCGATTCCTCACCTGCCGCGAAACGCTGGAGATTGGCCATCGGGCCGATGAACGCATCGGGGAACCATGCGCCGGCAAGCGCGATCTGCTTCCAGGGCCCGCCGCGCGGCGCGAGCCACAATTCGTCCGGCTCGCCGGCGGGATAGTCGAGCAGCACGCCAAGCTTGGCCTGCGCCGCGCCGTCGATGCCTTCGACCCGAAAACTCGCGTCCTGGAATCGTCGGCCGAAATCGTGATGGTGATTGATCGACAGGAGAACGCGCAAGGTATCGCCATAGTCGAGGATCATCGAGGTTCGCGTGTCGGTCAGGTCGCCGGCGGGATGGCCGAAGCTGCGCGCGAACACCGCGTTCGGATCGCCTGCAAGCGCGCGGATCGCGTCGAGATAGTGGATCGAGTGGCTGACGATCTCGACCCGCTTGTTGGTCTTCAGATGCGGGAACAGATGCCACGGCGTGACGAGGTTGATGTGCACCTCGATCTCGGTGAGCTGGCCCAGTCGTCCCTGTGCGATGGCATCGGCGATCATCAGCATCATCGCCGAATAGCGCAGCTGGAAATTGACCGACGCGATCATGCCGCGCGCGTTCGCGGTGTCGCGAATGGCGGTCGCCTCGGACAGATCGAGCCCCATCGGCTTCTGCAGCAACGCCACGGCGCCCTCGGGCAAGGCTTCGAGGATCGAGCGATGCGCGACCGGTGGCGCGGCGATGTCGAACACCGCGTCGGCGGTTGCCGCTTCGTCGAGCGAGGCGAAGACGCGCGGTATGTCCCACTTGGCGGCGAGTGCGTCGGCCCGCGCGCGATCGCGATCGAACAGCCCGGCAACGGCAAAGCCGGCCTTGCGATAGGCCGGCAGATGCGCGTCGGCGACGATGCCGCCCGCGCCGATGATGACGATCGGCCGCGGCCGCGACGGCATCGGCCAGGCCTGGCGAAGATCGTTCGTCACGCCACCCTCGCCTGCGCTTCCGCCAGCAGGTCGCCGGTTGCGCGGTCGCTGGTCACAGCGGCGGTCATCAGATCGTCGACGATGTGGCTGATCCGAGCGAGATCAGGTGTCACCGGCATTTCCCTAGCATGGTCGTGCAGCCAGTCGAGCCGAGCGTAATAGGGCATCCGCGCGACGATGTCGGGATCATTCCAGGTCGACCGCCTGACGCCGATCGCGCCTTCGGTCGTGGTCAGCCTGTCCATCGCCGCGGTCGCGCAATGGCGCAGAAAATCCCAGGCGAGCACCTTGTTCGACGACCCCGCGCCGATCGCCAGCACCCAGAACACGTTGAGCGACACGCTGCGACCGCCCGGTCCGGCCGGCAGTGGTGCGATATCGACCTTGCCGCGGACCTTGCTGTCCGACGCCGTGTCGGCATGGGCGGCAAAACCGAACCAGTTCGCCATCAGCGCGACCTTGCCGTCCGCGAACAATGCACCGGAACGGACACTGTCGAGCGTCCGGCAATCGGGCGCGATCGCTTTGTCGTCGCCGGCGAGCGTGCGCAGGAAATCGAGCGCGGCCACCGCTTCGGGCGACGTGAAATCGGGCCGCCCATCGCGGTCGAAAATCTCGCCACCCCGCGACCAGATCTGAATGCAGAAATCGTAGAAACTGTTGTGGCCGTCGGGGAACAACGCCAGCACGGTGCCGTATCGCCCATTTGCCGGATCATGATGCCGCCGCGCGAGCGCGTGAAACTCGTCCCAGGTGGCGGGGGGCTCGGCGATCAGGTCCTTGCGATAGACCAGGCATTCGGGCCCGTCGTGATAGGGCATTGCCCAGAGGCCACCGTCGAACCGCTGCAACCCGGTCAGCGAGAGACTCCAGGCGTGCGGGAAATCGGCGATCGGCGCGCGATCGAGATGCGGCGTCAGATCTTCGACCAGTCTTTCAGCGACCGCTTCGGCCAGCCAGTCGGTGTTGAGGAAAGCCACATCCCAATCGCCGGTCGCGAGGCCCCGCTGTCCGATCACACTGTCGTGCAGCGGATTGAGGTCCAACGGTACCGCCTCGAGCTCGGCGTCACTGCCGGTCGTGCGGACGAAATCGGCGAATTGCGCGGCGATCGCGCTTTCGAATGGGCCGAAGCGGCGCACCGCGATCCTGAGCCTGGTCATCAGCCCGCTTCCACCACCGCCGGCGCATCGGGCGCGGTGTCGACCGCGGCGCGGCGACCGCGGCGGCGATCGCCGCCGACCGTGTAGATCGCCGCTGCCGCGATCACCACGGCGCCCTCGATCAGTCCCTGATAGCTCGCACCGAGATCGAGCACGTTGAACCCGTTGGTCAGGGTGAACAGCAGCAGCGCGCCGACCACCGTCTTGAGCACGCTGCCCGCGCCGCCCAACAGCGACGTCCCGCCGAGAATGGCCGCGGCGATCACGGTGAGTTCGCTGCCCTGCAACGCGGTCGGGTTGATCGCGCCCAGCCGACAGCCGAACAACACGCCGGCAAACCCCGCCGCCGCGCTCGACAGCACGAACGCGCCAAGCTTGTAGGCATGGACGTTGATCCCCGACAGCCGCGCCGCCTCGGCATTGCCGCCGACCGCGTAGATGCGGCGCCCGATCACGGTGAAGTGCAATACTGCCCAGACGATCGCGGTGAAGACGGCGAGATAAACGACCGGCGAGGCCACCGTGAAATCGCGCCCGGCCAGCAATGCCAGCACGCCGCCGACCACGCCGCCCAGCCCGATCAAAGGGCGCCGTTTCCATGCCGCCAGCACGATGAGGATCAGCGCGAGCACCAGCGCGGCCCAGAAGATCGGCACGCGGGTACTCTCGAACGCGAGCATCTGCTGCAACACCTCGGCCCGCTCGACCATCAACGACCGCCCGTCGGTCAGGACCAGCACAAGCCCGCGCACCGCGGTAAGCGTGCCGAGCGTGACGATGAACGCATTGATCCCGACGAACTGGACGACCGCGCCGTTGAAGATGCCGACCGCCATGGCGGTGACGATCGCGGCGCCCGCGGCAAGTGGAAAGCCGATGCTCGGCGCCAGACCGACCAGCACCGCCGCGGCGAGGGCGGCGACCGACGCCACCGACAGGTCGAACGCGCCGGTGATCAGCATCACCGTCATCGCCACGCCCATGATCCCGACCAGCGACGCCTGATAGACGATGTTGCCGAGATTCTGCGGCGACAGATAATTGGGCAGGCCGCGCGACTGGGCGATGGCGGCGAGCAATGCCAGCAGGAGGAGCAGCGCGTAATAGACGCCTGCTTCGCGCAACCCGAAGGTCCGGCGCCAGTCGATGGTTCGCGTCATGCGGCTATGTCCGTCGTCAATTGGGATCCACTGGCGAGCTGGATCAGCCCTGCCTCGTCGGTTGCCGCCGGATCGGCCTCGGCAATGATCGCGCCGTCACGCAGCACCAGCAAGCGATCGGCGACGGCGAGCAATTCCTCGAACTCTGAACTGACCAGCAGCACCGCCAGCCCCTGATCGGCAAGCCGGCGGATCAGCCGCAGGATGTCGGTGCGCGCACCGATATCGATGCCCGCGGTCGGCTCGTCGAGCAGCAGCACGCGGGTGCGCGGGGTGAGCCATTTGGCGATCACCACCTTCTGGGCATTGCCGCCGGAGAGCTCGCCGACCAGCGCGTCACCATCGCGCGCCTTGATCGCGAGATCGTCGATCGCCGCCCGCGCCGCTGCGCGCTCGCGGCCAGGGGCGACCAGCCAGCCGTCATGCGGCAAGGCGATGTTCTCGGCGATCGTCATGCCGGGAATGAATCCCTGTGCGGCGCGATCCTCGGGCACCAGCGCGATCCCCGCCGCCACCGCATCGGCCGGATCGCGGCTCACGTCCGAGCCGTCGAGCAGCACCGTGCCGCGCGCCGCGGGATCGGCGCCGAAGATCGCGTGGAGCAACTCGCTGCGCCCCGATCCGAGCATACCGGCGATGCCCAGGATTTCGCCGGCGGCGACCGAGAAACTCGCCGGCTCGAGCTTGCCGGGCGAGGCAAGCCCACGAACCTCGATCACCGTACCGCCCACCGGATGTTCCCGCTCGACCCGTTCCAGCGCGGTGACCGATCGCCCGGCAATCGCCGCAGCGATCGCCGCTTCGTCGAGATCGGCGGTCCGCGCCTCCAGCACCGCGCGGCCATCGCGCAGCACGGTGACCTCGTCGGTCAGCGCGACGATCTCGTCGAGGAAATGCGAGACGAACAGCACTGCCCGCCCCTCGCCCGCCAGCCGGCGGATGGTGCGGTAGACCTGCTCGCGCTCGTGCCCCGCGAGTGACGCGGTCGGCTCGTCCATGATCAGCAATGCGGGATCGCTCATCAGCCCTTGGGCGATCGCGACCATCTGGCGCGTGCCGATCGGCAGGTCGCCGACGATGGCGTCGAGGTCGAACGGATCGCCGAGCGCGTGCGCGACCGCCGTCGCCCGCTCCCGCGCGGCGCGATCGAGCCGCCATCCGCGCGCTTGTTCGAGCAGCATATTCTCGAACACCGACAGGGTCGGGACGAGCGGGATATGCTGATAGATCGTCGCAATGCCGCCGGCGCGCGCGGCGCGCGGGTTGGTCCAGCGGACCGGTTCGCCGCGCCATTCCACGCTGCCGCCGCTCGCCGGAATCGCGCCCGCGAGCACCTTGATCAGCGTCGACTTGCCCGCGCCGTTCGCACCGAGCAGGCCGTGCACGCTACCGGCACGCACCGCCAGATCGACCCCGCGCAAGGCGGCGGTGCCGTTCGGCCAGATCTTTTCCAGCCCGCGCAACTGGAGCAGCGGCGCGTCTACCATTGGCCGACGCAGTCGCCGATCGTCGCGCGGGTGACCGCCGGGATCGGATAGGTGCGGAAACGCGGGCCGCCGCTTGGCTTGTCGTGGAGCGCCGCGAACGCCAGCGCACCGAGCGCCTCGGGCTTGAAACACACCGTGCCGTCGACCGCGCCCGCCTTGATCGAGGCGATGCCGAGCTTCGATCCGCCCACCCCGATCAGCCGCGCCGACGATCCCGCCGAGCGGACAGCGCGCGCACAGCCGATCATCATGTCGTCGGCTTCGTTGTAGAACAGGTCGACGTCGGGATGCGCGGCGAGGATGTTCTGGCACGCCGCCTCACCGCCTTCGCTGGTCCAGTTGCCGGGCTGCGACGCGACCACGACGTAGCGCGCGCCGGCGGCATCGAGCGCCGCGCGGAAACCCCGCGCGCGCTGCTCGACCTCGGGAAAGCCGGCCGCGCCTTCGATTACCGCGATGCGCGCCGGCCGCTCGCGCGGCAGCCAGCGGAGGGCGAGAGTCCCCGCCGCGCGACCCGCCGCGACCTCATCCTGCGAGGCGAGCGCGACCAGCCCCGGATAGACATCCTCGACCGACCGCGTCTTCGGATCGCCGACCAGCGCCGCGACCGCCGCGATCGGTACGTTTTGCGCGTTGGCGCGACGGACCCAGCTTTGGGCGACGACCGAGTCGAGCGGCATCACCGCGATGCCGCTGACCTTTTGCGCGATCAGGTCATCGATATC
>DASVNU010000486.1:0-22751 GCA_036383655.1 Sphingomonas sp. | reverse complement strand
GAGCGACGTCGACGGCATACTGGCGAAGAAGGCCCGCAAAGAGCGACAGGACGCTACTGACTACGTCGGAGCCAAGCTCCGGCTGCTGGCCGGAAACAGGAAGCAGAGCGACAGCGAGTTTCTCCGCCAGGCGCTCGTCCTGCTGGATCGCGACCGGGCGGACGATGCCACAATCGGCCATCTTTCCGAGAAGTTGACCAGCGGCGCAATTTCCCGTGCCGAAGCTGCCGAATTGCTGGGCAGTATGTCCTCATCCGATGGCGCGCAGCGGCAGGAAACGCGGAGCCGCCACGCCCTGCCCGCCAGTTGGCGCAGCCAGGACGCGACGCAGGAACCAGTCAATGTTGCCGATAATCGTTGGGAAAGCCCGCGCCACCACCCAGTTGGCGTGTCGCCCGAGATCGCCCAGTTGATGAGCGACCTACGCTATGCCAAGCTCGAATCCGAAGCGCTGCGGCGGCAACTCGCCTCTGGCCGCATAAGCGAAATATTGTTCCGCCGCCCACTTCGCGGCGCGCGCGATTTCGCTGCCTTGGTTAGCGGCATGGCCGGCCCAGCCCATAAGTTCATCCGGCAGGGCAACGAGGCGCGCGGCCGGCGAGACTGGGAGGAGGCGGCCCGCAATTACGCTCTCGCGGTCCAAGTCTCCCCCCGCCTTGGTCGCATCTGGGTCCAGCTCGGCCATATGCGCAAAGAGGCAAAGATGCTGGACGAAGCGAAGGCCGCCTATCAGCAGGCCATCGCCCTCATGCCGTTCGATTCGGACGTGCATTTGCAGATGGGCCACCTGCACAAGATCATGGGCGACGAGGCCGGCGCAATCGATTGCTATCGCAAATCGCTGTACTATGATTTTAACAATGCCCATGCCATGCAGGAACTCCGGGATCACGGTTTGGCCGATGAGGTTGAAAAGATCAGGAGTGAGCTGAAAATTTCGTCCAGAATTGACTAATTCTTTATGTATAGACAACCGCGCCTTCTCTATTCAACGAGATTCGGGAAGAGCCGTGAATTTGACGGTGGGATTGATGTATTTTGACATTTCTTGCCTACGGAAGATGGCAAAAGATTTCTATCGTCCGGGCAGCAATGTCGAGATGAGGCCATTTCGGGTATCCAATGGTCCTGAAATGGCGGATATGCTGCTCACCCATTTCCAGTTTATTGTTCTCAAATATCAGGGCCGGGGCCGCCTCCATTTTCACTCGCACGGGTGGAGCGGTTCCGTGACGATTATAAGCGAATTGGGCCCTCAAGAGTATGATTTGTATTCGCAGGAACCGGCGGAGCGCTGGATCGATTTCGGGACCGGGAATGGAACTCTCGCCGAATTGGTTATTTGCCTTGGCTCCCGACACAACGCCGCGTCTCAAGGGCTGGAGGTTTGGTTACGCGGCGTCGAATTCTTCGATCCCCAGCCCTGGCTACCTGCCGCCATTCCTGTCTCGAACCATGCCGATCTTGCCTATGGCCAGTTCGGCGATTTCCTTGTTCCGCACCTCGATCAGGTGATTGGCCGCACGCTCAAGAACACAGGCGTATGGGCTACCCATGACATTGAATTCTTCGCGAAGCATATCAAGGCTGGCGATACGGTGTTCGATATCGGCGCCAATATCGGCCACCATACCGTATGCTTTTCGAAGATGGTCGGGGAGGGGCGCGTTTACGCTTTCGAGCCACAGCTGAACATTTTCCGTTTCGCCTGCGCGAACCTTGCCGTCAACGGTTGCCACAATACGACGTTGTTGCAGGGATGCCTGGGCGCCGAACCGGGGCAGGTGAGGATGGAAGCGGTCTCCTACGACGAAGAAGCGAACTATGGCGCCCTTGGCGTGAGCGTTGATGGAGCGCGCGGCGAGATCGTGCCGGTATGGACGCTGGACGGCCTGATCGCCGATGGAAAGGTGATCGTCGATCGGATCGATTTCATGAAGATCGACGTCCAATCCTTCGAGATATTCGTCCTCCAGGGGGCGATCGAGTGCCTGCGAAAATTCAAGCCGGATATCTTCATCGAGATTTCGCCCTTCTGGATGAGCCGCTGGGGCTATTCCTATCTCGACGTTTATCAGTTATTGTCCGACCTGGGCTACCAGTTCCATCATTCGGCCCAGGGGGCTGGCATCGTTGATGGCGTGCGACAATGGAGTGGAGACAACGGTGAGGAATGGGATGTCTTCTGCACCGTGAGACGATGAAGCTGGGCTTCAAATCGCAAATCGTCGTTCTATGATTTCGACAACATCCATGCCATGCAGGAACTTCGGGATCACTGCCTGGCGGATGAGGTCGATAGGATCAGAAGCCGAGTGAAAAACCATCCTAGATAGTTAGCGATTTGAAGTGAATGATTTCGTTATTATTCGATATGAAGAGGCATGTCATTAATTCGACAGGATGACTCAAACTCCCATGCTTTATGCAAAGGCATTAGATGGAAACAATCGCGCATGGCGATGGAATGGCAAGTGTCCCGTGATAGCATGAACTGTCGCTCGTATAGAATTATCGAAATAGTATCTATTAATTAGATAAACGCTCCCTAAAAATAGAAAGTGTTCGGGTGATACAGTTAACTGCCCTTTCCATTCTGGGATTTCGGGATATTTCCGGGGAAGATGGATCCGATCACCCGATATCTTTGGACGGGGTCTGGGAGGCGAGATTCGAAACGCATGGGGCCATGTATAGTGCCTTTAGCGCGTCGCCGGGAAGTTCCATTTTGCTTCGGGATATAGACGGTAGCGCAGCGCTTGAGCTAGTCTGCACCAGATGGTCTGGCATGCTGGAACTTACCGCCGGCGACGAAACGTCCGTCATCGACGCCTACTCGCCCGACCATCAGGTGCAGGAGTTCCCGCTGCCGGGTAGTGGGAAGCGTGATGTCACCGTCCGCGTGCTGGAAACCAAACATGACGACGCGCTGGATCGCCAAATCTGGTTGCATCGACTGCTGCTCGAAAATCGGCCCGACTGGATCGAGCGGCATACACGCCTGACGCCGGCGATCACCTTTGTAGATGGCGACTACGGCCACTTCCTCGTGTTCGACAAGGACAAACCCGTGTCGGACAGTATCAAACGACTGGGATGCTGGGGTGACTTGCAAGTCGCGCAGTTCCGTCGCTTCGTGCGGGAGGGCACAACCGTCGTCGATATTGGCGCCAATATCGGCCATCATACGGTCGTCCTCTCAAAGCTGGTCGGGCCCAGCGGGCGTGTGCTGGCCTTTGAACCACAACGGCGGGTCAACAGGGTCATGGTGTCCAACCTTGCCCTGAATATGTGCGACAACGTCGATGCATTTGAATTTGCGCTGGGCGCCGAAAATGGCGAGGCCCAGATGTTTCCGCTGGACTACGAGACGGAGGAATGGAACGTCGGGGGACTGTCGGTCGCCTCGAAAGACGGCGAGCTTCTTTTTCGAGAAGGAGGTCTTCCCATCCAGATTCGTCGTCTGGACGATATTGCTACTGACGCCGTGATTGATTTCATTAAATCCGACGCGCAGGGTTTCGACTTCGCTGCGATGCAAGGGGCCGCTGAAACGCTCGAGCGAAGCAAGCCCATCCTGATCTCCGAAGTCGCACCGGAAGCCATGCGGCACGCCGGATACGATTACTTGGACTATTATGAGTTCCTGAAGGACCTCGGCTACCTGCTGACGGACCCAGACCAGCCCGATTTCAAGGAGCCAGCACGCAAATGGAGCGGCGACCCGCTCGAGGAATGGGATATCCTGGCGATACACCGCGACAAGACCGAGCATCTTGATCGGCTGAAGTAACAACCATCGGCGGGCTGCGGAGATTTAAGCCGGAGCGGTTTATCGCAACAGGCCGGGCTGAACGATCACGCTATATACAAGAAACACCTAGAGCGTGATGACGCGAGATTGAATCGTTGGGATTCCCATTGTGCTGATCTTCTGATTCAAGATGCAGGCTGGGTAGTGGAGGCCAGCAGGTGTGGCGCTTCGTCTATGCCGAGGGGCTGAGCTTCAAAAAAAAAGCGTGCTGCCCGCCGAGCAGCTCTGGCCGAAGATCGCAAGGCGGCGCGAGCAGCGGAAGAAATATCAGGGCCGGCTTGATCCGGCCCGCCTCGTCTTCATCGACGAAACCTGGGCGAAGACCAGCATGGCGCCCTTGCGGGGTTGGGCGCCGATCGGGCAGCGGCTCCATGCCAAGGTGCCCTACGGGCACTGGCGCACGATGACCTTCCTCGCCGCGCTTCGTTGCGACCGGATCGACGCGCCGTGCGTGCTCGATCAGCCGGTCAACGGCCAGAGCTTCACCGACTATGTCGAGCAGTGCCTCGTCCCCACGCTCTCGCCCGGCGACGTGGTCATCATGGACAATCTGAGCAGCCACAAACGACCCGCCGTCCGCAAGGCGATCCGCGACGCCGGTGCCCGCCTGTTGTTCCTGCCGCCCTACAGCTCCGACCTCAATCCGATCGAGCAGGTCTTCGCCAAGCTCAAGCATCTGATGCGCAAAGCCGCCGAGCGAACTCACGAAGCAACCTGGCGGCGCATCGGCTCCCTACTCGACACCTTCTCCCCAGCCGAATGCCGCAACTATCTCCTCAACTCCGGATACGGGTCAAAGTGACGTCATCCGACTCTAAGTTTTCCTGGCCCGAATCCCACTGACGAAATCGAGGACGTCGGCGCAATAAGCGGCCTCGGTCATGGCAAAGGGCATGGGCGGGCGCCGGTGCGTCGCCGCGTCGGGGGACGCGGCGATCGCTTGCACCCATCCCTCGTCATCGTCCACCGGCAACAATATCGTCGTCGCCGTCGCCACTTCACGATGGGCCGGAATATCCGACGCGATAGCCGGCACGCCCAGGGCGCTTGCCTCGAGCAGAGGCAGGCCGAAGCCTTCGGCAAGTGAGGGACACAACATGCCCACAGCCCCCAGCAACAGCGAGGCCAGCGCCGGGCTCGACAGGCCGACCACATGGTGAACTCGGCTGGCCAGCGCGGCATTGGACCGCAACGGCGCCAGAATGCTGTCGGCATCCTTTCCCGGAGAGCCGACGATGACGAGATGCGGCGCTGCCGCCCCCATGGTCGCGACGAAACGCTGCCAGACGCGCAAGAGCAAGGCGAAATTCTTGCGCGGTTCGATGGTCGAAACCGCCAGGAAATAGCGCGTGCCGGCCAGCTCCGCGACGCCGGTTTCGACATCGACGAAGGCCGACGGCAAGGGCAAAGATCGCACCAACGCGGGCGGGCAGGCCCGGCCCAGGTCCCGCATTACCGCGCTCACGCTGTCGCGCGTGTAGGTGGAATTGTAGATCATGCAATCCGCATGCTCCGCTGCTGTACGGATCATCTGCTTATGGTGGATGGGCGCCTTGTCCCCGACCAGATGCGGATAGTCGATGGGAATGGCATCGTGCATCATCATCGCGCGGGTGATGTCGGGACGCTTCGCGAGCCAGTTGAAGAAGGACGGCATCGCCAGCCCCAACTGCCCGATATTGAGATAGACGGCGTTGGCCGGCACCGCCCGGCTTGCGAGGCGGCGAGGAAACAAGCTGGTCGCGCGAAGCATGTTCAGCATACGCCAGACCTTTTCCCTGAACAAAAAGGGCGACGCTGACGACTCGGGCGGTGCGTCATCCCGCCGGCGTGCGATGTTGTCCAACAACCATTGCAATTGAAGATCGCTCGCCGGCCCGGCATCTTCCGCCCACAATTCCTGAATATAAGCCAACAAATTCCTGACCTGTGTCGCCGAAAAAGCATAGACACCCGCAGGTGTTGGCAACACCCCGACATTCTGACTGGATTCGTTGCGGAAAATATGTCGAGCGAGCGCCAGATCGACTCTATCTATACCGCGTGGCGTCAAGAATGATGGCCCGATAAATAATCTCATTACATCATAAGCTATGACCCGACGCGCGGTTGGACCGCTGTGTACGCTACCAAGATATTCATCAACCAATTGAAAATCAGCCTTTTTGAAAAAGTTTCGCGTTTGATCTATGGGGTTAAATTCGCAATGTCCGACCATTCCGGAAGTGGCACTGGGATAGGGAAATCGCGCCCCATTTGCAGCCGATTTAGACGCTCGTTCCAGGCTGACAGTGGGGATGATGCAAATCCGGAGCCCGCCAACTGACACAATTTCCTGGTGGTACAGCGTCGATGAGCGCCAGATGCGTTAAGCTATAATCCATGTTCGGGTATTTTCATACGAATGCGGCGACTTGGCTGATCGGTTCGCACGAAACTTAGGTTCAATACGAACGGATTTTTAGGTCCGATACGATCTGTCCCGACTTGCTCCCGCTTCATCGCCCATCTATTGTGCGGTGCAATGAGGATTCGGCATAACGCGCCGAAAAATCGGGCAAAAGCGCCTGCAATAACGCCCATATCGGGGCTTTGGGGACGCCGCCGGGAAGTCGCACGCAAAGGATCGGCAGTTGAAGCTCTACCAAATCGATGGCCAAGGTCAGGGAATTCTCGGCTCCGATCTTGACGCGGCGTTGGTTCAACCGACCCCGATCCAGTTCCATTTTCCCAAGGACACCGGCACGGCAACTGCAAAATCGGCAGAAACCGACGAAGTCGCGCCGATCGAGGAACCGGGTCAGCCCGTGCACCATGTGCGGGTGAATAACAGCTTTCTGGCAACCCATGAACGCAATGCCTTGCTGTGGCTGGCCGTGCGGACGCCGTCGGCCGTAACCCCAGATCATCTGACCCTGTTGGGGCTGGTCGGCGCCGCCCTCGTCATGGCGGGTTTTGCTGCCTGCCGCGTTTCGCCCTGGTTCGTTTCCGTTGCGATTCTGGGGCTTTTCCTGAACTGGCTTGGCGACTCGCTCGACGGCACGCTCGCCCGCCATCGCAGGATCGAACGGCCGGACTTCGGCTATTTCCTCGATCACTCCTGCGACCTTATCTCGCAGACCTTCATCTTCGTCGGGCTGGGGCTTTCTCCTTATTTCACCTTGTTTTCCGCCCTGCTCGCGCTTTCGATGTATCTGTTGATGACCAGCTTCACCTATCTGAAGGTGTTGGTCCTCAAGACCCACCACCTGTCATATTACGGGATGGGCGCGACCGAGTTGCGCCTGCTTCTGACGGCCTGGACGTTCTTCGCGCTGTGGTACGGCCCCGGCATGATCGATGCCCGTTTCATGGGCCTGCGCGGCATCGACCTGACGATCTTCACCTTGTGGTCGCTGGTGTTTATGGCCTTCATGTGGAAGGTCTGGTCGGATACTAGGCGGTTCCGACCGATCCTCGACAAGTAACTCCATCGTGCCCTGTGACGGATGGGGCGCGGCGAGTCGGCAGCGGGCACGGATAAAGGCGCATATTACCGCCTTTCTACTTTCTCCCTTGGCCCCGTGAGTTTGGCAAAGGTCGCGAAGGCTCTATCTACCATTCGGCAAAGGACTTTTGAATGTCCGAGGCGACGCCGATCATCCCCGTCATCCTCTCGGGCGGATCGGGGACCAATGTCCCTGCGTTTGCCGTCGTGCTGGACCCATAGCAGCCAGGATTTGCTTCCCGAGTCTTTGACGAGAAGGTATAGTCCGCTGCCGTCTCCGTGCCGGCCGGGTTTGGCATTTCTGACGCGCAGCACGGTCAGCGTGCCCATTTGCGTTCCCTCATTCGTTCCCACACTGCGTGTCGGATGTGATGACACTTCCTAGGAATCCGTGAGGATCAAATTCTCAAAATATTATTGTTTCTTAAAGACTAAGAGCCACCTTCGGCTTTCATGGGAAGGAAAGTTCTAGGGCTCACGGAACATCCAGACAATCCAACAAAATTCCGGACGCCGAATGACAGCGTTCGTCCGAAAATCGATTGGCATTCCGCTTTTTTGGCGCAATCCTGCCACGAAACCGGGCGTCATGGTCCAGCCCCGTGCTTGGCCGCAACCGCAGCTTCCGGACAATGATGACGGGCACCGGGGACGCATGACGGGAATTCGGGCAGACGTGTGGGGGCGATCGCGGCGACAGGCACCGTTGATCGTTCTGCTGGCCATGGCCGGGATCGTCCGCGTCGTCGCGACCGTGCAGACGTCCAATTCGTTCCTCTATCCCGACGAACTGTTCCAATATCTCGAACAGGCGCATCGCCACGTCTTCGGCTATGGCGTCGTTCCCTGGGAATATCGCCTGGGCCTGCGCAGCTGGTTGTATCCGTTGCTGCTGGCTGTGCCGATGCGCCTCGGCGACGCGCTCGATCCCGACGGGTCGCTCTATCTGCTGTTACCCCGGATAGTGGCGGCCCTGTCCTCGCTCGCGATCGTGTGGGCCGCTTATACGCTGGGGCGCCGGCTGTCGGTCATCCATGCGATCGTCGCGGCGTTCGTCGTGGCCATCTGGTTCGAGTTCATCCTCTATGCCGCGCACAGCCTGACCGAATCTTTGTCGTTCAGTGCCTTCATGATCGGCGCGGTGCTGGCGTCGGATGCGCGACGTAGCACGCCGCTGCTCGTCGGTGCCGGGCTGGCGTTCGGTCTCGCCGCTATCCTTCGTTTCCAGCACATTCCAGCAATCGCCGCGTTCGTGCTCGCGTCGCGCCTGCCGTTGCGCTTGTGGCTGCCGATCATCGCGGGCGCCGCGATCGCCGCGGCCGCGAGCGCGGCGGTCGATCTTTACGCGGGCCAGGCGCCGTTCGGCTGGTTGATCGCGAATATCGGCTCCAACTTTCTGGCCGGAAAGGCGGATCAGTTCGGCACGTCGCCGTTGCTCGCCTATCTCGGCGAGACGATGCATCGCTGGGGCCTGTGGCTCTTGCCCATCCTGCTGCTGGCGGTTCGAGGCGCGCGCCTCGACCGCCCGCTGATGTGGGCGGCGCTCGCCAATCTCGCCTTTCACATGATGATCCCGCACAAGGAATATCGCTTCATTTTCCTGACGATCGCGATCGTCGTGATCCTCGCGGGATTGGGCACTGGCGAAATGCTGGTCGCGATGCGCCGGCGATGGACCGCAATGCGGCTTCCGATACCGGCGGCCGCGGCGATGTCGATCTGGCTGGTCGCGTCGGCGATGCAGGCGATGTCGCCGGTCGTCGTCGGCGACTGGAAAGCCTATTCGCCGTTGCCCGAGGCGCTCGCGACTACGCGACGGCTGGGCAATTTCTGCGGGGTCGCCGTCTACCGCACCGGATTCTGGACAGGCGCATCCTATGCCATGCTCCATCGCAAGGTGCCGATGTACCTGGTGGCGCCGCCCGACATGAAGGGGATCGACGTCGATCCGGCGGCCGGACTGAGAGCCATGGCATCGGCCGCGAACGTCATCGTCGCGCGGCCGGCGGACCGGGGCGATCTCGACAAGAGCTACCACGCGATCTCCTGCCACCAATCGACATCGACGGATTCGCCGACGGTCTGCGTCTTCGTCCGGCCCGGGGGGTGCGCCGCCACCGATCCACGACAGCAAGCGCACGAGATCAATGCCGTGTTGCGGCGGACGGGCTGGTAGCGATCGCGACGCCGACTTGCCCGCGCGATTTTCACGTTTATCCCATCCCGACCGAAACGAGGAAGCGATCTTGGCCAGCCCGCCTTTGCCTGACCACGCAACTGCGCAGGACGCCGGCGAGCCGCGCTGGTGGCAGACCAATTGGGCGATCGCGGCGGCGGCCGTTGCCGCGACCTTGCCGCTGATCGGACCCTCGATACCGCCGTTGATCGACATGCCGGGGCATATCGGCCGGTACAGGATCATGGCCGAAGCCAATAGCGGGCCACTGGCGGCGCATTATGCGGTCCACCAGGCGCTGATCGGCAATCTCGGCGTCGATCTCGCGGTGCTGGCGCTCCGTCCGCTCCTGGATGTCGAGACGGCCGCGCATCTGGTCGTCGCGCTGATCCCGGCCCTGCTGGTCGCGAGCATGTTGTGGCTCTCCCGAGAAGCGCATGGCCGTATCGCGCCGGCCGCCGGGTTCGCGCTACCGCTCGCCTACGCCTTGCCGTTTCAGTTCGGGTTCGTGAATTTCGTCGCGTCGGCCGGCCTCAGCTTTGTCGGGCTGGCCTTGTGGCTCCGGCTGGCGCGACGGCAAGCGACCTTGGTCCGCGTTGCCGTCCTCGTGCCGTTCGCCGGTATCACCTGGGTGTGCCACAGTTTCGGCTGGGCGATGCTGGGGCTGTTCATCTTTGGCGCCGAATGGACGATCCAGCGCGCGCACGGCCGGTCGACATGGCGGGCCGCGCTGATCGCCGCAGCTTTGTGCGCGCCGATGGCCTGGCCGCAGATCCTCGCGATCCTGTTCGGTACGACGGCCGGCGGCGACACCGGCGACTGGTTCGACCTCGTCTCGAAGGCGCAATGGGTCGCGTCGATGCTGCGCGAGCGCTGGAAAATCTATGACGTCCTGTGCGTCATCATTCTCGCGCTGCTGCTGTGGACCGTTATCCGATCCCGACGGCTGTCGTTCGTCCCCACGCTTGGCGTGCCGGCGTTGCTCGGCCTGGCCGTGTTCGTACTGTTGCCGCGCCTCTATCAGGGCGGGGCCTATGTCGACATGCGGCTGTTGCCCTATGTCGTCGCGCTCGGTCTGCTGGCGATCCGCGTCCGCGGGACCGACGAGCGGCTCGAGCGCAGGCTGGCCGGCTGGGGTTTCGGCTTCTTCGCGATGCGCACGGTGACCTCGATCATCGCCCTCGCGCTGTTCGCGCGCGATATGCAGGCCGAGCTTCCCCCACTGTCGCTGGTCCCGGTCGGTTCCTCGGTCCTCGCACTGGTCAACGAGCCGTCGTCGGCATCGTGGGAGAATCGCCGGCTGACCCATATCGCCGGGCTCGCCGTCGCCAGACGTCGCGCGTTCACCAACGAACAATGGTCGATACCCGGCCAACAGCTGATCCGACCGCTGCATCCCGGCGCCATCCCGTTCGATCGCGATCCGTCGCAGCTGATCGAACCGAAGAACGCCAAGAAGGCGACGATCGATTTCGACCTGGCGATCCGCGAATTCAGTCGTGCCGATTTCCGCTATGTGTGGACGATCGGATTTCCCGCCGGGCGGGCCCAGGCCGCCGATCTCAGGCCGATCTGGTCTAGCGATCGATCGGCGCTTTATCGCGTGCGGCCTGCTGCCGACCGATCCGGGGTCAGTCGGTAAACGTCAGTCCGGGCAGCTTCGGTCCCACCTTATGATCGACGATGAACTGCGCGATGATCTGCCGCATCGCCTGGTTGGTGATGCTGTTGTAGGTCGTGTTGAAATCGTGCCCCGAATAGGGAAACAGGATCTGATGGACCTCGAGCCCGGCGGCGTTCGCCTTGCGCATGAAGTCCGCCCCCGCTTCCGCCGGCAATAGGGGGTCCGACGCGCCGCCCAGAAGCAGCGTCGGCGGATTGCTGGGAAACTGGAAGTGGCGCAGGTCGATCGCGGCGTAACGTTCGGGATAATCGCGCGGCGATCCGCCGATATAGCGAGTCAGGTACGAACGCTGCTCGTCGCGCAGCTCGCCCGGATAATACCACGACCCGATGACGTCGATCAGCGGTGCCTTCGCCACCACCACCGCGACATGCGGGATGGCCGGGCCGCATTCCGGATCGGTGCGCTTGGCATCGGCCAGATATCCGGCGGCCATCGCCAGGCTGCCGCCCGCCGACCCACCGGTCAGCGTCACGCGATCGAGGTCGATGTGCAAGGTGGCAGCATTCGCGGCGGTCCAGGCGAGCGCGCATTGCACATCGCGCGTGGCCAGATCCCATGTCGGCCGATCATCCCTGGCCAGCCGATAGTCGATGCTGATGACGGTCCAGCCATGATCGGCGAACCAGCGCTGGTTGGCGGCGCCGAATGCCCGGCTGCCCTGAAAGAAACCACCGCCGTGGACCGCGATCAGCACCGGGCTCAACCCGTCCGGGGCGGTTTGGGCGGGATGATAGATGTCGAGCCAGAGGTCCTCGCCCTGCGGCCGCGAATAGACGCGGCTTTCGTCGGGCCGCGCGCCGTCGGGCAGTTCGCGCAGTTCGAGCGCGCGGACGACGTTGATCCGCGCGCCGTTGCTCTGCGCGACATAGAGCAGATGGAGCATCACGCCGGTCGTCGCCAACAGGGTGACGGTCGCGGTCACGACGATGGCGATCGCGACCGGCGATTTGTGCAGCGAATTGGCGAGCAACCCGATCAGCAGCGCGACGATCGCCCACAGGAACAGCCACGAGCTATGGTTGGGCACGACGCCCAAGGCATAGATGCGAAACCATGGGATGATCGGCACGACCGCGCCGAACAGGATGAACAGGCACGGCAGCACCAGCAGCCAGGCGATCGTCATCATGCCGGTGCGGCACAGTCTGAACAGCGTGCTCATACCGCGCCCTCGGTCGACACGGTGTCGGGCACTATAGGCACGGGGGACTTAACCGGCCGTCCCGCGGCACGTACCCCCAGTACACCGGACAGGGTCGGCAAGCGCGCGATCGCCACCCACGCCCCCAGCGTCGTCCCGACCGCCAACGCCAGCAACGGCGCGCCCGAAAATCCCCAGGCCGACCACAAGGCGAACATCAGCGGATGCCACAGATAGAAGAACAGGCTGTCGCGACCGATCGCGCTGATCCATGCGATGTCGAATCTTATCCGCCGCAACCAGGGAAACAGAGCGATCAGCGGCACGCACAGCAGCAACTCGGCGGCAACCTCCGCCGCGGTCGAGGGATGCTCGTACAGGCGCGACCACCAGAGCAACCCGGCAAGCGCGACCAGCAGCAACAGATAGTCATGGCGCGGGGCGGGACGGCGCGCCACCCACATCCCCAGCGTGAAATAGATCGGATAGATGAAATAGCGCCGGTCGGGCGTCCACGCGCCGAATTGCCAAACATCGTGCCCGACGCCGAACACGTACATCGCGCCGATGCTCGAGGGGATCGCGATCGCCAGCATCGTCGTGGGCGCCATGCGGCACAACTTGGCGGCGAACATGAAGGCCAGGATGACCGGCACGAACCACAGATGATAAGGCGGGCGGATCACCGCATAGATCGGGGAGAACCATTCGATCGAGTCGGTAATCGCCACCGCCACCGCGCAGGCGGCGATCCAGGGCAGGATCATGCGGTCGTAATATTTGCGCAGCAGCCCCGCCGATGACAGGCTACGCGCCTGATCGAGATTGAACAGATAGCCGGTCAGGCCGATGAACAGGGGCATCCGGAACCCGACACCGAACCAGGTCAGGAAATGGTGCCGCTGGGTCAGTTCGGCGAAATGCCCGAGGATGACCAGCACGACCAACGCGCCGCGAAACAGGTCGATGCCGGAAACGCGCGGCTTGTCGGCGCGCGGCGGGGGTGATGTCCAAGCGACATCGCGGTTCTGAAGGCCCTCCCCCATGGGCCAAGTCCTTGCCCGAAACGCGTTTCAATCCCTTGAGCGACGATGGTTAATGCGCGCTTCATCATTCGATCGGGGCGCTCAACTCGCCGCGTCCCGGGCGATTGCGAGCGCGCGTCCGGGCTCGCTCATCCGCCCGCGGCGCGTTTCGCCGCGCGTTCGCGGCAGGTCGCGATGAAGCCCGCGGCCATGAAGCTCGCCATGCGTTCCTTGACCGCCGCGAAATCGTCCGATCTGCACAGGCCGCCCGACAATTTGTCGATCCGCCCGGTGCGCGCCAGCGTCAGCATCAGCGCGCCGGTCACGAAATGATAGCCCCAGAACAGATCTTCCTCGGCACAATCGGGCAAGGCGACCTTGAGCAAGCCGATCAGGCGAAGCACCACCCCGTCGAAATGCATGTCCATCAATTCGGCGCCCCATTCGGGTGTATTGCTCGTCAGCGCGCCCAGCGCGCCGTACCGGCGCCAGCCTTCGTCGGGTTGGTCGTACAGGTCGAGATCGGTGTCGAGATAGGCGCGCAGCGCGCCTTCGACGGTGGGCTTGCCCGCGGCTTCCTGCTCATAGGCCGCCAGTGCATCCATCCGCCGTTCGATCGTGATCGGCGCGCGTCGCGCGACGACCGCGTCGAACAACGCCTTCTTGTCGGCGAAATAATAATGCAGCAGCGAGGTATGGACGCCGACGCGTTTGGCGACGTCCTTGAGCGTTACCCCATATAGGCCGTGATCGGCGAACAGATATTCCGCCGCGTCGAGGATCTGCTCGAGGCTTTCGGCGCGTTGTTCGGCCTTGGTGCGGCGTCGTGGTTTGGCGTCTGTGGTCGTCATCAAATCCTCCGCCGCCGGCTATCGGGGTGACGGTGTTCGAGCCGGCTCCAGCAATCGATCCGCATGTTGCCGATCTTGGCGGTGGATTCCAGCGTTCCGCTCGAAAAACCACCCGCGCGGCCCGGCATCGCCGATCCCGCGCGGGCGCCCCCTTAGAAGGATTTGCTGACGCGCACGCCATATTGGCGCGGCGCGGCTGCGAGGCGGCGTGTACCGTTGAGCGACCCGATATAATGCTGGTCGGTCAGGTTGGTGCCATAGGCGCCGATCGACCATTTGCCGTCGGTCAGCGTCAGTTGCGCGTTTACGATGTTCCGCGCGGGCAGAAAATCGCCCAAGTCGGCGCGCTGGAACAAGGTCGCCCACACGCTGGAGATGTGCGCATAATCGACGCGCGGCGTCAGCGACATCCCGCGACCTAGGTCGATCGCATATTGCGCACCGGCGCTCAGCGTAAACTGCGGCGCGTAGGTCTGGCGACGCCCGCCGACATTGATGCAAGTGGCGTTACCCGGACCGGTGTTCGGGTCGCAGGTCAGGCTAGTGACCCCGACGCGGCCGTCGCGCGCGTAGAAGCTGCCCACTTCGGAGTGCGAGAGCGACGTCGAGAAGTCGAATTGGAAGCCGCCGAAAGAGCCCTGCATCGATGCTTCGAGACCATAGAGCTTGGTCGGGTTCGGCACGTTGAAGATCGAGGTGTAGTTCGGCGTCGCCGGATCGACGATCGAGACCTGGAAGTTCTTGTAGGTGTTGTAATAGCCGCCGAGTTGCGTGCGCAGATGGCCGTCGAGCCACGTGCCCTTGTAGCCGACTTCATAGTCGGTCACGCGTTCCGGCGTGAAGGCGCGCGGCGTCACGCCGAAGAAGTTGGACCCGTTTAGGCCACCCGCCTTTGTGCCCGTCGCAACGAAGGCGTACAGGAAGTTGTTGCGATCGATCGTCCAGTTGATCGACGCTTTGCCGTCGACGTTGCTGCTCGCGTAGAAGTCGTGCTGGGTGATGGTGACGGGGAGGAATACGCCCACGAACAGCGTCGCCGGATAGGTGGCGTCGTTGCGCGACGTGGTGCGCGACCAACGGCCGCCGAGCGTGACCTGCAGATTATCGGTCAACTTGTACCCGATCTGGCCGAACCCGGCGAGCGAGGTGTGTGGGTTGGTGCCGATGATCTCGAGCGACCGCAACGTGCCGAAGTCCGCCAGCGAACGATAGCCGCCGTTGGGCGGGAAGTAATAACTGTCGCGCTGCACATAGGCGCCGAGCAACCAGGTGAAGCGGTTCTTCTCGGGTGAAATGATGTTGAGTTCTTCCGACCAGACATGCTCGCGCGCGAAATCCTGGAAGGTCGCGTTGCCGGTCGGCGCAATCACCGGATTGCCGGTCGCGGTGCCATCGGCGTCGAGCGTTTCCTGCGTCGTGCCGTGCTGGTACGCACTGATCGAGCGGATCATCAGACCGCTGTCGAAGGTGTAGCTGATGTTCGCCGACACGCGGCCGAACTCGTCCTTGCCCGACAGATAGGCGTTGCTGGTGACGTTGAACGGGTCCGAAACATTGGCAACGAATATCGGAGCGGCGGCCGTGCCCCTGTTGAAATACGCCGGGGTGTTCGGGAAACCGCCGTAATCGACGTTGCTGTAGTCGCCCTTGATCAGTACGCGCAGGTGCGTATCCGGCTGCCACAACAGGCTCAGACGGCCGCTGATCGAATTGAGGTTGCCGGGGTTGCCCGAATACGGCCCGGTCACCTTGAAGAACGTATCGCGCCCTTCGTAATTAACCGCGGCGCGCACCGCGAGCGTGCTGCTGATCGGCGCGTTGACCGCGCCCTGCAGCTTCACGTCGTCGTAATTGCCGTATTGCGCCAGCGCGTACCCGTTGATGGTGCCGAGTTCGGGGTTCCTTTCGGTGATGAACACCGCGCCGCCGGTCGCGTTGCCGCCGGCGAACGTACCCTGCGGACCGCGCAACACTTCGACTGAGGCGATGTCGTAATAGGGTTCGGTCTGGAAATAGCCCGGAAAGGTCGCGACGCCATCGCGATAGGTGACCACGCCGACACCGATCGAGCTGGTGATTTCGGTCTTGCCGATGCCGCGAATGTTGAAGCTGTTGCTCTGGCCCGAGGTATTGACCGTCAGCGAGGGGGTCGCGAACTGAAGCTGCTCGACCGTGTTGACGCTCTTCTTGACCAAGTCCTCACCGGTCAGGACGGTCGCGGCGACGCCGGTGCGCTGCAGGCTGGTGGTGCGGCGTTCGGCGGTGATGACGATGTCGGTCGGCGCGTCGCTATTCGTCGCGGCGGCTGGATCGGTGGTCGGCGCGGGAGCCGTTTGGGCCTGCGCGACGCCCGAGCTCAACAACGCGGCGGCCGAAACCGACAGCCAGAAAACAGCTTTCATGGAACCCTCCCAATGTCATCGCACTCTCAGGTGCGTCGATGGTGCTAAATACAGTTTTGATCGCCGCCGTCAATATTCATTCATTCATTAATTAGTATCTTTTGCACGATACTCAACCAAGGTCGCGGCGCAGCTGGCGCTTGTCGATCTTGCCGGTGAAAGCGAGCGGCATATGCTCGAGCCGGACGATCGTGTCGGGCATCCACCAGCGCGGCACGCGACCGTTCAGCGCGGCGGTGAGTTGCGCGTCGCTGACCGACTCTCCGCGACGCTGCTCGATCACCAGCACGGGCCGCTCGCCCCATTTGGGGTGGGTGCGGCCGATCACCGCGACAAGTCCGACCGCCGGGAGCGCGCCGACGATCGCCTCGATCTCGCCGGGGTTGATCCACTCGCCGCCCGACTTGATCAGATCCTTCGAGCGTCCGGTGATCGCGAGCTGGCCGTCGCGATCGATGACCGCGAGGTCGCCGGTGTCGAACCAGCCCTCGGCATCGGTTGCCGGCTCGTCATGTCCGAAATAGCGATCGACGACGCTGGCGCCCCTGACCTGCAACCGCCCCTCGATCCCGCGCTGGTCGAGCAGCGCCGCGCCCTCGGCATCGGCGACACGCAAATCGACCCCGACCAGCGGGCGACCCGATCTGGCCGAGACGCGGTCGACGGTGTTGGCCGGGGTCACCGTGCCGAGCGGCGACAATTCGGTCATTCCCCAACTGGTCTGGACGGTCACGCCCAGCCTTTGTTCGATCCGGTCCATCAGCGCTTGCGGCACCGACGACCCGCCGAGCAGCACGCGCCGCAGCGAAGGCAGCGACCCGCCGGTGGCGTCGAGATGGTCGATCAGCCCGATCCACACCGTTGCCACGCCGACCGCGATCGTCACTTGCTCGCGCTCGATCAGCGCGGCCAGGCTGGCGCCGTCATTGTGCCGCCCCGGCAGCACGAAGCGCGCGCCGACCGCGGGCGCGGCGAACGGCAGGCCCCAGCCATTGGCATGGAACATCGGCACCGCGGCAAGGATCGAATCGCGCGCGCCGAGCGCCATCGCATCGGCCTGCAGGATGCCGAGCGTCAGGAGGTAATTCGAGCGATGGGTATAGACCACGCCCTTGGGCGCGCCGGTCGTCCCCGAGGTGAAGCACAGGCCGGCCTCCGCATTCTCGTCGAACCCGCCCCAGGCGATGTCGGCGCCGCACTGATCGATCAGGTCGTGCTGCGACCATATCCGCGCGCGGCTCGCCATCGGCGGGGCCAGGCCCTCGGCGCCCGGCTCGTCGAGGATCAGCACATGCTCGATGCTCGGACAGGCGGCGACCAGTTCCTCGACCATCGCTGCCTGATCGGGGCTTGCCGCCAACACACGATCGCCCGCCTGCCGCACCATGTCGGCCAGCTGCGCCGCGCCGATCCGCGGGTTGAGCGTGTGGCACACCAATCCGATCCCCAGCGCGGCGTACCAGCATTCCATATGCGCCTGGCTGTTCCACGCGAGCGTCGCGAGGCGATCGCCCAGCTTGAGCCCGAGCGCGGCGAACGCGCCCGACAGCAACTTGCTGCGCTCGCGCAGCCCGGCATAGCCGATCCGGGTCGCCGGCGCGTCGCCACCAGCGCCGGTCACCACCTCGGTCGACGGGTGCCATTTGGCGGCGTGATCGATGAACTTGTCGAGCAGCAGGTCGTAACGTTGCATGCTCATCCCACCCCAAAAAAACGCGTCACGCTCCGCGGCATGCCGCTGATCGAATGCCACCCGCTCGTCCCGATTGTCAACATTCATTAATCTACTAGTGAATGTCTTTCCGCTCTGTTACGTTCGCCCGATCGAACCGGGATTACCGGTCGACCAGAGGAGAGGAAGATGAAGGGATCGTCCTGGATGACGCGGCTGATCGGCCGCGCCTTGCTGCTCGCCATCGCCGCCCTTGGCTTCGCGTCGACCGCGCGAGCGGCGCCGTGCACGCTCGGCTGCCTGACCCCCGGTGACTATAATTTCGTGACGATATCGGGCGGCCTGCCGCGCACTTATCTGGTGCACGTGCCTGCCAGTTATTCGGGCGGCGAGGCGGTGCCGCTGGTCCTCGACCTCCACGGGTTCAGTTCCTCCGCCGATGAGGAACGCCGCGTCTCCGGCCAGCTGCAGCAATCCGACAAGCGCGGTTTCATCGCGGTCTGGCCGCAAGGCCTGGCGCTGAGCTGGAACGGTTATGGCTGCTGCTTCGTCGCCGATGTCGCCAAGGCCGACGATGTCGGGTTCCTGCGCTCGCTGATCGGCCTCGCCAAGGCGCACGCCAATATCGACAGTGACCGCGTGTTCGTCACCGGCATTTCCAACGGTGGGTCGATGGCGATGCGGATGGCATGCGAATCCGCCGATATCGTCCGCGCCGTGGTATCGGTGTCGTTCCCGCTCAACACCGACCAATGCCATCCGTCGCGCCCGATCAGCGTGACCGAGATCGCCGGCACCGCCGACACCACGATCAGCTATTATGGCGGCCCGCCGCTGCTCCCCGGCCTGCCCGGCGACATCGCGGGAATCCCGTTCGGCAAGCAGAGCGCCGCCGACAGCCTGGCGGCGTGGAAAGCGATCGACAATTGCAGCGCCAATATCGTCCGCACGCCACTGCCCGGCGATTCCTATGCCGACGTCTATCCGGTCTGCACCGGCGGCACCAATGTCGGACTCGTCACCATCCCGGGCGGCAAGCACGTGCTGTACAACGGCTATACCGGGGTGGGCTATGACGGGAACAACGCGCCGTTCGACCTGTCCGAATACATCTGGAACAACGTCTTCAATCTCTGATCACGGCGGCCGGACGTCCGCCAACGTCCGGCCACTTATCCGACGGGACCGCAGCATGACCGAACTCGATCGATTTTCCCGCCGCCAGGCGATCGCCGGCGCCGCCGCGATCGGCGCGGCGGCGATCGCCCATCCCGCCAGCGCGCTCACGGCGAGGACGCGCAAGGCGCCGCCCGGATTCCTGTGGGGCACCGCGATCTCGGCGCACCAGAGTGAAGGCAATGACGTTAATTCGGACAGCTGGCTGCTCGAAAACCTGCCCGAAACGGTGTTCAAGGATCCGTCGGGCGATGCCTGCGACAGCTATAACCGTTACGAGCGCGACCTCGACATCGCCCGCGCGCTCGGGCTCAATTGCTACCGCCTCGGCATCGAATGGGCACGGATCGAGCCCGAGCCCGGCCGGTTCTCGCAAGCCGAACTCGACCATTATACGCGCGTGCTCGCGGCCTGCCGCAAACGCGGGCTGCTGCCGATCGTCACTTACAACCACTTCACCGTGCCGAGATGGTTCGCGATGCGCGGCGGCTGGGAAGCCAAGGACAGTTCCGACCTGTTCGCACGCTTCTGCGACCGCGCGACGCGATCGCTCGGCGGCCTGATCGGCATGGCCTCGCCCTTCAACGAGGCGAACATCCATCTGCTCGCCAGGCTGCTGCGGATGGGCGCCACGCCCGAGTATCGCGCGAACCGCGCGAGGATGATCGCCGCCGCGGCGAAAGCGACCAACGCACCCGCTTTCTCCTCGATCCTGTTCGCCGACGCCGACAAGATCGACCCGCAGCTGATGGACGCACACGCCAAGGCCTATCAGGCGATCAAGGCCGGCCCGGGCGATTTCCCGGTCGGCGTGACCTTGTCGACCCAGCAGATCGAGGCGGTGGGGGAGAACAGCCTGGCGCCGACGATCGAGAAGATGGTCTATGGCCGCTGGTGGGACGCGGTGAACGCGAGCGATTTCGTCGGCGTCCAGACCTACACACGCATTCGGCTCGACGCGAAGAATGTGGTCCCGCCGACCGCCGGCGCCGAGATGACCGCGGCGGGCTACGAATTTTATCCGGCCGCGCTCGGTGCCACGATCCGCTACGCCGCGAAGCGGACGGCCAAGCCGATCTTCGTCACCGAAACCGGCATCGCGACCGACGATGACACACGTCGCGTGGCATGGATCGACGAAACCATCGCCCAGGTCGCCGCCTGCCTGGCCGAGGGCATCGACGTTCGATCCTATATCTATTGGTCATTGCTCGACAATTTCGAGTGGAGCAGCGGATATGGCCAGCATTTCGGGCTGGTGGCGGTCGACCGCACGACGTTCGATCGCACCGTCAAGCCGAGCGCGCGCCATCTGGCCGCGCGCGTGCGCGCCGGGACGCTCTAGCGACGTTTTCAACATCGCGGGATCAAGCTGCCGGCCGTTCGGCTTCGGCGGATCGTCAAGGATCGATCCGCCTCGTCACATAGTCGATCGTTGGACGACGGAAACCCATGCCCGCCCAGCTGAACAGCAGCTTCCCGATGAACCGAAGCGGCAATCGCTTCGCTCGCGGCACGGTCGCCGGCGGCACCACGCCGTCGGGCAGGTCACCCAGCATGATGTAGATTTCGACCGACGGCCTGGCGGACGGCGGCAGCAGGTCACGCACCACGCTCACCCAATGCCCCGGCGTGAAATCGAGGAACATATAGCTGTTGCAGCAGGTCGCCACGATACGCCGCGTGGCGCTTGCCGGCGTGAGCCGATACTCGGCGAGCAATTCGCTCCCGCGGCGGCATTCGACGCCATTCTTGCGCATCAGCATGAAGTCGGTGCCACCATCGGGCGTCAGCACAGGCGACGCACCGGGCAGATGCGCCAATATACCTCCCGCAGTCCGGCAACTGTCGCAAAAACAGCAGGCGGTGATGATCGGCGTGCCCGTCGTCCGCAACTCGACCTGTCCGCAGCGACACGAGACAATCTGGGAAGAATCGATCGATCCGGACATGCCAACCTCCTGTAACTAGACTGTACGGTCCAGTTTGATTACGGTCAAGCGCGTGCTAGGCTCGATCGCATGGAGACGCGTTCCGAAGCGACCGACAAGCCACTGCCCGCACGTGCGCAACGGTCGCACGACGCGATCGTCGCGGCCGCCACGACCGAGTTTCTCGATCGCGGTTTCGATCGCACGACGATGGATGAGATCGCGGTGGCGGCGGCGGTCTCCAAACAGACCGTCTATGCGCATTTCGCCAGCAAGGAGGTGCTGTTCCTCGCGGTCATCCGCACCGCGACTGGCGCGGGGACCGACAAGGCCCAGGCTGGCATCGATTTCGACGCGGTCGTAATCGATCCGGAACGCACCTTGCTCGACTTTGCCCAGCGCCAGCTTCGGGTCGTCTCCGATCCCCGCCTGCTCAAACTACGTCGGCTGGTGGTTGCCGAAGTGCCGCGTTTCCCCGAGCTGGGGCAAGCGCTGCACGCCGCCGGGCCGGCGCGCGCGATCGATGCGTTGCAGCGCCTGTTCGCACGGTTTCGCGATCAGCGACTGCTGACGATCGCCGATCCGGCCGGCGACGCCGCCTTGTTCAACTGGTTGCTGATGGGTGAGCCGCTCAACAACGCCTCATTGTTCGGCGACGACAGCTATCCCAGGGGCGGGGCGATCGAGGCTCATGCGCGCAGGGTGGTTTCGCTGTTCATCGCCGCCCGCGGCCCCGGTTCAGACTGAATTCTAACGCTGCACCGCGAAGCGGAGCGGTTCGGACGGGGCCATCAGCATTGGTTTCTCGCCGTCGCCGTCGACCAGAACCTGATCCAGTGGCACCGCGTCGGCGGGTGCGCTCGCCGCAAAGACCTGCACCAGGCGGCGACCGGTTGCGAGAACGAGATCCTTCGGGATGGGTACCGGCCGGCCGCCCAGCGCCGCGAGCCATGTTGGGCGGCCGAGGCGATACGACCGGCGCGGATGGACGACCTGAAGATCGACCGCCCCGGCATAGAGCCCGAGCACCAGCGGCTCGCGGCGATCGAAGAAGATCGCAGGCCGATCGCCGATCCCGGCGGCGGCGAGGTCGTAAGCGCTGCGGGCCGACACGTCGGTGAGCGTGGCCTGGTCGATCGTCAGCGGATCGATCCCGGTCATCCGCTTGAGCCGCGCGGCCATCCGCTCGGTGCCGCCCAAGGGTGCTTCGGCGACATGGCTGACGCCGACATAGATGAACACCTTGGCTGTCGGGTGCCTGGCGAAGATCGCGGCGACCAGATTATCCGCCTGCGCTTGCTCGCGATCGGCGACGCCGCCGGATTTCGCCTGTGCGGTGGTCGCGTCATAGGCGACCGGCTCGTATCCCAAGGCAAGCGCCTGACGGAG
>DASVNU010000485.1:0-1969 GCA_036383655.1 Sphingomonas sp. | reverse complement strand
CGTCGCGTCCGATGCGGCGAGCGTCGGGCAGAGCGCGATGCCCTTCTTCGCCATGTCGGCGAAAATCTCGGGCGTGCCGCCATAGCCATGTTCGATCGTGTCGACTCCCGCGGCGATCGCGCGGCGCATCCCTTCGGCGGTGGCGGAATGGACCGCGACCGGGCGGCCGGCGTCGTGCGCGGCGGCGACCGCTGCCTTTATCTCCTCGAGGCTGAGGGTGGGGCGGCTGTCCTCGCCGGGGCGCCAGCGATAATCGGCGTAGAGCTTCACCCAATCGGCGCCGCCCGCGATCTGCCGCCGCACCGCCGCGACGATCGAGTCGACTCCCGACACTTCCTCGGCGCCTTGCGGGATGGCGACGCCGGGCTCGAACCCCTTGGGGCCGTAAGCGCCCAGCGCGACGATCGCGCGCGTCGCGACGTTGAGGCGCGGGCCGGGCACGATCCCCTGATCGATCGCCGCCTTCAGCCCGACATCGGCATAGCCGGCGCCTTCGGTGCCAAGGTCGCGCTCGCTGGTGAAGCCGGCGAGCAATGTCGCTTTGGCGTTCGCCACCGCGCGCGCGGTTCTCAACGCGAGCGGCTCGTGCAGTACCTGATCGTCCCAGCTGGTCTCATTATAGGGATGGAGGAACAGATGGCCGTGCCCCTCGATCATCCCGGGCATCAATGTCTCGCCGGGCAAGTCGATGATCTTCGCATCGGCGGGCGTCGACAAATTGGGCCCGACCGCGGCGATCCGGTCGCCTTCTACGAGCACTTGCCAGCCCGCATGCGTCTTGCCGTCCAGCCCGTCGAACACGCGCGCGGGCTTGAGCAGCACGGCTTGTTTCGGCGCCTCGGCGGCGGGGAGAGCGGCCGCCGGCCCGAGCAGCATCGCCAATACAAGTGCCAGCCGGCGCATGGTTTTCTCCCCGGTGTCGCGTTACGCTGGCGGCATGGATAGAGCCCTCCGCTTCCCGCTCCTAGCCCTTGCGGCACTCACCATGGCGCCGACCGCGCCTGACTCGGCGAGCACCGACATGGCGCGGTGGCGAGCGCAGGCGGCGCGCGTCACCATCACGCGCGACGATTGGGGTATTCCGCACGTTCGCGGGCAAAGCGATGCCGATGCGGTGTTCGGGATGATCTATGCGCAAGCCGAGGACGATTTCTCGCGAGTCGAGGCGAATTATCTGACCGCGCTCGGCCGCACCGCCGAGGCGGAGGGCGAGGACGCGATCTGGGGCGATCTGCGCCAACGGCTCTACGTCGATCCCGCCGAGCTCAAGGCGCAATATGCCGCCAGCGCGCCATGGCTGAAATCGCTGATGAATGCCTGGGCCGATGGGCTCAATTTCTATCTGGCGACGCATCCCGGCACACAGCCCAAGGTGCTCGCGCATTTCGAACCGTGGATGACGCTGAGCTTCACCGAGGGCAGTATCGGTGGCGATATCGAGCGGATTTCGCTCAGCGACCTCAAGTCTTTCTACGGCAAGCCGACGCCGCCGACGCCCGAGGAGCTCGGCATGGTGCCGCGCGAGCCGTCGGGATCGAACGGCATCGCGATCGCACCCAGGCTGACCTCGGGCGGCAAGGCGCTGCTGCTGATCAACCCGCACACCAGTTTCTATTTCCGCTCCGAAGCGCAGATGACGAGCGCGCAAGGCCTCGACGCTTATGGTGCATCCACTTGGGGGCAGTTCTTCATCTACCAGGGGTTCAATGCCAAAGCGGGGTGGATGCACACCTCGTCCACGGTCGACAATGTCGACGAATTCGCCGAGCGCGTGACCAAGCGCGGCGACGGGTACGTCTATCGCTATGGCAGCGCCGAGCGGCCGGTGACGCGCAAGATGGTGACCCTGCGCTATCGCAAACCCGACGGATCTTTGGGCGAGCGGAGCTTGGTTACATGGCAAACCCATCATGGCCCGATCGTCGCGATCAAGAACGGCCGCTGGATCGCCGAGGCCTTGATGTGGAAG
>DASVNU010000484.1:0-3994 GCA_036383655.1 Sphingomonas sp. | reverse complement strand
GCTTCCTGCGCCAGGTCGAGCGCGGCGGTCAGGCCGCCGGCTTTGTCGAGCTTGATATTCACGACGCCATAGCCATCCGGCAACGCGGCGAGGTCGCCCGCGGCGTGGACCGATTCATCGGCGGCGATGGGAATCGCGGAGACGAATCCCTTCAGCGCGGCATCGTCCGCCGCCGGCAGCGGCTGTTCGAGCAGGTCGACCCTCAGTTCGAGCAGCAGTTCCTGGAGCGATCGCACCTCCTCGATCGTCCAGCTCTCATTGGGATCGACGATCAGACGGGGCAGGGGAGCGGTGTCGCGGACCGCGCGCAACTGCGCGGCGGGGTCGGTGCGATCGACCTTGACCTTGATCAGCGGCACGTTGGCGAGCGCGGCCGCCGCCACGCGCATCCGATCGGGCGTGTCGAGACCCACGGTCATCGCCGTCGCGATCGGGCCGAGCGGCTGCTTCAGGCCGAGCATCGTCGCCACGTCGCTACCCGTCAGGCGCGCCTCGAGGTCCCACAAGGCGCAATCCACGGCATTGCGTGCGGCGCCCGCCGGCATCAGGCGCAGCAATTCCTCACGCCCCGCGCCGCTTTCGAGCGCGTCGCGCACCTCGACGATCGCGGCGATCGTGCTCTCCACCGTCTCGCCATAGCGCGGGTAGGGGACGCATTCTCCGCGCCCGGCCATGCCGTCCTGCTCGATCCGGACTGTCACCACCTCGGCGGCCGTCTTGGTCCCACGCGAGATGCGGAACGGCGTGCTGAGCGGGAAGGTCTCGGGCTGGATCGATATCGCGCGGCGCATGAGGGCGGTCAGGCCACTTGCCTGGCGCCGGCGGGCTCGCCGAGCAGCGTGTCGAGAATGGCATCGACGCCGAAACGGAACGGGTCGGAACAGGGCAGACCCAGGTCGTCCGCGGTCCGGGCACAGAGCGCGCGCGCCTCGTCCTCGGGCATGTCGGAGGTGTTGAGCGCGATGCCGACCGCCCGGACCTTGGGGCTGGTCAGCCGCGCCACCCGCAAATTGGCCTCCAGACACTCGGCGACCCCCGGCAGGCCGAAATGCGGCAGCCCGCGCATGTGCTTGCGCGCCGGGTCATGGCACATCACGATCGCGTCGGGCTGGGCGCCGTGCAGCAAGCCGGTGGAAACCCCGGCGTAGGACGGGTGGAACAGCGATCCCTGACCCTCGATCAGATCCCAGCCGCCGTCGGTGCGGGCGGGCGAAAGCTGCTCGATCGCGCCCGAAATGAAATCGGCGATCACCGCATCGAGCGGGACGCCGCTCCCCGCCACCAGGATGCCGGTCTGACCGGTCGCGCGGAAATCCGCCTTGACGCCGCGCTCGGCCAGCGCGCGCGTCAGGCACAGCGTCGTGTACATCTTGCCCACCGAGCAATCGGTGCCGACCGTCAGCAGGCGGTTGCCCGCGCGCGGCTTGCCGTTGCCGACGGGAATGCCGGGTTGCGGATCGCGCACGTCGTGCAGCGCGCGGCCGAGCAGGCTCGCCGCCTCGACCAGCCGCGGCTCGTCCTTCAGTCGCTGATGAAGACCCGAGGCGATATCGAGCCCCGCTTCCATCGCGGCGATCGCGTCGGCGACCATGTCCTCGCCCAGCGTGCCGCCGGCATTGGCGACGCCCAGGATCAATGTCCTGGCGCCGGCCGCGGCCGCGGTCGCGAAGTCCATCCGCGGCAAGTCGAGCGTGAGCCGGCAATCGTCATGGCGGAATTCGCCGACGCACACTTCCGGCCGAAACACGGCTAGCCCGCGCGAGGTCTTGATGCCGGCATGGTCGTTCGAGTGACCGAGATAGAGAAGGTAAGGCGTGGCGATCATGTCGGTTTCAGTTGCAAATCCCAAGGGAAGACAATCTGTATCGCCGGGCCCGGGCGAGCCCCAATATTTAACGCCACGGCCCCTATAGCGCGGGGCTATAGCTTATCGATCACGCCCGCCAGCAGGTCGAGGAATTCGGACGCGGTGTGCGTCGGCGGGCGATCCTGCATATAGACCGCGTTGATGTCGAAGGTGATCGCCGGCTGAAGCGGGCGCGACGCGAGTCCCGCCGCGATCGACGCCTGGGCGGTGAAATTGTCGACGATCGCCATGCCGACGCCGGCGCGGACCAGGCCGGCGGCGACATAATAAGTGCGCGCCGATACCACTTCATCAAGAACGACGCCCAATTGGTTGAGTTCGCTCGATAACATGCGTCCTATCGGGCCCGACTGGACCGGGCTGATGAACTTGTGCTCGCGCAGGTCGGCGAGGTGGATGCGCGACGGCGCGTCGGGGAAATCCTGTTCGCGATAGAGCACGACGAGCTCGCCTTCGCCGATCACCCGATGCCCGACCGGCGCGGCGGGCGGCACTTCGTAGCTGATCGCGATATCGGTCTCGCGTTCGTACAATTTGCGGACCATCTCGTCGTGATGGAGCGTCTGGAGGTCGAACAGGATGTCCTCATGCCCGCGCAGGAACTCGGCGACGGCGTCGGGAATGGCGCCGAGCCCGAGCGAGGGGAGCGCCGAAATGCGCAACAGGCTGCCCCGGCCGAGCCGCATGTTGTGGCACGCCTGGCGCAGCGAGCGGACGCGGTCCTGGATCTCCGACACTTCGCCGAACAGCGCGCGCGCATCCTGCGTCGGGATCAGCCGGCCGCGCGCGCGCTCGAACAGCGGCAGGCCGATCGAATCCTCGGCGTGGCGGAGCACCTTGGTGACCGAGGGCTGCGAGACGTTGAGCGAGCGAGCCGCGGCGCTCACGGTGCCGTGCAGATAGACGGCGTGAAAGACTTCGAGCTGGCGCAAATTCATGTCTTGGCCCTCTTGATACCCGCGCCGAAACGCCCGGTGATCGTGCGCCAATCTATTGGGTCATGTCATCGCACCATCGGCGATCGACGCTAACGACATGGGAATGACGCGACTTTCCGTGCCTATTCCCTAAAGCTATGGATTGCAAAATCCGGCCGGAGGTCCGTTGCCCAAAAGGGGGGGCGTCGCGCAGCTTTTCAGCCACACGACGCCCGGGGGGAGGGACTCTGGATCAGCGCAATTTGATGCGAACGCCGACGCGGAAGGTACGTCCGAGCATGTCGGAATAGGTGGTGTTGGCGGCCAGACCGGTCTCGGGGACCAGCAGCGGCCAGCGGTTGAAGATGTTGGTCACGTTGACGAAGAACTGCGCATCCGACTTGTTGTTGATCTTGATGTTCTGCGTCAGGTTGAGGTCGACATAGAACAGGCCCGAGACGCGATTGTTGTCGTAGGTCGGATAGTTGGTCGACGAGACTGGGCAGGTCGTCTGGCACTCGATGCCGTTGGAGGCGTATTTGCCTGAGCTCACCCCACGCGCCACCGCTGTGATCGACGTGGTCGGCAGGTCGAGCGTGGCACTGAAGTGGAAAATCCAGCTCGGCGTGCTGGCCTGACCACCATTCACGCCGGCGGTGTTGACCGCAACCGATCCCTGAATGCCCGTGTAGAGCAAATTATCGAGATAGTTGGTCGCCGTCCCGCGCAGAGTGAAGGCGCTCTGGCTACCCAGCGGCACGCGGTACGCGGCCTCATAGTCGATACCCCGGACGAGCTGCCGCGAGAAGTTGAACGGCTGGGTACGGAACAGCAGCCTCAATGGATTGGCCGGATCGACAGTATAGGCGGAGCAGAAGTCCTGATTGCCGCGCTGGCACAGGTTGATGATGTCCTGCGCGCCGAACGAGCCGATCGCGTCCTTGATCTCGATGCGGAAGTAATCGATCGAGGCGTTGAAACCCTTCAGGAACCGCGGCGTGATCACGGCGCCGATATTCCACGAATCAGACTTTTCGGGCTTAAGATTGGGATTGCCGATCACCGTCGCTGAATAGCCGTAGCTCGCCGGTCCCTTGGACGAATCGTTCTTGTCATAGAACGGGTTGGTCACCGAATCGCTATTCGAGCCGCCGGTCTGATAGAGATCGCTGAGATTGGGTGCGCGGATGTCACGCGAGCGCGTCACACG
>DASVNU010000483.1:0-6933 GCA_036383655.1 Sphingomonas sp. | reverse complement strand
GATCCGCGCCGACTCTACGTGCTGGCACCCGGTGTCGCGGTGCCCGCGGCTGCGGCCGGGCGGTTCGCGCGGATCGACAACGTCCCGGTGATCCTGCCTGTCGGTGCGCTAACCCGCTAATACACACTTCCCTTTGCCCGTTCGTCGCGGCAGGATGAGCGCGTTCACTCGACGTCGGTCGACCGGCGTGCTCAAAGGGGTTTAGCATGACCGAACTTTCGCGCCGTGAGGCGCTGACCGCGGCGGCAATGGTGTCGATTGCCGCTGCGATACCGGCCTGGGCGCAGGATGCCGCCGCCGGCGCGATGTGGGACTTGACCGACCTCTATCCGAATGACGCGGTGTGGGACGAGGCGCGCAAGAAGACGCTCGCGGAGGTGCCGAGCCTGGCCAAATACCAAGGCAAATTGGGCCAGAGCGCCGACACGCTCGCCGCCTTCCTGGTCGCGCAGTCCGATATCGGCCGCGCGGCGAGCAGGATCTATACTTATGCCAGCCTCAACGCCGATGCCGATCTGCGTGTCTCGGCCAATCAGGAGCGCCAGGCGCAAGCCATCGACCTGTTCACCGCGCTGGGTGAGGCGACCGCCTGGTCGACTCCCGAAATCCTGTCGCTGGGTAAGGCGAAGATCGACGGATTCATCGCGTCGAACGATACGCTCAAGAAGCGTTTCGACTTCGCGCTCGCGGATACGTTGCGCCAGGCCGAGCACACTTTGTCGCCCGAGGGCGAGACACTGCTGGCCGGCGTCGGGTCGCCGCTGTCGGGGCCGAGCGATATCCGCGAGCAATTGGTAGCCGCGGACATTCCCTGGCCGACCGTGACCCTGTCGACCGGCAAGCAAGTGCGGCTCGACGACCAGGCCTATACGCTCAACCGCGACGCGCCCAACCGCGCCGACCGCAAGCTGGTGTTCGACACGTTCTGGGCCGAATATGGCAAGTTCCAGAATTCGCTCGGCGCGGCCTATGCCGCTAAGCTCAAGGCCGATGTGTTCCGCAAGAAGGCGCGCACATATCCGACCTCGCTCGCCATGTCGCTGTCGAGCAACAATGTCCCCGAGGGCGTGTACCGGACGCTGGTAGCGGAGACCAACAAGGGCCTGCCCGAGCTGCATCGCTATTTCGAGCTGCGCCGCAAGCTGCTCGGCCTGCCCGACATGGCCTACTACGACATCTATCCGCCGCTGGTGAAGCTCGCCCAGAAGGCCGAGCTCGCCGACATGCGCAGCAACACGCTGGCGGCTACCAAGGTGCTCGGCCCCGAATATGTCGACCTGCTCGGCAAGGCGACGGCAGGCAAATGGATGGATCCATTCCCGCGCCCGGGCAAGAAATCAGGCGCCTATATGAACCCGGGGGCATCGTACGACCTGCACCCCTATCTGCTGCTCAACCTCGGCCACAATTACGAGGGCATGACCACCTTCGCGCACGAATGGGGCCATGCGATGCACACGCTGCTCGCGAACAAGAACCAGGTGTACGAGAAGTCGGACTATCCGCTGTTCCTCGCCGAGATCGCCTCGACCTGTAACGAGCAACTGCTCGCCGCGTACATGGTCGCCCAGGCCAAGACCAAGCAGGAGAAGCTCTATTATCTCGGCATGCAGCTCGAGGGCATGCGCGGCACCTTCTACCGCCAGGCGATGTTCGCCGAATTCGAGCTCGCCGCACACGACAAGGCCGAAGCGGGCGAGGGGATGTCAGGCGAGAAGTTCAGCGCGATGTATCTCGATTTGCTCAAGCGCTATCACGGACCCAAGGTCGCGATCTCGGACACCTATGCATCCGAATGGGCCTACATCCCGCATTTCTATTCGAGCTTCTACGTCTATCAATATGCCACCTCGATCTCGGCGGCGTCATACTTCGCGCGGTCGATCCTGAAGGGCGGTCCGAAGGAGCGCGACAATTATCTGACCGTGCTCAAGTCGGGCGGGTCGGACTATCCGACCGAGATTCTGAAGCGCGCCGGCCTCGATATGGCGAGCCCGGCGCCGTATCAGGCGATAATCCAGACGTTCCGCGAAACGCTTGATGCCTGCGAGAAATTGATGGCGTGAGGACCGGTCCGCGACACAAACCGCCCTCTATTTGCGAGAGACGCGGTTTGGAATTTGGGGATTTATGCACGTGGTACCGAATATGCCTCCGCGAGGGGAGAAAGGACGGGGTAGGGGTAACTATCGCACCCCCTATTTCATCGCCTCGATCAGCTTCTTCACCTCCTGGCTGCGGCCGCGCGGCAGGATCAGGACGTCCTTGCCGTTGGCGACGACGATCAGGTCGGTCACGCCGACCAAGGCGATCCGCACGCCGTCGGCCTGGACCAGGCAATTCTCGGTTTCGATCGCGACGACGTCGCCCTTGCAGACATTGCCGTTGCCGTCACACGCGCTCAATTCGTGGAGCGCGTCCCAGCTGCCGAGGTCGCTCCAGCCCATGCTGACCGGGATCACCGCGACGCGTGGCGCCTTTTCCATCACCGCATAGTCGATCGAATCCGACGGCGATGTCGCGAAGGCTTGCGCGTCGGGGTGGATGCGCGCGCCGTCATGGCTGGCCTTGAGCATCGCTTGTTGCGCGGCGTGCAGGATGTCGGGGGCATGGACCGCGAGTGCGCCGAGGAAGGCGTCCGCGCGGAACAGGAAGATGCCGCCGTTCCAGACATGGTCCCCGGCCGCCAGCATCGCCTCGGCGCGGTCGCGCGGCGGCTTTTCGACGAAGCGCGCGACCTTGTGGACGCGCGGCGCGACCGCCTCGCCGACATGGATCCAGCCATAGCCGGTTTCGGCGGCGTGCGGATCGATGCCGAACGTGACCAGCCAGCCCTGGTCGACCATCGGACGCGCCGCATGGATCGCGGCGTGGAAAGCGTGGATGTCGGTGATGACATGATCCGACGGCATGATCAGCAGGGCCGCGTCGCCGCCGCCCGCCGCCAATGCTGCAAGCGCGATCGCCGGCGCGGTGTTGCGCGCCACCGGTTCGAGGATCAGCGCCTGGGCGGGGGTGCCGACCGCCTCGAGCTGCGCCTCTATCTCTTCGGCGTGGCGCTGGTTGGCGACGATGATCGGCGGCGCGAAATGCTCGCCCGCGGCGCGCTGCGCGGTCAGCTGGAGCATGGTTTCGTCGGCGGTCAGCGCGAGCAATTGCTTGGGCGTCTCCGGCGTCGACATCGGCCACAGCCGCGTACCCGATCCGCCCGACAGGATGACAGGGATGATCGACGTCGTTTCGGGCATTCCGAATCCTTTGCTGATTTTCTGGCTATCTAGAGCGTTCCGGCGATTTGCCAAACTCGCGGGATGCGACGGGTTTCCGCGCCGTTCAGCCTTTCTTTGTCAATTAATGCGACACCGCCTGAAACCGTGTCGGAAAAGCTTACACCCGGGTGCCGCGGCACGGCCCGATAAGGCGGACGAAGACGATGATCAGGCTGTTCAAGCACTATGTGCCGCACGCCGTTTTGTTCCTGGGATTGCTCGACGTCGCGTTGCTGATCGCGGCGGCCGAAATCGCTTATTCGATCCGCCTGCACCAGCTCGGCAGCATCGTCGAACCGATCGTCGATCGCTTGCCGCAGCTCTTCACCTTCGCCGTTTCGCTCGAAACCGCGATGATCGCGGTCGGGGTCTATGGCGCCGACGCGCTGCAATCGCTGCGCCGCGCGGTCGCGCGTATCCTGGTCGCGATCTCGCTGGGCGTGATCTTCCTGTCGGTGCTGTATTTCCTCTCGCCCGCGATCACCTTCTGGCGATCGAACCTGTTCTACGCGATGGGAATCGCACCGGTATCGCTGATCGCGATCCGCATCCTGCTCGGCAAGATGCTGGGCAGCCAGGTGTTCAAGCGCCGCGTCGTCGTGCTCGGCGCGGGCCCGCGCGGGGCGCGGTTGAAAGCGCTGCAGCAGCAGCCGGGATCGGCCTTCGTCGTGGTCGGCTATGTCTCGATGAGCGAGGCCAACCGGGTGATCCCCGAAGCGATCGCGCGCGACGCGATCTATAATCTCGCCGACCATGTCGTCCTGCTCAACGCCAGCGAGGTCGTGCTGGCGCTCGAGGAACGGCGCAACGCGCTACCGCTCAAGGACCTGTTGCGGATCAAGACCACCGGGGTCCATGTCAACGACATCTCGACCTTTCTCGAGCGCGAGACTGGCCGCGTCGACCTGCAGAGCGTCAACCCGAGCTGGCTGATCTTTTCCGACGGCTTCTCGTCGGGGCGGATGCTGTCGGGGGTGTTCAAGCGATTGTTCGATATCACCGCCAGCCTGATCCTCCTCTTGATCGCGGGGCCGGTCATCCTGCTCACTGCCCTGGCGGTGAAGCTCGAGAGCAAAGGGCCGGCTTTCTATCGCCAGCGTCGCGTCGGCCTCTACGGCGTCGGGTTCGATTGCCTCAAGCTGCGCTCGATGCGGCAGGATGCCGAGGTCAACGGCCAGGCGGTCTGGGCGGAGCGGGACGACCCGCGCATCACCCGGATCGGCCGCTTCATTCGCAAGGTCCGGATCGACGAACTCCCACAATGCTGGTCGGTGCTGAAGGGCGAGATGAGCTTTGTCGGCCCGCGCCCCGAACGCCCGCAATTCGTCGAGGACCTCGAACAGCAGCTGCCATATTATGCCGAGCGCCACATGGTGAAGCCGGGCATCACCGGCTGGGCACAGATCAATTATCCCTATGGCGCGTCGATCGAGGACAGCCGCCAGAAGCTCGAATACGACCTTTATTACGCCAAGAACTATTCGCCCTTTCTCGATGTGCTGATCCTGCTCCAGACGATCCGTGTCGTGCTGTGGCCGGAAGGCGCGCGCTAGGACGATGACAGCGACCGTCATCCTCTGGGGCCATGCGCTCGCCGCCTTGCTGTTCGCGGTGCTGGCGCTGTCGCAATTGCGCGACGGCGCGGTCAGCGTACCGCGCACGGCGTTCGTCGCGGCGCTGGGGGTTACAGCCTTATGGGCGCTGGCGGTCGCCGGGATCGGCAGCCAGGATCTGACGACACGTGTCGCGGAGAACCTGCGCAACATCGCCTGGCTCGCCTTCATGATGGCCTTGCTGCGGCGCGACGCGACCGCGCGGCACGATCGCGCGGTGACCATGATCTATGGCGTCGTCGTGCTGGTCGCGGTCGCCGGCATCGTGCTCAGCATGATCCAGGCGTCGGTGGGCGGTGACCTGGTCAAGGGCATCGCCGCGGTCCGCATTCTGCTGCGCATGATGGTCGCGCTCGGCGCGCTGGTGCTGGTGCATCACCTCTATTCGGTCGCGGCGCCCGGCGCGCGCGGCGGTATCCGGCTCGCGGTGGCGGCGCTTGCCACCATGTGGCTGACCGACCTCATACTCTACACGACAACCTATCTCAGCGGCGACGGCGCGCTGGAACTGATCGCCACGCGAGGGCTGATGATGATCGCGATCGTTCCGATGCTGGCGATCGCGGTCCATCGCAACGGCGACTGGACGCTCAAATTGTCGCGAACGGTGACATGGCAGTCGCTCTCGCTGGTCGCGCTGATGGCCTATGCGGTCACCACGGTGCTTGCGATCAGCCTGATCGACAGTTTCGGCGGCAGCTATGCGCGGCTGGCGCAGACCGCCTTCGTGTTCGGCTCGGCCGCCGCCCTGCTGACCTTGTTGTCGTCGCCGACGATCAAGGCCTGGCTACGCGTGATGGTCGCCAAGCATCTGTTCAACCACCGCTATGATTATCGCGCCGAATGGTCGCGCTTCACCGATACGCTGGGTGCGCCCGGCGAGGGCGCCGCACCCCTCGAAGAGCGCATCGTCAAGGCGGTCGCCGACGTCACCGATTCCGCCGCCGGACTGTTGCTGGTGGCGGACGACGGGGTGTTCGGGATTGGCGCGGAGTGGAACTGGCTCGGGAGCGTCCCCGTCGCGATCGCCGGAGAGACGCTCGCGCAGGTCATGAGCCAGGGCAGCCGGATCATCGAACTCGACACCGTGCGCACGGGCGACGCGCCGCCGGCCGAGCTCGCGGCGGTGCCGCAATGGATGCTCGACGAGCCCACAGCCTGGGCGATCGTGCCGCTGGTCCACCTCAACCAGTTGATCGGCGCGATCCTGCTGGCGCGGCCGCCGATCGACCGTTCGCTCGACTGGGAGGATTTCGACCTGTTGCGCATCGCCGGGCGCCAGGTCGCCAGCTATCTGGCCGAGGCGCGCGCGCACGAAGCCCTGGCGGACGCCCGGCGCTTCGACGAATTCAATCGCCGTTTCGCCTTCATCATGCACGACGTGAAGAATCTGGTGAGCCAATTGACTCTGGTCGCGCGCAACGCCGAACGCCACGCCGACAATCCCGATTTCCGCGCCGACATGATCGCGACCTTGAAGGAGTCGGTCGGGCGCATGAACGATCTGCTCGCGCGCTTGTCGCAGCACAATTCGGCGCGCGTCGAGGAACCGGTCACGGTTGAATTGATGCCGATCGTCGAGCGTGTCACCAAACGGCGCGGCGCCAGCCACCCGATCGCGGTGACCGGTATGCGCGATGCCGTCGCGGTCGCCGATCCGGCACGGCTCGAACAGGCGCTCGGGCATCTGATCCAGAACGCGATCGAAGCAAGCGCGCCGGGAGAGCCGGTCGGCGTCGTGGTCGGGCGGTCGACGATCGACGTGATCGATGCCGGTCCGGGGATGAGCGCGAGCTTCATCCGCGACCGTCTGTTCAAACCCTTCGCGTCGACCAAGACCGGCGGGTTCGGGATCGGCGCGTTCGAGGCGCGCCAGGTGATCGTGGCGATGGGCGGGAAGCTCGATGTGGTCAGCCGCGAAGGCGAGGGCACGCGCTTCACCATCGCGCTGCGCGAGGCGCTCGCGCCGGTCAAGATGGAGCGGGCGGCATGAACACGGGTCCACGACCGAAATTGCTGATCGTCGAGGACGATGCCGGGCTGCAGCGCCA
>DASVNU010000482.1:0-1624 GCA_036383655.1 Sphingomonas sp. | reverse complement strand
CTGATCGAAGGTGCGCTGTTGAGCGAGGCACTGGCCGAGCGCGCGGGCTACAAGGTCGCCTTGTCGGTGCCGCAGCGCGGCGATCGCCGCCGGCTGATGGAACAGGCCAAGCGCAATGCGATCGAGGCGCTCGACCGGCGGCTGGCGGAATCGACGACGCAGGCGAAATTGCTGCGCGAAGTCGCCGATCTGTTCGAGCTGGCGGAGCCGCCCAATCGCATCGAGATCTACGACAACAGCCATATCCAGGGCACCAACGCGCTCGGCGCGATGGTCGTCGCGGGCCCCGAGGGCTTCCGCAAGGGCCAGTATCGCAAGTTCAACATCAAGAACAAGGACACCGTCCCGGGCGACGATTTCGCGATGATGCGCGAGGTGTTCGGGCGCCGCTTCGCGCGCGCACAGGCCGAGGATCCCGACCGCGATGCCGGCGACTGGCCCGATCTCGTGCTGATCGACGGCGGTCGCGGACAATTGAACGCGGCCAAGGGTGTGCTCGAGGACATGGGGATCGAGGACGTTTGCCTGGTCGGCGTCGCCAAGGGGCCGCATCACGGCCGCGACGGGCGTGAGGTGTTCCACCTGATGGACGGCCGCGAATTGATGCTGCCGGTCAATTCGCCGGTGCTGTTCTACCTCCAGCGCCTGCGCGACGAAGTCCACCGCTTCGCGATCGGCGCGCACCGCGCCAAGCGCGCCAAGGCGATCGGCGCGTCACCGCTCGACGAGGTTCCGGGCATCGGCCCGGCGCGCAAGAAGGCGTTGCTGATGCATTTCGGCACCGCGCGGTCGGTGCGCGGCGCGAGTCTGGACGACCTCAAGAAGACGCCCGGCGTGTCGGCCGCGGTCGCGCAGCAGGTCTATGATTTCTACCATTCGCGTTGAATGATGGATGCGCTGCAACGAACGCCGCAGCGCATCCAGCCGTTACACCATCGCCGCGACGTTCGAATAATCCATCCCCTTCAGGTCTTCGATCAATCCCGGTCCAACCGGGTGCCATCCGAGAATTTCGCGAGTCTTCGCGCTGGAGGCCGGCAGATCGAGCCCCGCGAACATCGCCAGCCAGCCGAAATGCGCCGGCGCTTCTTCGGGAGTCAGCGACACGACGGGCAGGTTCAGGCCCTCACCAACCGTCTCGGCGATATCGCGGGCCAGAACGCCCTCCTCGGCCACGGCGTGATAGCGCGCGCCGGGCGCCGACCGCTCGACCGCGAGGACGTAGAGCTTGGCGACGTCGAGCACATGCGCCGCAGGCCAGCGATTGCGGCCCTCGCCGATATAGGCGACGACGCCCTTCGCTCTCGATAGATCGATGAAGGGCGAGACTAGCCCTTGTTTCACGGTGTCATGGACCTGCGGCAGGCGCATCGAGACCATGTTCACCCCTGCGTCGAGCAGCGCCAGGCCGGCCAGTTCCGACGCGGCGCGCGGGTTGGGGTGGTTGCGGTTGAGCACGTCCTCTGTCGCGGGGCCGCCCGACTCCGGACTGCCGATGCCGGTGCCCGAGGTGATCAGCAGCGGGCGGTCCGAGCCCTTGAGCGCTTCACCCATCGCCTCGATGACGCGGCGGTCCTTGTCGCAATTCGCCAGGAAGTTGGAGAAATCGTGATCGAACGCGGTG
>DASVNU010000481.1:0-4731 GCA_036383655.1 Sphingomonas sp. | reverse complement strand
GTCAGGGTATCTTATGGGCGGTCGGGTGGGGGAGCGGGCCGGCGCCGTCGTCGCTAATCAGGAACGCCCGCCAGCAGGTCCTGATAGCATCGTTGCGCCTCGCCGGGCGGCCCGCGCCGTACCGGCAGCGCCTCGACCCGGATCGTCCGGACATCGCCGCGAGGGGTGACGAAGGTCAGGATGTTGCCGACGCGCACCGGTGCCGCGGCGCGATCGATCGGGCGGCCGTCGATCCGCATATGCCCCTGTTCGGCAAGCGCCTGGGCGAACGGGCGCGTCTTCACGATCCGCGCGAACCACAGAAAGCGGTCGATCCGCATCGTGCCTTCCGCTTCAGCCATCGAACATTCCGGCGAGCGCGGCAAAAGCATTGTCCATGGGCGGCGCCTTGGGTTTGGCGTTGGGCGTCAGGCCCTGCCACATCCAGCGTGACTTGCCGTCGTCGCCGGGTCGCGCCGAGCGGAAACCTAGCTGCGCCATCAGCCGTGCCAGCGTGTCGGGCTGGATCCCGATCGAGGTCGCGAGCGCGGGATCGAGCGGGAAGGGCGCGCGGCCCTTGCGCGCGTCGTGCGCGGCGCGCGCGATGCGCTCGACCAGGTCGATCCGCACCGCTTGTTGGCCCAGCGGGCGAAAGCCGTGAGGCAGATCCGCGCCTGGCGCGTTGCGCGGCACCACGGTGGCGCCGTCGCGTGGGCCGTCGCCGAGCCGCATCACCATCCGTCGCCAGCGCGCCGGGCCCGGCTTGAGCAGCGCGGGCGCGAACAGATCGAGCGTGCCGATCGTCACGCCCATCTTGTGCAGCTTCTTGCGCGCGGAGGCGTCGAGCGCCTCGATCTGCATGCCGATCGCGCGCCGTGGCAGCAACCCGCCCGCGTCGAGCAGCGCCCCCGCGACCGCGCGCAACGGCGCGCCGGCGGTGGCGTCGCGCAGGCAGGCGTCGAGCGCGCCGAATACCGGCAGATGGCGCGCGAGTTGGCCGGCTATCCAGCGATCGAGCCGCGCCTGCACCGCCTTGCGCAGCGCGGGATCGAGCGCCTCGATCGCGCGATCGAGCACGACGCGCGGCTGGGCGAGATTGGGGCCGAGAGCGACGCTGGCGATGTCCACACTTCGCCAGAATATCTCGATCTTTTCCCCACCCCGGCGAAGGCCGGGGCCCAGTCGCGGTGCGGTCGGCGATGGCGCGTTGTCCTTGCCATTCTGTTCGGTGGAACTGGGCCCCGGCCTTCGCCGGGGTGGGGCGAGGGCCGTGTCGGCGGCATCCCCATCGATCAGCAGTAAGAACGCATCGTCAGCCGATTCCACCAATTCGCGTCCGCGTTTTGCCAATTCTGCGCCAAGCCGCTTTTCCGCCGCCGCCAGCAGCAGACGTTTGTCCGACGCGCGCGCATCCGCCGCCACCACGAACCGGAACCCCTCGAGCGTGCCGATCGGATGATCCTCGACCAGCACTTCGCCCTCGTCGCCGATCACCACCGGCAGCGCGCCCGAATCCTTGCCGATCTGGCGAAGCAGCGCGGTCGTTCGCTTGTCGACGAAGCGCTGGGTCAGCGACGCGTGGAGCGCGTCGGACAGGCGTTCCTCGACCGCCGCGGTGCGCGCCGCCCAATGCGCCGGATCGGCCAGCCAGTCGCCGCGATGCGCGATATAGGCCCAGGTCCGGATCGCCGCGATCCGCCCGGCGATCGTCTCGACATCGCCGGTCACGTCGTCGAGCCGCGCCACCTGATCGGCGAACCATGGCGCCGGGATGTGGCCGTCGCCCATGCTCAGATAATCGTAGAGCCGCGCGACCAGCCGCGCATGCGGGTCGACGCCGAGCTTGCGGAAATCGGGCAGGCCGCATGCTGCCCATAGCCGCGCTACCTGAACCGGCGATCGCGCGCGGTCGCGGACGTCATTGTCCTCGGTCAGCCGCTTGAGCACGGCAAGGTCGACCGACTGCGGCGCGGCGCGCAACGCGCGATTGTCGGGCTTCGCCTCCAGGCTGGCGATCAGACCGTCGATCGAGTCGCAATCGGGCTCGCCATCGCGCCAATAGAGGAAGTCGAGCCGCGGGAAATGGTGGTTCTCGATCGCGTGGATTTCCTCGGGTGTGAACGCGCCGGGGCCATCGGCGGTCAGTGCACCGAACGTCCCGTCGCGCTGGTGCCGCCCCGCGCGCCCGGCGATCTGCGCCATTTCGCTCACCGTCAGCCGGCGCTGGCGATAGCCGTCGAATTTGCTCAGGCTGGCGAAGGCGACATGGTTGACGTCCATGTTGAGCCCCATGCCGATCGCGTCGGTCGCGACCAGATAATCGACCTCGCCCGCCTGGAACATCGCGACCTGGGCATTGCGCGTGCGCGGCGACAGCGCGCCCATCACTACCGCCGCGCCGCCGCGCAGGCGCCGGATCATCTCGGCGACGGCATAGACTTCCTCGGCACTGAACGCGACGATCACCGAGCGTTTGGGCAGCCGCGACAGCTTGCGCGCGCCGGCATAGGACAAGGTCGAGAAACGCGGGCGGTTGACGATCTCGGCGTCGGGCACCAGCGCCTTGACCATCGGTCGCAGCGTTTCCGAGCCCAGGATCATCGTTTCCTCGCGCCCGCGCGCTCGCAGCAGGCGGTCGGTGAAGACATGGCCGCGTTCGGGATCGGCGCCGAGCTGCGCCTCGTCGAGCGCGACGAACGCCAGATCCCGCGCGCCTTTGTTGTCGGCTCCGGCCAACAGGCCTCCGCCGAGCGGCATGCTCTCGGCGGTGCACAGGAACCAGCGCGCGTCGGGCGGGACGATGCGCTCCTCGCCGGTGATCAGCGCGACCCGATTGACGCCCTTGAGCTTGACCACACGATCATAGACTTCGCGCGCCAACAATCGCAGCGGGAAGCCGATCATCCCGCTCGAATGACCGCACATCCGCTCGATCGCGAGATGCGTCTTGCCGGTGTTAGTGGGCCCGAGCACCGCGGTGACCGGGGACGAGAACGCACGCATGACGTGCCATAGATCGTCGCCCCGGGCGATCGACGCAAGCGCGAGTTGATTGAGCGATGATTGCCGCACCGTCGTCGCGAGTCCGTAAGTAACCTCCTCCAGGGCAAGTCACCGCGATGAAAAGGTGCCGAATTCACCGATAGTTGAAAGAGTTCCGCGCTAAATGGGATTGGTCCCTCGCGTTGCACGGCTTGCCGCAGGGAATGGCGCATGGGCGGGCGGTTAAATTGACTTTAACACCCCAGCGGCAGAGTGATTCGACAACGCCGGGGGTGGATCGGCGATTACGTAACGGGGACGTTTCGTCGTGTTTCTGCGCAACGAGCATTATGAGCAATCGGGTGGCGCTGCCCCCAGCTCGACCGGCCGCGCGCTCGTCCTCACTACCGACCTCACTTTCCTCGACCGCATGCGCGCCGGTGCCGCGCAGATCGACTGGACACCCGATCTCGGCGCGCGGATCGGCTCGCGCGACTGGTTTCGTGGCCTTGCCACCTGCACCGCGCTGATCGGCGCGTGCTGGGCGCTGTCGCCCGGCATCGGTCAGCCGCTGATCGCGATGTCGGCCGCGCCGCTCAAGGGCAAGGCGTGGGAAAATGCCCGCGCCCAATCGATCGCCCCGCTCGCGCTCGGCGCCGACACCGGCCAGCGCATGGCGGCGAACGATCTCGTGCGCCCGCTCGCCGAAACGCCCGATCGCCCGACCCAGGCCTTCGCCTCGGCGATGAGCGACGGCGACAGTCTAGCCGCGGTGTTGCGCCGCGCGGGAGCCGCCAAGAGCGATATCGCCAGCGTTGCCGATCTGGTCGCCGGCGCGCTGCCGCTCGACAATATCCGTCCGGGAACGCGGTTCGAAGGCGTGCTCGGCCGCCGTGAGAAGAAAAGCGATCCGCGCCCACTCGAGCAATTGAGCTTCCAGCCGGCGTTCGATTTCCGCCTGACGATCAAGCGCACCGCCAACGGCCTGACGATGGACCGCCAGGCGATCGCGGTCGACGACACGCCGCTGCGCATCCAGGGCCTCGCCGGCTCGAGCCTGTACAAATCGATGCGCGCCGCCGGCGTGCCGTCGACGGTCGCCGCCGATTACATCAAGGCGATCGCGACGCGGATTTCGATCGGCGGCGATGTCGCTTCCGACGACACCTGGGACGTCATGCTGTCGCAGCGCCGCGCCGCGACCGGTGAGGTCGAACTCGGCAAGATTCTCTTCGCCGGGCTCGATATGGGCCGCCGCAAGGTCCAGCTCGTCAAATGGAGCCGCAACGACGACGAGGACGAAGATGGCGGCAGCGGCAATGGCGATTGGTACGACGCCAGCGGCCAGACCGAGCGCCAGGGCTTCATGGGTCTGCCGGTCGCCGGCCGGATCAGCTCGTCCTTCGGCATGCGGCTGCACCCGATCCTCGGCTATTACCGGATGCACAAGGGCATCGACATCGCCTGCCCTTATGGCTCGCCGGTCTATGCCGTGTTCGACGGTCGGGTGAACTGGGCCGGGTACAAAGGCGGCTATGGCAATTATGTCGGCATCCAGGGGCAAGCCGGCGCGATCGGCACGGGCTATGGCCATTTGAGCCGGGTGCTGGTGCGCAACGGCCAGAATGTGCAGCGCGGCCAGATCGTCGCTTATTCGGGCAATTCGGGCCTGTCGACCGGGCCGCATCTGCATTTCGAAACCTATCGCAGCGGCCAGGCGGTCAATCCGCGCGGCTTCTCCTTCTCGAGCGTCGCGGCGCTGACCGGCGC
>DASVNU010000480.1:0-33966 GCA_036383655.1 Sphingomonas sp. | reverse complement strand
TCGGCGACGCGCTGCGCGACCACCTCGATCCGCGGGACGATTGATGAGCGAGACGCTTCTCACCATCGAGGACCTCCGGATCGAGGCGGGCGGGCGGGTCCTGCTCGAAGGCCTGAGCTTTGCCGTCGCTGCCGGCGAGCGTCTGGCGATCGTCGGGGAGTCGGGCAGTGGCAAGACGCTGGCGACGCGCGCGATCCCCGGACTGCTCGCGCCGGGGTTGGAACGGGTGTCGGGGACGATTCGCTTCGAGGGCCGCGAACTGACCGCGCTCGGCGAACGCGGGCTGCGGTCGGTACGCGGCGCGGGGATCGGGCTGGTGTTCCAGGAGCCGATGACCTCGCTCAATCCGGCCTTGCCGATCGGGGTCCAGCTCGCCGAAGGGCTCAAGCTTCATCGCAAGCTCGACGACGCCGAGGTCCGGCGGCGCAGCATCGACATGCTCGCGCGCGTGCAGATCGCCGATCCCGAGCGCTGCCTGGCGCGCTATCCGCACGAATTTTCCGGCGGCATGCGGCAGCGGATCATGCTCGCCTCGGTGCTGCTGCTCGAACCACGCCTTCTCATCGCCGACGAGCCGACCACCGCGCTCGATACGCTGAGCCAGCGCGAAGTGCTGCAATTGATGGTTGCACTGACCCGCGAGATGGGCACCGCGCTGCTGCTGATCACGCACGATCTCGGCTTGGTCGCCGAATATACCGAGCGCGTCATCGTGCTCGAAAAGGGCGTGATGGTCGAAGCGGGCATGACCGCAGAGGTGCTGGCGCGACCCAACCATCCCTATACCGCCAAGCTGGTGGGTTCGTTGCCGCGCAAGGATGGCGCGCGCGCGGCGATCGCGCCCGACGCGTCGGCGATCCTCAGCATCGAGAATGTGCGGGTCGATTATCCGGGCAAACCCGGGCTGTTTCGTGCGGGTGCGCCGATCCGGGTGATCGACCAAGTCTCGCTCGACGTCCGCGCGGGGGAGATCGTCGCTCTGGTCGGCGCGAGCGGGTCGGGCAAGACCACGCTCGGGCGCACCGCGCTTGGCCTCAAGCCGCTTGCCGGCGGGCGCATCCTGTTCGATGGCGAGGATATCACGAGGCTCGACCGCGCCGGCGAGCGCGCGTTTCGCCGCGATGCGCAACTCGTCTTCCAGGATCCCTTCTCGTCGCTGCCGCCGCATCTGCGCATCGGCGAGATCGTCGGCGCGGCCTTGCGCCATGTGCCGGGATTGAGCGCTGCCCAACGCCGCGAGCGGGTGCGCGCGACGCTCGACGACGTCGGGCTGGCGGGGTTCGAGGATCGCCGCCCGCACCAGATGTCGGGCGGCCAGCGCCAGCGAGTCGCGATCGCGCGCGCCATCGCCTCCGAACCGCGACTGGTCGTCGCCGACGAGCCGGTCTCCGCGCTGGACGTCACCATCCAGCTTCAGGTGCTGACCTTGCTGCAGCGGATCCAGCGCGACCGTGGTTTCGCCTGCCTGTTCATCACGCATGATCTCGCCGTGGTCGAACAGATCGCCGACCGCGTGATCGTGCTCGAAAAGGGTCGAATCGTCGAGCAGGGGCCGACCGACGCGGTGTTTGCCGCTCCCCACCACGACTATACCCGCCGCTTGCTCGCCGCCTCGCCGGCCCTTGCGCTCACGGAAACGCTCGCCGCGCAGCAATGATGTGTATTTTCCGGTTTACAAAATACAATTAAACATTATTGATACTGAAAATACACGAATCTGACACGGAGAGGTCGGGGACAGTGGGCGCAGCCGCGCCTGACTAGGGGAGTGAGACGAGCATGAAGCTTTCGCGTGTTTTGCTGTTGGGTACATCGGTGCTGGTTTCCGGCGCTGTCCCCGGCATCGCCTTTGCCCAATCGACCGATGCGCCGCCGGCGGCCGCGCCGGCCGACCAGGACGCGGCCAACAAGGCCGACAAGGACAGCCGGATTCCGGACGAGATCGTCGTCACCGGCGAACGCAACAACCAGTTCGGCACCGACACCGCGCAGTCGGGCAGCTTCCGCAACGCCAAGATCCTCGACATTCCGATGACCGTCTCGGTCATCCCGGATGCGATGCTGAAGTCGCAACAGGCGATCGACCTGATCGATGCGGTGCGCAACACGGCGGGTGTGTCCACCTCAGGCGTCGGTCCCGCGACGTACAACAACCTCACGATCCGCGGTATCGCGGTCGACACGCGCTCCAGCTACAAGATGGATGGCACGCTCAACATCCTGTCGTCGACCGCGTTTCCGCTCGAGGACAAGGATCGCGTCGAGATCCTGAAGGGCGCGTCGGCGATCTATTACGGCTTCTCGCCGCCGTCGGGCATCGTCAATTTCGTGATGAAGCGGCCGACCGAGGACCTCTATATCGGTGTCCGCAGCTTCGGCGACAGCAATGGCGGTTATGGCGGCCATCTCGATATCGGCGATACGATGGGAATCTTCGGCTTTCGCATCAACGGGGTCGCCGCGCATCAGGATACCGGCATCACCTTCTCGAAGGGCAATCGCTATCTGGCGTCCGGCACGTTCGACCTTAAGCCGACCTCGAAGTTGACGCTGTCGGCCGACCTCGAATGGTTCAAGCGCAACATCGTCGAGCCGGCAACGTTCATCATCCCGAACGGCGCGACCAAGATTCCCGATCTTTCCCGCCTCGATCCCAGCAAGAATATCGGCGGGCTCGACTGGCCCAACAACAACACCGAAGAACTCAACATGCTGTTCAAGGGCGTGTGGAAGTTCGCCAAGGATTGGGACGTCACCGCTTATTGGGGTCGCTCGCACCTGACGCGCCTGCGCTACAATCCGGGCTTCGCTCCCGGTGCGCCCCTCAACTATGTTCGTGGCAAAGCCGCCACGAGCACCGCGACGACTGCCCAATACCTTGCCTCGCTCGATCCGACGAGTCCCACCTTCGGGCAGGGCATCGTCCGCTACGGCGTCCAGATTCAAAGCGCTGGTTATGAAAACATCAGCTACGCGGTCGAAGTGCACGGCAAGATCACGACCGGAGACTTCAGCAACACCATCCTGCTCGGCGCGTCGCGCTCGCTGCGTAGCCTGGCAGGGTCGCCGGCGACCCCGCGGACCCAGTTCTACTCGGATTTTAACAACCCGGTCATCTTCCCCGATCCCAATGCCTCGGTCGGCACCCGCCCGATCCCGTCGACGATCGACGATAAGGGCCTCTATGCGTTCGACGATCTGAGCTTCAAGAACATCGTCCATCTGACCGGCGGCGTGCGCGTCACCGATTACACCAACGACGGCTCGACCAATCTCAACACCAAGGCGCCGTACGAAGTGAAACCCACCGCCTGGTCGGGCGGCGTGATCGTCAAGCCGATGGAATGGGCGAGCCTCTACGGCACCTATATTCAGGGCCTGGAAGAAAACATGATCGCGTCCAACAACGTGGACAATGCGCAGACGGTGTTTCCGCCGATCTCGAGCACGCTCTACGAAGCGGGCCTGAAGCTTCAGCCGCGCAAGAACCTGCTCATCCAGCTCGCCTATTTCGATATCAAGCGCGAAGGCGCGTATAACGAGCGCATCGATCCGACCACCAATCTGCTGCACGGTTTTGGTGATGCGACGCAGACCTATCGCGGGTTCGAGGGTAGCGTGGGCGGCTATCTGACCAAGGATCTGGCGATCAACGCCACGCTGATGCTGCTCAAGGCGCGGACGTTCCAGGCTGCCAATGCATTGTCGCCGCATAACCGGCCGGGCGGCACGCCGGCGGTCAGCTGGTCCTTGTCGGGTGAATATACGCTATCGTGGCTGACGCCGAGCCTGAAGGTGTCGGGTGGCGCGTTCCATACTGGTAATCAGGCTGTGGACGACACCGATAAAACCTACACCCGGCCCTACACCACCTTCGATGTCGGCGCGTCGTACGACTTCGATCTGGGTGGCCACAAGCTCACGGCCCGGGTCACCGGTCAGAACATCACCAACAAGCGCTATTGGGCGGCGGTCGGCGCCGGCACGCTCGCCGAATCCCTGCCCAGCACCGTCAAATTCTCGCTCGCCTTCAATTACTGAGCGGGAAGCGATCGCGATGTACGATACCGGGAGCGCCCAGCGCGCTCCCGGTTTTTTTGTTTGACGAAGGCGCCGCCGTCGCGCCGCGACCGGAGATGACCGAGCCGATGAATCGGATGCGAGTGAAGGGTCGGGCCGCCAAATGGATCGCCGCGCTGACGCTTGTGTTGCAAGCATGCTCGCCGGCCATGGCGGGGCGATATGCGATCCGCGACGTCACCTTGATCGATGGTACGGGACGACCGGCGGTTCGGCATCGCACGATCCTGGTCGATAACGACCGCATCGTCGCCATAGGCGGAATGCGGCTGCCCATCGGCAAAGCAACAATCATCGATGGCCGGGGCAAATATCTCATCCCGGGGATGATCGACACGCATATCCATCTTCGGGATACTGGGCCGGACGGCAAGAAGCACAGCATGACCGTCGCCGCCGCGCAGGCGACGCTTGCGGGTTTCCTGGCGCTGGGATTCACCACCGTCGCCGATCTCGGCAATCTGCCGGGAATGGTGCAGACCATGCGCAATGCGGACCCGCGCATGTCGGCGCGGCTGCTGATTGCCGGCCGCGTGTTCACGTCGCCTGGCGGACGTAACGAGGATATCGGCATCGCGCTCACCTCCGCCGATCCGGCGGTGCTGGCGCGCCATCGCGACGAGGAACATCCCGATCTGATCAAGATGGTCGAGGACACGGGCGGGTTCGGCGGACAATCCTCCGCGACCGCGTTGCGGACCGACTTGATGCGCGCGATCGTCGCGGATTCGCACCGCCATGGATTGCGGGTCGTGGTGCACATCGCGCGCGAAGCGGATGCCCGTAACGCCATCGCGGCGGGGGTCGATGGCCTGGCGCATCCGATCTGGGCGGAGGCCGAGTCGGAGGATTTCGTCCAGCTGATGGCGCGGCGGCGGATTCCCTTCGCGACGACCTTGGCGATCGCCGATCAATATGGCCGGCTGATGCGGTATCCCGATTATCTCGATCGCCCCGATTATGCGCTCGTGCTCAGCGCGGCCGAACGCAATCGGATGCGCACCGACCAGCGCGCCCAGTTCCTGCGCCAGCCGGTCGCCGCCTGGCGCGAACAGACCTTGCCAATCGAGATGCGCAACGTCGCCCGGATCGTCCGCGCCGGCGGCATCGCGGCGCTGGGCACCGACCTGGTATCCGGCGCGTCGTCGCATCGCGAGATGCAATTGCTGCGGCAAGCGGGATTATCGCCGATCGAGGTCATCCGGATCGCCACGCTCAACGCGGCGGTCTTCCTGGGGCGCGATCGCGACCTCGGCAGCGTCGTGCCGGGGAAGATCGCGGATCTGGTCCTGCTCAATCGCGATCCGACCGTCGATATCGACGCCACCGAGGATATCGCGATGGTGATGCACAATGGGCTCGTCGTCGATCGCCAGCGGTTGCCGGTTGCCGGGAAGAGAGGACAGCCAGTGCCGGCCGCCGATCGACAATGATCGACCCGGGACCAATGATCGTTGGGTGCGGATCGTCAGCGTCGAGGGGGTGGAGCACCCCGCTTCCTCGCATCTTCAGGGCCGGAGCGACGCAGCGCTCCGGCCCTCTTTTTGTCCGGCGTGGCGGGCGGCTATCGGCGGTCGAGCGCTTGCTTCAGAATCCGACGCGTTGCCTCCGGAGCATCCGCCCAGGGGAAATGCCCGGCATGGGGGATGACCATGAAATGGGCGCTGGGGTAGGTGGTGCGGAGCCTCGGCTCGCTGCCCCTGATCCAGTCGATCTCGCCGGCCAGGATCGTCACCGGGAACGGAGCGGCCGACGGTGCAATGCGATAGTCGCGCTCATAGGCAGCGGACAGTCGCGCGACGTCGAGATGGATCTGGTCGTCGGACAGCCGATCGACAAACGCCTTGCCACGCGGCGTATGGTAGAAGCTCGCGCGAAACTTGATCTTCATCGCACCGATCCGGTCGCCCCGGGCGCGATCGGCATCGTATCGTGCCAGATCGTCGGCGGCCACGCGGCGGCGCCAACCGTCGAGTGGCGGGCCGCCGGGCTTCATGTCGGGACCGGCCGAATCCATCAGGATCAGCGTGGCGACATGATCGGGATGGCCGGCGGCATAGGCCTGCGCGACCGCGCCGCCGAACGAATGACCGAGGATCACCGGCCGATCGACCCGGGCGGCGGCGCGCACAGCATCGACATCGGCGACGCTGCCGGTGACGGTAAGCTCGCTACCGTCGCCAAGCGCGGGGCGCGATGCTCCCGTACCGCGCGGTTCGATCACGATCGCGCGATGCCCCAGCCGGGCGATCGTCAACGCGAGGTTGGAGACATAATTGGCATCGAGACCGGGGCCGCCGGGAATGACGAGGACCGGGTCGCCGCGTCCGCAATCGCGATAGCCGATCGCGCCTGTCGTGGTCGCGGCGTAGTGCAGGGGGCACGGGATCGGCGGCTGCCCGGCGCCGAGCGAGAGCGCCGCGCCGACAGAGACAAAAAGGGTTCGCATGCCGAACGTGCTCCGCTGGTTCGCGCGAACATTGCACTATCATATATTAAAAGACAAATGTCGACTTCATCACGACATGACGCGCTGCGGGCGAGCGCGATCCGCTTCATGCGTCGCGCTTCCTTTTGCATCCTTGCGCATGAAAGTGTAATCCGGGGGCCAGAGTGAATTGGCGAGAGATCGAAAGAAAATGGCGGGAGCGGCTGCGCGGAAGATGGACACGGATCGGGCGCAGCCACGCGCCAGCCGGCTTCAGGCGGATCTCGCCGCCCGCATTCTCAGGATGCTCAAGGATCAGGGCGCCGGGCCGGGCCATCATCTCGTCGAACTCGACCTTTGCCGGCATTTCGACGTCTCGCGCACCCCGGTGCGCGGCGCGCTCAAATTGCTCGCCGATCAGGGCGCGGTCGAGGCGCGGGCCAATCGCGGCTACGTGCTGCGCGGCGCGGTCACCGAGGCGCCCGATCTCGAGATCACCAATCCCGAGGATGAGGAAGACCAGCGGCTGTTCATCGCGATCGCCGAGGCGCGCAACCAGGGCCGCATGCCCGACCAGTGCAGCCAGCTCGAGGTCGCGCGGCTGTTCGACGCCAAATTGCCGACGGTGGTGCGCGTGCTCCGCCAGCTCGCGGAGCTCGGGTTGGTCGAGCGCAAGCCCGGCAATGGCTGGTCGTTCACCTTGCCGATCAATTCGGGCCGCGCGCGCGCCGAAAGCTACGCCTATCGCGCGGTGATCGAACCCGCCGGCTTGCTGGAGGAGACCTTCGAGCTCGACCGTGAGTGGCTCGATCGCATCCGCGCCGAGCACCTCGCGTTCCGCAAGCGCAAATGGCGCGATACGCTGTCGGTCGAATTGTTCGCGATCAACGCCGAATTTCATGAAGGTATCGCGCGCTGTTCGGGCAATCGCTATTTTCTCGACGCGGTGCAGCGGCAGAACAAATTGCGCTCGTTCATGAACATCCAGTGGATCAACGGCGCCGAGCGCGTGATCGATTCGATCGACGAGCATCTCGAGATCATGGACGCGATGGAAGCGGGCGATAACCAGAAAGCGCACGATCTGATGAAGGCGCATCTGGTGCTGGCGCGCGACGTCGAGGCGACCGTCTAGCGAGTACAAGACCCTATCGCGGCTCGCGGTCAACGTCACCCCGGACTTGTTCCGGGGTCCAACGAGAGGCGATGGAAAAGATCGAGGCTCGATGGAATCCGGTGCGGTTGGCTGGATGCCGGAACAAATCCGGCATGACGATCCAAATGCGAGCCATGGCGCTCCAAGCCAGATAAAGATGTTGTATTTTTAAATCCAATAGGACAAAGTTGCCGCTCGATCGGGAGCGACGGTGACGATGCGATTGGACGATCCAGCGACTGGGCGCGGGGACGCGGGAGAAGCGACGATCCCGGTGATCGGTGCGGCGGAAACGCGCCGGGCGCTGCCGTTCGACGCCTTGATTCCGGCGCTGAAGGCCGCCTTCGCCACCGACGCGGCGGTTCCCGAGCGGCATCATCATCCTATCCACGGCCCGAACGGTGATGGCATGCTGCTGCTGATGCCCGCCTGGAATGCCGGGATGCTCGGCACCAAGATCGCGACGGTGTTTCCGGGCAATGGCGAGCGCGGGCTGCCCAGCGTCCATAGTAGCTATCTGCTCGCCGATGCCGCGACGGGCGCACCGCTCGGCTTGCTCGACGGCAACGAGATCACGACGCGCCGCACCATCGCGGTGTCGGCGCTCGCCGCGTCGTTCCTGGCGCGCGAGGATGCGGCCGATCTGCTCGTCGTCGGGGCAGGGCGGATCGCGGCGCTGGCCGCCTCGGCATTTGCCGCGGTCCGTCCGATCCGCCGCGTCGCGGTCTGGAACCGCGATGGCGCCAAGGCCGAACGGCTGGCGGTCGAGTTGCGCGCGGCGGGCTTCGAGGCGATAGTGGCGGGGTCGCTCGAAGAAGCGGCGGCGCGCGCCGACATCATCTCCTGCGCCACGCCGTCGACCGCGCCGATCATCTTCGGCGACTGGCTGCGGCCAGGCGCGCATCTTGACCTGATCGGCAGCTTCACGCCGGCGATGCGCGAGGCGGACTATAGCTGCTTCGCGCGCGGACGGATCTATGTCGACACGCGCGATGCGCTGGCCGAGGCCGGCGACCTGACCGGACCGATCGCGGCTGGCATCATTGCGCCGGATGACATCCAGGGCTCGCTCGCCGATCTGTGCGCAGGCCGCGTTGCCGGCCGGGCATCGGCCGACGAGATCACGATCTTCAAATCGGTCGGCACCGCGCTGGCCGACCTCGCCGCCGCGGCCCTGATCCACGCACATCGCGACACGCCGGGAGCTTCCGATCGTGGCTGAACGCCGGACCATCCATACCGTCGACCTGCATACGGCGGGCGAGCCCGTACGGATCGTCGAGCGCGGCTATCCCGAGCTCAAAGGCGCGACGATCCTCGAGAAGCGCCGACACGCGCACGAGCGGTTCGACGACCTGCGTCGCATGCTGATGCTCGAGCCGCGCGGCCATGCCGGCATGTACGGAGTCATCCCGACCGCGCCATGCCATCCCGACGCCGACCTCGCGGTGCTGTTCACGCATCAGGAGGGCTACAGCACGATGTGCGGCCACGCGACGATCGCGATCGGCCGCTGGGCGGTCGATACCGGGCGCGTCGCGATGGCCGACGGCCGCGCCAGCTTCGGGCTGGAAGCGCCGTGCGGCGTGGTCAGGGTCGAGGTCGAGGCGGCGGGGGAGGGTGAGGCTCCGCTGGTCGCGTTCGAAAGCGTCGAGTCCTTCGCCAGCCATTTCGATCAATCGGTCGAGGTGCCGGGCTTTGGCCGGGTCGGTGTCGATATCGCGTTCGGCGGCGCTTATTACGCGATCCTCCCCGCCTCCCGGCTCGACCTGACGCTGATGGACACACCGCTCGCCGACCTCGTCGCGGCGGGGGTGGCGGTCACCGACGCGGTCCGAGGCGCGATCGCGATCGAGCATCCGACCGAGCGCGACCTGTCCTTCCTCTACGGCACGATCCTGACCGACGACGTGCCGCTCGGCGATCACGGCGGCCGACCGAGCTACAATCTGTGCATCTTCGCCGAAGGGCAGATCGACCGTTCGCCGACCGGGAGCGGGGTGACCGCGCGGATCGCGCTGGCGGCGGCGCGCGGCGAGATGGCGGTCGGGCAGCAATGCGAGATTCGCGGCGTGTCGGGCGAAGGCTTCGTCGGCGCGCTCGCCCGGCACGAGCAACGCGACCGCGGCGCCGTTTCGCGCGTCCGCGTCGCCGGGCGATCCTATTACGCCGCCCGCAGCGAGTTCATCGCCGAACCCGGCGACCGCTTTGCCGACGGCTTCGAACTGCCCGCGCGGTTCGCCGATCTTCCACGATAAAACGCCATCGCAATTGGAGAGAGACATGAAAAAATGGGTCGCTGCGATACTCGCGATATCGGGGGTGGTGACGTGCGCCACCGCTGCCGAGGCCAAGGACCGCGCCAAACACCATAAGGCCCAGGTGCTCCCCGCGGCGATGTTCCCGCCGACCGATTGCGAGGCCTATGTCGCCTATGACCGCGACATGAAGCTGCCGGGCTATATCCTGCCGACCAAGGCGGGGCCCAGGACCTGCATTCCCTTCACTACCGTCGCGGCGCGCAAGCCCAGGGACTATAAGGGCGATTTCTACGTCGCCAACTTCACCGACGAGAAGCTCCGCGAGCGCTGGAAGAAGTGCAAGGACGACAAGAAGTGCCACAAGCGCGTCTATGAGCAGGTGCTCAAGCGCCATCCGCCGAACAAGGAATATGCCCTCAAGGATGCGCATGGCCGCTATCTGCTCGGCAAGATCGATGAGAAGGGCGGGGACACCGACCTGAGCCAGATACGCCGTCCGGGTTTCTTCGCGCGCGCGCCCTATAACGAGCCGATCGCGGCGGCCGATGCCGACACTTATGTCGTCGAATTCACCGCGCCGGTCGAGGCGTACGAACGCATCCACATGAAGATGACCGGCGATATCAGGATCCGCGGCTGGTACATTCGCGGCGCCGGGATCGATGACGGCAAGGGCGGCCGCAAGCGCGCCCTGGTGATCATGAACGGCGGCGGCGGCGACCGCGTCACCGCGCTCGATGACCCCAATGACGTCGCTTATGCCATCGACCCCAAGACCGGCGTGACGATCCCCGACGACGATTGGCCCAAGGGCGGCACCGGCGTGCAGGGCGAGCGTTTCTGGCGCCAGACCTGGTACCGCCTGCACCAGGCGGGGTTCGACGTGCTGGCGATGGACCGCCGCGGCGTCGGCATTTCGGGCGGTTACAGCGACACCAACACGCTGCAACAGGGGCACGACCTGCTCGACATCGTCGCGGCACTGCGTAGCGGCAAGGGCATGCGCGCGCTCGGTCCCGACGGCAAGCTGACCAACGGCGCCGACGCGGCTGCGGCTGCCTATGGTGGCCCATCGGGTGCCGGCCTGCCGGTGTTCTTCATGGGCAGCTCGCGCGGCACGATGGCGAGCGGCTGGGCGATGACGATCAATTTCGACAAGGATTGCAGCTACGATCTGCCCAAGATCAAATGCACCGGGCCGCGGCGCGATCCGCATATCGCGGGCGCGATCCTGGTCGCCGATTTCTCCAGCGGGGTCGGCTATCTCGAATCCGAAACCAGCCCCAAGGATGACGGGCGCGGCCCCGGCCGCGATCGCGGGCTGTTCATCGGCGGCATCGAGCAAGAGAACAATATCGTGTTCTTCCCGAGTTCGGCGATCCTGTCGGGGATGAGCAAATGGCCGAGCGCGTTCTTCGCCCGCGGCCTGTGGTGCTATGCCGACGGGCTGGAAGGCGAGATTGCATCCTACCAGCGGGTCAAAGGGCTGAAGGACCTGGTCGTCGTGCGCGGCCCGCACGCCTGGGAGACATGGCCGACCGAGGAGAAGCTGCGCGTCCAGGACCGGGTCATCGCTTATGCGCGCGCGGTGGTGCTCGGGGAGAAGTCGATCCCGGGGCGGCGGACGTGGAGCAACATGAAGGAGCTGGTCGCGACGAGCAGCGACGTGTGGGAACCATCGACCAAGCCGACGTTGGTGCCATAGGCGACGGCGGCTCGAACGATTGAGGATAAGCCCGGCCTGGCGCTGGCCGGGCTTTGCCGGGATGACTGGAGATGGGCCGAAAACCGATCGTCCGGTTGCGGGCTCGAAGCCACCAAAAGTTGCCGCTCGCACGGCACTCTGAAAATCAGAATCGTCCCCTACGCTCGGCAGCTTCCGAGCCAATTGCAGTATCTCCACGTCTAACGAGCGTTTCCTCAAATCTGCGGTCGGTTGAGAAGCCGTGGTACGCACGTTTGCGCGCGTCGTTGAGTAGCGTGTCAGGGCTTCACGAACCGGTACGCAAAGCGATCGGTTTCGCCCTTGACGGAGGGATCGAACACCTTAACCGAGTGCAGATCGTTCTCGTTCGCAAGCAGTGCGCTCTGCGCCTCCAGGACGAAGCCGGCCGCCTCGACCTCCTCCCGAACCGAGGCGGGGTCGATCCGGTGCAGCGACTGCGTGTCGCTTGTGCCTGACCCATCGGCGGCGGCATGATCGACGATGAGATAGCGACCGCCAGGCTTCAGCGCTTCGTAAACGGCGCGATTGAAGGCGCTCGCCGTTTCGCCCTCGTCCATAATCAGCGCCGTGTGGAGATCGTGGTAGAATAGGTGAAGCCAAAGGACATCGGCTGGCCGCGTGGCCTCCGCCAGCCCAGAGAGGCTTGCCGACACGGCATCGACATTTTCCCGGCCCGGCTCCTCGGCGAGTGCGCGCATCAGGCCGACCGGATCGTTCGAGAAATGCGCGACTTCCGCCGGCACGAAGCTGTAAACCCGACCGTTAGGTCCGACGACGCCAGAAAAGATGCGCGTCCAGTCGCCGTTGCCGGGGTAAACGTCGATGACGGTGGAGCCTGCACCGACCCGCGCGAACTCTATCAACTCGGATTGCTTGGTTTGTTCGTACATGGGATTCTCCATCTGCTCGGGCGTTTGATCAAAACATATCACGCGAGACGATGCCCCGCGGGCGGCTTGGGTCATGCGCGCCTCAGGTAGCTCATTCAGCGGCCGTAGATTTAGTTGGCGTTCCGGCCGCAGCGGCCCGTGCCAGGGCTTGCGTGTCGACATACTCTCGGATTCTGGTCAGCTTGCCGTTCCTAACCGTTATGGCGAAGACCCAGTCATCCTCGAACGGTTCGCTCGTCGCCTTCACCTTGCCCGTGGCGACGCCGACCACCAGCACGCGGTCTCCCTGGGCGACGAACTCACGGGGTTCGGTTGATGTCTCGAGATACCGCGATGCGGTTTCGAGCAATCTCGTTACGCCCGCGTGTCCGTGGTACGCTCCGGCCAGCGGCCAGTCCTTGCCCGGAATGATCCATTCGATGTCGTCGGCGACCTGGGCCAGCAGAGCCTCTCCGTCACCGCGGCCGATCGTCGCGAAGAAGTTCTTCACGGTCTGTACGTTTTGCTCGGTGTTCATAGGAGGCTGTCCGATTAGGGGTGATCCCCGGTCAGACCTGGGCCATGCCGCCATCGACGGCGAGGTCGATGCCGGTGACGTAAGAACTTTCGTCGGAGGCGAGGAACAACACGGCCGCTGCGATTTCCTCGGCCTTACCCCGGCGACCGAGCGGAACCTGGGACGCGAAATGAGCCACCGCCTGTTCGACCTGTTCAGCGGTCAGCCCGACCTTCTCCAGGGCCGGAGTCTCGATTGGGCCAGGGCTCATCGAATTCACGCGAATCTTTCGATCCTTAAGCTCCATTGTCCAACCGCGAGCGAAAGTGCGCACGGCTGCCTTGGCAGCGGCGTAGGCGCTGAAGGATGGATCTCCCCTGACGTTCGCAACCGAAGCAGTCAGGATGATCGAGCCGCCGTCCCTGAAGAGAGGAAGCGCCTTCTGCACGGTGAAGAAGGTTCCCTTCGCGTTCAGGTCGAAGGTCTTGTCGAAATGCTCTTCGGTTGCCGTTTCGAGCGAAGCAACTTCACCCCAGCCGGCATTCGCGAAGAGGACGTCGATGTGACCGTGCTTTTCCTTCACGAAACCATAGAGCCGATCCAAATCTTCGAGCCGTGTCACGTCGCCGGTGACGGTCGAGACGTTTCCTCCAATGACGGCGGCAGCCTCCGTCAGTTCCTTCTCGCGTCGTCCGGTAATCACCACGTGTGCGCCCTCTGCGACGAAGCGCTTGGCCGTGGCCAACCCGATACCGCTGTTTCCGCCGGTGATGACGGCGACCTTGCCTTCGAGCATTCTCATGTCGTCTATCCTTCAGTATGTCGGGGAGGTCCCTGGAACGCTCCAGATGGACCTGCCCGCGCCGCTCTGTCAGTGTGAAATGACGCACATCGGTGGTGCGTAAACAAACCAGCAACATGTCTACCCGCCGCGCGTCTTTCCGCCTGCGTTGCCGTAACTGGCTATGAAAGTGCTCTCTGCGGCGCGATAATGCACCATGATCGACTGGGATGACGTCCGCTACTTCCTCGCCGCCGCGCGTGGTGGTTCGGTGCGCGCGGCCGCCAAGCGATTGGCGGTGAATCATTCAACGGTGCTGCGACGCATTTCTCAACTCGAGGAACGTCTCGGTACGCAAATGTTCGAGAAGCTACCTTCGGGCTATCGCCTGACGCCTGCGGGAGAGGAGGTTCTATACCTCGCGATCCAGATGGAGGTGACGTCGCACGAGTTGGAGACCCGCGTCTTCGGGCGCGATCAGAGCGTGCGCGGGCCTTTGCGGGTGACCTTGGCGCCGCTCCTTGCGAGCCACCTGCTAATGCCGGACTTTGCCGAATTCGCGCGTCTCTATCCTGAGATAGAAATGGAGATCGCGCCCTCCGGCCAGCTTATGAATCTCACCAACCGCGACGCCGATGTCGCGATCCGTGTCGTGTACGACCGCGACACTCTGCCGCTCAATCTTCACGGCCTGAAGGGACCTGACCTGTTCGGCGGCGTCTACCTGTCAAGCGACTTGCTTGCCGCCTGGCGTGCGGAAGCGCTCGATGCCGTTCGCTGGGTAGTGGCGGGACAGGATGATATCCCTGGTTGGGCACGTGAGGGCAACGTCCGCGCGTCTGGCGTCCCGTTCAAGGTTACCGACGGCGAGACGCAGATCGCGGCCGTCCGGCAGGGGCTTGGTATGACGATACTGCCCTGTTTCGTCGGAGACGCCGATCCGCTGCTCGTGAGAGCGCCCGGGAGCAGCCTCTACATGCACGGCACGATCTGGCTGCTGACCCAGGGTGAAACTCGCAAGACGAAACGGGTACGGCTGTTCACCGAGTTCGTATCACGAACGCTCGCCGCACATGCGCCGCTTCTAGCAGGGCTGTCCAAAGGACGGGACTGACGCACCGACCTTTGCTTAGCGAGTGGGAGGCCTACCGACGCACGTTCGCAAAAGCTGGCCGACCGCAAGGTCTTAGGGACGGGCCTCCCTGGAAGCGTGATCGCGATTACAAACGAACGGCCGATTTTGGGGACACCAATCGACGCGCCGAACGACCGAAACGGTGCGCTTACCAGCCGCCCCTCCTACGCTACGCTTGGCCGCTCTCGAGCCTGCTTGATGGGAAACACTGAAATTCCGGCACGCGCCTTGCGGCCAGGCCAATCGACCGCCAGCTTTCTCGCATGAAAAATATCGGCTTCCTTTCGTTCGGACATTGGTCCGCGTCGTCACAATCAGCGACCCGCTCCGCGAGCGACGTTCTGCTTCAGTCGATCGACCTGGCCGTGGCCGCCGAGGAACTTGGCGCGGACGGCGCCTATTTTCGCGTTCACCATTTCGCGCAGCAACTCGCATCGCCATTCCCGCTGCTCGCGGCCGTAGGTGCCAGGACCCGTCGCATCGAGATCGGCACTGGCGTGATCGACATGCGCTATGAGAATCCGTTCTACATGCTGGAAGATGCAGGGTCTGCCGACTTGATCAGCGCGGGGCGCCTCCAGCTCGGGATCAGTCGCGGTTCCCCGGAGCAGGTCATCGATGGCTGGCGACACTTTGGCTTTTCGCCGCCGGAGGGGCAGAGCGATGCCGATATGGGTCGCCGCCACGCCGAGGTGTTTCTCGAGCTGTTGAAGGGTGAGGGCTTCGCGCAGCCCAACCCTCGCCCGATGTTTCCCAATCCTCCCGGATTGTTGCGACTGGAGCCTCACTCGCCCGGCCTGCGCGACCGTATCTGGTGGGGCTCGGCATCGAACGCGACCGCGATCTGGGCGGCGCGGATGGGCATGAACCTGCAAAGCTCGACACTGAAGGCCGACGAATCCGGCGAACCGTTCCACGTCCAGCAGGCGAAGCAAATCCGCGCTTATCGCGAAGCGTGGAAAGAGGCAGGCCATAGCCGGGTGCCGCGCGTATCCGTGTCGCGATCAATATTCGCGCTGACGAACGATACCGACCGAGCCTATTTCGGCCGTGACGGGAGTAACGACCAGATCGGGATCATCGATAACATGCGGGCGGTTTTCGGCCGCTCATATGCAGCAGAGCCAGAACGCCTGATCGAGGAGCTGAAAGCGGACGAGGCGATCGCCGAAGCTGACACTATATTGCTGACGGTGCCGAACCAGCTCGGCGTCGACTACAACGCTCACCTTCTCGAAAGCATCCTTACGCACGTCGCCCCAGCCCTCGGCTGGCGGTAATCGCGGGCTTCATGCCGGGGCGGGACCACGCCCGAGGGCGGCTTTTCACCCGCCTCGCCGCAAAGCTGCTTGTCGGTGACCACCTTTTGGGGCGCGTAGCGGTCGGTCGGATCCGGTCCGGCTCGGCCTTCCGCGCCGACGTGAACCAAATCCGTGATGTCACCATCGCTCAGCTCCATCCTCTCAGGATAAAGGTGCTGCGATGACCGTTGAAGCCGCCACGAATAGCGGACGCTCGCTAGCGCTCCGGGCGAATGACCGCTTTCGGGATTAGCGCCCCTCGCGTGTCGCGATCATGCTCGGCCAGGCGCGCGAGCCCGAATTGATGTTGACCGAGCGGTCCATCACCAGTCGGTCGCCGTCGACGCTAAGCACGAACGTGTCGCGGAAGGCCGCTTCCAGGAAGTGCACCACCAATTCGATCCGGTTGTCGGCGAGCCAGCGCAACCCGGCCGCGGACGGCATGTTTTCCATGCGATAGCCATGGTGGAGGTCGGCGCCGGGAAGATAGATTGGTGCCAGCGTCCAGCCGTCGCGCGCGGCGACCACGCGGTGGTCGCCTTCGCCGTCGCGCAAGGTGACGCGCGCTTCGTCGGGTCCGAAGTCGAACTCCAGGCCGGTCAACCCTTTGTCGTTCGGTGCCATTGCCCAGCGGCCGGCGAAAGCGCCTGTGTTCGCGGGCACGGCCGACACGAAATCAGGACGCTTGCTCCACCCCGCGAGTCGCTCGGCAAGCGCGGCATCAGCGGCCGCATCGGTGCCGTTCGTGAACGCCGCCGGGAAATGCCGCTCGAGATACGGCAGCACCACCCGGCTCTCGTCCATCGCGGCGTTGAACGCGAGCACCGCGTTCGATCCCGGAAATACCCGGACCATCTGCACGAACACGCCGAGCATCGCGAAATAGCCGTCGCCCACCACCCAGTGATAGCCATATTGGTCGCCCGGCTCGCCGGCATGGATCCGCGTCGCCTCGGTCACCCAGTGTTCGGACAGGATGCGCTGGCCCTGCCACAGTCCCTTCTGAGCGTGGAGGATGCCGAGTTTGAGCCCGTCCACGGTAGTGAAGCTGATCCCGTTGCCGCCGGGATTGATCCCGTCGGGCCCGACATCCCAGCGGATATTGGTGATGCCCAGCGGATCGAACAAGCGCGGCTTCAGGAAGTCGAAACAGGTCTGCCCGGTGATGCGCGTGACGATCGCCGACAGCATGTAGCTCGCCGCGCTCGAATAGACATAGGTCGTGCCCGGCTCGTGATCGAACGGGATGCGGAAGAATTCGGCGATCCAGCTCGTCGCGATGCCGCGCCAGATCGATCCCGACACCTCGGTGCCCTGGCCCGACCGCATCGTCAGCAGATCCTCGACCGTCATTCGTGCCGCCAGGCTGTCCGGATCGAGCGTCACTTCGGGGAACAGCGGCGCGACCTTCTGGTCGAGCGTCAACCGTCCGGCATCGACCAGCATGCCGATCGCGCAGGCGGTGACGCTCTTGGTCATCGAATGCGTCATGCGCAGCCGGTCGCCGCTGTACGGCCAATGCCAGCCCTCCGCGACGACCGCCCCGTCGCGCCACAGCATCAGATTGTGGAGCTCGAGCCCGGCCGCCTCGACATCCTGGATGAACCCCAGGACCTCGCGCGAATCGACCCCCGCGCTCGACGGCGAACCGCGGCGCAGGCCGTCCTGGGAAGGGGATGCGACAGGAGAAGATGCCACGAAGGGGTCCGGAAAACAGGGGCTGAAGGGTTGCGAACGGTTACCGTCCGTCCTGCCCAGCGTCAATGATTTTGTATTATTCTTGTCAATAGTCCAAAATCTGCCTATCGCTCGCCGGACGGGTTCGGGAGCTGTCTCCCGCGTCCGACTCTCTGTCTTTTGGGTGCGGCGTGATCCGAAAACCGACCTATCTGAAATTGCACCGCTGGCTTGGCCTGACGGTCGGACTGTTGCTGATGGTCCAGGGCCTGACCGGCGCGGTCATGGCGTTCCGCGATGCGTTGGAGCCGGTGGTCGTGCCGTCGCTGATCGTACCCGAACGGCCCGCGCGCCTGCCGGTGCAGGGACTGCTCGATGCCTTCCGGCGCGCGCACCCCGATGCCGACCTGACGCGCGCCGAATTTCCCGATGCCGCCAATCAGGCGGTGATCGTCAAATCGACCATCAAGAAGGCGCGCTGGCTGACCGCGATCGATCCGTTCGACGGGCGCGTCGTCCATGACGGCACCGCAACGGCCTGGCCGCTCGAATTCATCTTCAACATCCACGAGCAATTGCTGTCCGGCCCGGTGGGCGAGACGCTGATCGGGATCGAGGGGCTGTCGCTCTTGTTCCTGGCGATCATGGGGCTGTCCTATTGGTGGCCCGGCCGGAAGCGGCTGAAGCAGGGCTTTCGTGTCAAGCTGGACGGCAGCGTCGACCTGCGCTGGCGCACCTTGCATCGCGCGGTGGGCGCGGGCGTCGCGGTGATCCTGCTGATGTCGGCGACCACTGGCGTGCTGATGGTGTGGAAGGAACAGGTTCGGGCCGGGATGAACCTGGTCGCGACAACCGAAAGCCGCCCGTCGCCCAAGGTCGCCGAGAGCGATGGCGCGGTGATGATGCCGATCGACCCGCTGATCGCGCGCGCCAAGGCGGCTTATGGCGACACGCCGCTGCGCCAATTGCGCTTTTCGAGCGGCGGGCGCGTCGTCGCGGTCTTTCTCGACAGCAACCGCACGATCCGCGCCGACGGGACCAATCAGATCTATTTCAACCGCTATGACGGCCGCGAAGTCGCGCATTACATCGCCGGCACGCAGTCGTGCGGCGCCGAGTTCCTCGACTGGGTCTACACCGTCCATACCGGTCTGTGGGGCGGGGCAGTGACGCAGGCGATCATGCTGCTGGCCGGCCTGACGCTGTTCGGGATGGCGCTCAGCGGATTGTGGCTCTGGTTCACGCGCACCCGGCGCGACCGCGCGCGGAAAACAGCGCGTGCGAGCAATCAACAGGAGAAAGTAGCGATGAAGGCGGTCGGCCAATGACGCGGTTGCTGGTGTTGCCCGGTGACGGGATCGGACCCGAGATCACCGCGGCGACGATCGCGGTCGTCCGCGCCGCGGCGGGCGAGAGCGTGACGTTCGACGAGATGGCGATCGGCGAAGCGAGCCTGGCGGCGTCGGGATCGACGCTGCCCGACGCGGTGATGGCGGCGGTGCCGCAAGCCGATGGCGTGATCCTGGGGCCGGTGTCGCATTACACCTACCCAGCCGGTCAGCCCAATCCGTCGGCGGCGCTGCGCACCGGGTTCCAGCTCTACGCCAATGTCCGTCCGTGCCGCTCGCGCGAGGGGTTGAGCATTCTGCGCCAGCCGATGGACCTGGTGATCGTGCGCGAGAATACCGAAGGCTTCTACGCCGACCGCAGCATGTATGCCGGCCCCGGCGAGTTCATGCCCGACGCCGACAGCGCTTTCTCGATCCGCAAGATCACCGGAGCCGCGTCGCGCCGGGTGGCGCGTGCGGCGTGCGAGATCGCGGCGGCGCGGAGCGGCAAGTTGACCGTGGTGCACAAGGCGAACGTGCTCAAGCTGACCGACGGGCTGTTCCTGCGCGAAGTGCGCGCGGTCGCGGCCGAGTTCGCGGCGGTGACGCTCGACGAAGTGATCGTCGATGCCGCCGCAGCGCTGTTGGTGCGCGATCCGGCGCGGTTCGACGTTATCGTCACCACCAACATGTTCGGCGACATCCTGTCGGATGAAGCATCGGAACTGAGCGGCAGCCTCGGGCTCGGTGGTTCGATCAACGCCGGTGACGATATCTGCGTCGCGCAGGCGCAGCACGGGTCGGCGCCCGATATCGCCGGCAAGGGCGTCGCCAATCCGACGTCGCTGATCCTGTCGGCGGCGATGCTGCTCGACTGGCTCGGGCGGCGGAAATCGGACGCGGCGCTGACCGACGCCGCCGCGCGGATCGAGCGCGCGGTCGATCGCGTGCTCGACGATCCGCAGTCGAGGACGCGCGATGTCGGAGGGCCGCTCGGCACCGAGGCCTTTGCCCAGGCAGTGGTCGCCGCGCTGTGATCGTGACGATCAACCCCGCGACCGGCGCGACGATCGCCGACTACGAGCTCCATGACGATAGAGCGGTCGACCAGGCGCTCGACCGCGCCGTCGCCGCGCAGCGCGCATGGCGCTGGACCGCGCATAGCGAGCGCCGCGACCTGCTGAAGCGGCTGGCGGAAGGTTTCCGCCGCGAGCGCGATACGCTGGCGGCTTTGGTCACCGAGGAAATGGGCAAGCCGATCGCCGAAGCACGTGCCGAGGTCGAGAAATGTGCGCTCAATTGCGACTTCTACGCCGATGCCGCCGCCGGGATGCTGGCCGATGCGCCGGTCGCGAGCGCGCCGGGCGCGTTCGTCGCCTATGAGCCGCTCGGAATCGTGCTCGCGATCATGCCGTGGAATTATCCGATCTGGCAGGTCGTGCGCTTCCTCGCGCCGGCCTTCGCCGCGGGCAATGGCGCGATCCTCAAGCACGCCGCCAACGTCCCGCAATGCGCGATGGCGATCGAGCGGATCGTCGCCGAGGCGGGCGCGCCCGACGGCCTGTTCGCCAGCCTGCGCGTCGAGCCCGAGACGGTCGCACGGCTGATCGCCGATCCGCGCATCGCTGCCGTGACGCTGACCGGGTCGACCCAGGTCGGGATGATCGTCGCGGGGCAAGCGGGCAACGCGCTCAAGAAGCAGGTGCTCGAACTCGGCGGGTCGGATCCGTTCGTCGTGCTCGCCGATGCCGATATCGAGCGCGCCGCGGCAATGGCGGTCACCGCGCGCTTTACCAATGCCGGGCAGAGTTGCGTCAACGCCAAGCGCTTCATCGTCGATGTGAGTATCGCCGACGATTTCGTGGAGGCCTTCGCGGCCGAGGCGAGCGCGCTGGTGCTGGGCGACCCCACCGCCGATGGCACCACGCTCGGACCACTGGCGCGCGCCAATTTGCGCGCGGCGATCGCCGACCAGGTCGAGCGCAGCGTCGCCGCCGGTGCGCGGACGGTGATCGGCGGATCGGCGGGCGAGGGGCCGGGCTTCTTCTACCAACCGACCATCCTCGACCATGTCGTACCCGGCATGGCGGCGTTCGACGAAGAGACGTTCGGCCCGGCCGCCGCGATCATTCGCGCTGCGGATACCGAGGAAGCGGTGGCGCTCGCCAACCGCACCGCCTTCGGGCTCGGCGCCTCGATCTGGACACGCGACACGCAGCGCGGGCTCGATCTCGCGCGGCGGATCGACGCCGGCGCGGTGTTCGTCAACGCCATGGTCGCCTCCGACCCGCGCGTCCCGTTCGGCGGGATCAAGGCATCGGGGTACGGCCGCGAACTCGGCGACCTCGGCCTGCGCGAATTCACCAACGCCAAGACCATCCGGAGCGCCACATGACCGCGATCGTCCTCACGCCCGCCGGCCTGCCGGTCAAGGATCGCGGCGGGGGGATCGTCACCACGCCGCTGGTCACCGCCGGCCGCGGATCGCGCGCGATGCTGACCGGCATCACCCGGATCGCTCCGGGCGCCGCGGTGCCGCTCCACACGCACAATTGCGAGGAATGCGTGGTGGTGCTGTCGGGCAGCGGGGTTGCGCATATCGACGGCGTGGATCATCCGGTGTCGCCCAACGACACCAGCTGGATCCCGGCGGAAATCCCGCATTGCTTCCGCAACACGTCGGACAGCGAGGAGATGGCGATCTTCTGGACCTATGCCTCGATCGACGCGACGCGGACGATCGTCGCGACCGGGGTCACGACGCGGATCGACGAGGAGCGGTAGGAGCGGTTCCGTCGGCGGTTACCCCTCTCCCGCAAGCGGGAGAGGGAGGGGCCCGCGGAGCGGGAGGGTGAGGGTCTTCTTTCTTCTTCTTTCGGCTTTGACCGCCTGGAAGAAGAAAGAAGACCCTCACCCAACCCTCTCCCGCAGGCGGGAGAGGGCTTTTTCCCTCAAGCCGAACTCAGCAACAAACTCGTCTCGCTGTTCAGTACGCCATCGATCAGCCGCACCTCGCGCAACACACGGTCGAAATCGCCCAGGCTGTCGGCGCGCAACTCGGCGATCAGGTCCCAGCCGCCATTGGTGGTGTGGAGCGTGTGGAGCTCGGGGATTTCCTTCAAATTGCGGATCACCGCGCTGGTCGCGCGGCCCGCCACCTCGATCATCATCACCGCGCGGATGCTCGACGTTTCGTCACGCGCGCGGACGGTGAAGCCCAGGATCGTGCCGTTCTCGACCATCCGGGCGACGCGCTTCTCGGCGGTCGCACGCGATATGCCGATGCGGCTGGCCAGTTGCGCCATTGGCGCGCGGCCGTCGCTGCGCAATTCGGCGATCAGCCGCCGGTCAGTCGAGTCGAGCTCCTGCATGATCGATATGCTCCTTGCCGCTGAGCATTTTGCATCATTGTTGTATTTTTATCCAGCAATAATGCAATTATGCGCGGCACTCCGCCAGCCTAGCATCCTCACTCGAAAGGATGAGGGTCATGCGATTAGTCGAGGTAGATCACGTCGTTGAGCTGGTCCGGCGCAAGGGGCTGGGCAATCTGCTCCGCGAGCTCGCCGATTATATCGCCGCCGATTATGGCCGCTGGCCCGAGTTCGACAAATCGCCGCGCTATGCCAGCCATTCGCCCGGCGGCGTGATCGAACTGATGCCGATCGCCGACGGCCGCGACTTCGGGTTCAAATATGTCAACGGCCATCCCGCCAACCAGGCGGCGGGGCTGCAGACCGTGACCGGCTTCGGCGTGCTGGCCGATGTCGCGACCGGCTATCCCCGGCTGATCGCCGAAATGACGATCATGACCGCGCTGCGCACCGCGGCGATGTCGGCGCTGGCCGCGACCTATCTCGCCCGGCCCGGCGCGCGGACGATGGCGATCATCGGGCTGGGCGCGCAGGCCGAGTTCCAGGCGGAGGCTTTCCGCGCCCTGCTCGGCATCGATCGGCTGCACATCTTCGACGTCGACCCCGCGGCGACCGCCAAGTTCCGCGCCAACATGGCCGGCCGCGACTTCGCGATCACCGTCGCGCCGTCCGCGCAGGAAGCGGTCGAGGGTGCCGACATCGTCACCACGGTGACCGCCGACAAGAAGCGCGCGACGATCCTGTCGGACAATATGATCGGGTCGGGCATGCATATCAACGCGGTGGGCGGCGACTGTCCGGGCAAGACCGAGCTCCAGCCTGACATCCTCGACCGCGCCAGCGTGTTCGTCGAATATCTGCCGCAGACGCGGATCGAAGGCGAAATCCAGCAGAAGCCGGCGGACTTTCCGGCGACCGAATTGTGGCGCGTGATCGCCGGCGAGGCGCCCGGCCGCGCGCATCGCGACGAGATCACCTTGTTCGACTCGGTCGGCTTCGCGATCGAGGATTTTTCGGCGCTGCGCTATCTCGACGACATGGTGGGGGAGGCCGGACTCTTCAGCACGATCGATCTGCTCGCGCGCCCGACCGATCCGCGCGACCTGTTCGGCGTGCTCGCCGGAACCGGGCCGGCCCGGACGGCGGATGGCGCCGATATCCTGGTTGCGCGCCGGGCTTGAGGTGCGACCGTCCCATTGGCGGACAGTGGTTAACCAATCTTAACGCTGGCCGGAATCGTCAACGCGGCGTTAACTACTGGCTATGCCAGGGTATCTCGAATTCGCCCCGCGTGGGGCCAGCCATTCCTTCCGCCGCCGGCTCGGGCTGGGCGGCGAGACGCGGCGACGCAACGACGATGGCGACCTGAAGCTCTTCGTGATCAGCTTCACGGCATTTTTCATCTGCATCTATACGCTTATTCTCTGATCGCCCGCGGTCTGGGCGTCAGCTCAGTCGCAGGCCTTGTGTAGTTTCTGCGCGAGCCACGCCGATATCGGGCACATCGCGGCGACGACGAACAGCATGTTGGTCGGCGTCACCCCGGCATGCGACAGCGCGGTGACCATCGCGGCGCCGATCGCCATCGAGCCCGAATTGACGACATTGTTGGCAGCGACCGTCCGCGACGTTTCGTCCTTGGTCACCGTCGTCGTCAGAAAGGCGTAGAGCGGCACGACGAACATGCCGCCGAACACCGCGATCCCCATCAGCGCACCGATCACCAGCAGCGCGCGCGGCATCGCGATGAATTCGATCCAGCCGTAATAATGGCCGACGGCGGCGGGCGGCCACGTCTTGCACAGGATCGAGAACAGCACCACGAACCCGCCCATGATCAGCACCGAGGCGGGGCCGTATTTGGCCGAGGTATGGCCCTTGAGCAGCGAGTTGATCGCGACCGATCCGACCGCGATGCCGATCGAGAATAGAGCGGTCAGCAAGGTCGCGACATGCTTGTCGGCGGTCAGCACGTTCTTGGCCAGCGGGGTGAAGATGATGATCAGCACCGCGCCCATCGTCCAGAAGAAGCTGATCGCGCAGATCGCCAGGAACAGCCGCGGGATGTGCATCGTCCCGCTGATCAGCCGCCACGACGAGGTGAAGGGGTTGAAGTTGATCTTGAGTTCGGGGCCGGCGCGCGGCGCCGGCGGCACGCGCCGACCGGCAAACCAGCCGATCGCCGCGACGATCAGCGTGCCGATCACCGCATGTTCGACCTTCATGAAGCCGGCCAGCACGGTACCGAGCAGGATCGCGAGATAGGTCGCCGATTCGACCAGCCCGGTGCCGCCCAGCACCTCATCCTCTTCCAGATGTTGCGGCAGGATCGCGTATTTGATCGGCCCGAAAAAGGTCGAGTGGATGCCGAGCGCCAGCACCGCGGTGAGCATGAACGCCATGCCGATCGCGGTATGGCCAGCCTTGGCGAGCAGCAGCCCGGCGCCGCCGACCAGCATGATGACGATTTCCGCGGTCTTTACGATGCGGATGATCTTGCTCTTGTCGTTGGCGTCCGCGAGCTGCCCGGCAAGCGCGGACAGCAGGAAGAAGGGGATGATGCTGATCGCGGTGGCGAGCGCAGTGAAGCTCTGTTCGTATTGGGGGTTGTTATAGATCTGATAGACGACAACGATCACCATCGCCTGTTTGAACAGATTGTCGTTGAAGGCACCGAGGAACTGCGTGATGAACAGCGGCAGGAATCGGCGCTCCTTCAACAGACCGAGCGCATTCAGCATTACGAGTTTGGAGCCCCGTTGGTGGCAAAAGAAACCGCTCCTTAGCCGAGGGGCAGGGGCAGCGACAATCACTCAATTAGTGAATGTGGTTTGCCTCGGAGCAGTTTCCAATAGCGTTCGGCCGGCGCCAGGGCGTTGCCGGTTGTAAGGATGCGCCCTAGGGAAGGCGATCATGTGGACTCTTCCCAACATCCTCACGCTGTCGCGCATCCTGGGCGTGCCCTTGCTGGTCGCCTGTCTGTGGTGGCCGGGCTGGGAATTGGGGTACGCCTTTGCCTTCGTCCTCTATTCGCTGATCGCGCTGACCGACTATCTCGACGGCTATCTGGCCCGGGCGCAGGGAACGGTGTCGAAGCTCGGGATCTTCCTCGATCCGATCGCCGACAAGATCATGGTGGCGGCGGTCGTGCTGATGCTGGTGGCGACCCGCGACATCGGCGGTTGGCACGTCATCGCCGCGATCGTCATCCTGGGTCGAGAGATCATGGTGTCGGGGCTGCGCGAATTCCTCGGGGGGCTCCAGGTCTCGGTGCCGGTGTCGCAACTTGCCAAATGGAAGACGGCGCTCCAGCTCGTCGCGCTGGGCGCGCTGATATTGGCGGGCGCGCTGCCTGCCTGGCCGGTCATTCACACCATCGGCCTGGTGGCATTGTGGGCCGCCGCCGCGCTGACGATCGTCACCGGCTGGGATTATCTGCGCGTCGGCCTGAAGCACATGGACTGATCGTGGCGATCGATCTGCTCTATTTCGCCTGGGTGCGCGAAAGCATCGGGCTGGGCCATGAACGCGCGACGCCGCCGGCCGGGGTCGTGGATGTCGCGGGCCTGATCGACTGGCTCGCGACGCGTGGCGGCGGTTATGCAGAGGCGCTGGGCGACAAGACGAAACTCAGGGCAGCGGTCGACCAGCTGTTCGTGCCGCTCGACGCGTCGATCGTCGGCGCCCGCGAGATTGCGCTGTTTCCCCCGGTGACCGGCGGATGATCCGAATCCTGGTCACCGACGCGGCGATCGACGTCGCCGCCGAACTGGACGCGCTCGAACGCGCCGGCGGCGGCGCGGTGGCGACCTTCACCGGGCTGGTGCGCGACGACGGCGGGGTGGAGGAGCTGTTCCTCGAACACTATCCCGGCGCCACCGAAGACGCCCTGCGCAAGCTGACGGCGGAAGCGACAGACCGCTGGTCGCTGGCCGCGGCGACCGTGATCCATCGGGTCGGCGCGATGAAGCCCGGCGAGCGCATCGTTTTCGTCGGCACCGCGGCAACGCACCGCGCCGGCGCATTGGAGGCGTGCGCGTTCCTGATCGATCGCCTCAAGACCGATGCGCCGTTCTGGAAGCGCGAGACGCGCGGTCAGGACGTGCAATGGGTGGCCGAGCGTGAGGGCGATCGCCATGCGGCGAAGCGCTGGCAGAACCCCTGAGCGCGACGCCGAGCGAGCCCCGGCGCCGCGCATAAGGTCAGTTCAGCTTGGGCAGCAGCACGCCGTTGACGACATGGACGATGCCGTTCGACTGGTGGACGTCGGGCGTCTCCAGATAGCTGACATTGCCGTTGACGCTGGTCAGCGTGACGATATTGTTGCCGGTGATCGTCGCCTTGAGCGGCTGGCCCGCGACCGTGGTCAGCGTGGCGGTGCCGTTGCCCGCCGTGATCTGCGCCTTCAATTGCGCGAAATCGATCGTGCCGGGCACGACGTGATAGGTCAGTACCTTGGCCAGCAATGCCTTGTTCTCGGGCTTCATCAATTGCGCCAGCGTGTCGGGCGGCAGGCGTGAGAAGGCGTCGTCGGTCGGCGCGAACAATGTGTACGGCCCGGGCCCCGACAATGTCGCGGTCAGATCGGCGGCGGTCACCGCCCTGACCAGGGTCGAGAGGTTGGGCGCGGCCGAGGCATTGGCGACGATCGTCTTGCTGGCGTCCATCGCCGCGCCGCCGACCGCGGGATTGGCGGGGGCGGTGGATGGGGCCGGGGCCGCGCTTTGCGGGGCGGGGCCGGCCGGCGGCGCGGTGGTCGTGGTCTGGGCAACAGCGGGAAGGGCAAGGGCCGGCGCGAGCGCGAGCGCCGGGATACGCAACAGCTTCATTCTACGAGCATCCTTTCATCGTGCGCCCGTGCCGGGCGTCCTTCAGGATACGTTCGGATGGCCGATTGCTTTCCATCGCCCGACCCGAAAAAGCCTCAGGCCGCCGCCTTGAGGATGTCGGCGAGCAACCGGAAGTCGCGCTCGCGCGGCGACGCTCGCCGCCATACCAGCGCGATCGTGCGGGTCGCATGATCCCCCGCGAGCGGTCGCGCCGAGATCGCGGTATTGTCGAGAATGCCCGATTGCACCGCCATTTCGGGCAGCATCGTCACGCCCAGCCCGTTGTCGACCATCTGCACGATGGTGTGGAGCGAGGTGCCCAGCATCATCGCATGCGCGCCGAGTTCGGGCCGGTTGCACGCAGCTAGCGCATGATCCTTGAGGCAATGCCCGTCCTCGAGCAGCAGCAATCGCGTCTCGTCGATATCGGCCGCCGCGATCGTGGCGGGGGGATTGGGCAGATCGGCATCGGGGAAGGCGACGAACAGGCGATCGTCGAACAAGGGCGCCGCCGTCACTTCGCCGCAGGCATAAGGCAGCGCCAGCAGCACGCAATCGGTGCGGCCGTTGTGCAGGCCTTCGCACGCCGGTCCCGTGGTCTCCTCGCGCAGGAACAATTTGAGGTCGGGATAGTCGCGACGCAGTGCCGGCAGGATGTGCGGCAGCATGAACGGCGCGATCGTCGGGATCACGCTCATCCGCATCTCGCCCGACAAGGGCCGGCCGGCGGCGCGCGCCATGTCGCCCAGTTCCTCGGCCTCACGGATCACCCGCCGCGCCTTGTCGGCGATGCGATCGCCCAGCGGCGTGAAGCGCACCACGCGCCGGGTCCTCTCGACCAGCGTCACACCGATCAATGTCTCGAGTTCGCGAATCCCCGCCGACATGGTCGATTGCGTGACGAAGCACGCCTCGGCCGCGCGGCCGAAATGGCCATGGTCCTTGAGCGCGACGAGATATTGCAGCTGTTTCAGCGTCGGAAGATAGGTGGTCATTTATCGCCTCAGTCGATCAACCTCGCGTAAATAACCTATTGGATCGCTCAAACGCCAGCCTATAAGCGCTCCTCACGGACAAGAGGCCCCAAGGCCCCGCCGTCATCCATCTGAGAGGATGTCCAAGAAGGCCGACCCCAATTCCTTTGGCAGGAGGCCCAAAACATGTTGACCGTCGGAGACAAATTCCCCGCCATCACCGTTCCCGTCCAGCAGGGCGTCGACGCCTTGCCCGCCGGCGAGACGATCGATGTCACCACCACCGCTCCCGGCAAGTGGAAGATCGTGTTCTACTGGCCCAAGGACTTCACTTTCGTCTGCCCGACCGAGATCGTCGGTTATGCCGGGCTGAAGGGCGATTTCGAGGATCGCGACGCGGTGCTGATCGGTGCCTCGACCGACACCAGCCATGTCCATCTGGCGTGGCGCAAGTCGGATCCGGACCTCGCCGCCGCCGATTTCCCGTGGATCGCCGACAATGGCGGCAAGCTCGCCGCGGCGCTGGGCATCCTCGATGCCGATGAGAATGTCGCCTATCGCGCGACCTTCACGGTCGATCCCGACGGCGTGATCCAGGCGGTTCAGGTCAACGGCCTCAACGTCGGTCGCAACCCGCAGGAGACGCTGCGGGTGCTCGATGCGCTGCAGACCGACGAGCTTTGCCCGTGCAACTGGAACAAAGGCGACGATGTTCTCAAGGTTGCCGCGTAACGACTTCGTCTAACAGATGCGGCCTTGGATCAGGGCCGTATCCCCCGGCGCGGGGTCTTTCCCCCCCTCGGCCCCGCGCCACCCCATTTTCCGACGTTCGCCCCGGCTTCGGCCGGGGCCCCTTTCCCTACCGCCGGCGATGACCGCCGCGAGGAGCATTTTCGCATGTCGCTCAAGGAATTCGCCCAGACGCTGCCCGATTTCGCCAAGGACATCCGGCTCAATGTCGGCTCGTTGCTCAACGAAACGTCGCTCGGCGATCAGCGCAAATACGGTCTGGTCCTGGCCTGCGCCCATGCTTCCGGTCACAAGCCGCTGGTGGAGGCGGCCGAGGCGGAAGTCGCCGGCAAGCTGTCGCCCGAAGCGGCCAATGCCGCGCGCGCCGCCGCCGCGGTGATGGCGATGAACAACGTCTATTACCGCTTCACCCACCTCGCCGGGAACAAGGAATATGCCAGCATGCCGGCCAAGCTGCGCATGAACGTGATCGGCGCGCCGGGCATCGAAAAGGACGATTTCGAGCTGTTCAGCCTCGCGATCAGCGCGATGAATGGTTGCGGCCTGTGCATCGACGCGCATGAGAATGTGCTCAAAAAGGCGGGTGTGACGGCGCAGGCGATCCAGGACGCGGTGCGCTGGGCGGCGGTGATGAAAGCGGTCGCGACGGTCCACGCCGCGATCGCGTAGACCGCGCCAGCGCTATGTCTTGATCCAGAGCAATTGAACCAACGCCACCCCGGCGAAGACCGGGGCCCAGCTTCGGCGTCATGGAGATGGCCTCCCGTCGTTGAGAATCTGTTGCGACTGGGCCCCGGCCTTCGCCGGGGTGGGATTCAAATGGGATGGATCGGCGCGGACCAAATCGGCGAGCGCCTGATAGATCGAGAAGGCGCTGGTAAGCGTCAGCAACACGCCGACCATCGCCATCAACGGGCGCGCCGGCACCCGCTTGGCGAGCACGCCGCCGAGCGGCGCGGCGAGCAGCCCGCCGATCAGCAGCCCCAACGTCTGGAGCGTGAAGGCGGCGAACCCCATTTGCCAGATGAAGGTGGCGGAGATGGTCGCCGTCAGGAAGAATTCGACCGTGTTGACGGTGCCGATCGTCTCGCGCGGGCTGGCGCCCTGCACCAGCAAATTGCTCGTCACGACCGGGCCCCAGCCGCCGCCGCCCGCCGCATCGAGGAAGCCGCCGACCAGCCCGAGCGGCTCGATGATCCGCGGCGTCTTGGGTTCGACGCGCCCGCGCCACGCGCGCCACAGCAGATAGAGGCCGATCGCCGCGAGATAGGTCATCACGAACGGCCGCGCGACCGATGCGTCGATGTTCGACAGCACATAGGCGCCCAGCACGCCGCCGATCATTCCCGGAATCACCAATCGCGCGAACAGCCGCCAGTTCACATTCCTGTGCAGGACGTGGCTGATACCCGACGCGGCGGTGGTGAAGGTCTCGACGGCATGCACGCTCGCCGAGGCCACGCGTGGCGGCAGCCCCATCACGCTGATCAACAGGGTCGAGTTGATCAGGCCGAACGCCATGCCGAGCGCGCCGTCGACCAATTGCGCGGCGAATCCGATCGCGATGAAGGGCAGGATCGCCTCGATCGAGGCCAGCGAAACTTCGACCATCAACAGCGCAAACTCCCCGCGGTCACGTCTGTTGCATGGCGCGCGAGCCTAATTCCTACAACAAAGATGGACTTTTCCCCAGCGAAGTTCTCGCAACGCGGTTATGGAAATCATCAGCTTGGCGTCCTAAATATGTCAAAATCGGCGAAGGGGACGCGCCAATGCTTGCTGGCCTCAGGGCTTATCTCGACTCGATTCGGGCGCGCGACCCAGCGCCACGATCGAGCATGGAAATCCTGCTTTATCCGGGCGTCTGGGCGCTCGGTTACCATCGTATCGCGCATGCGCTGTACAACGCACGGCTCTATTTCCTGGCGCGCTGGGTGAACCATATCGCGCGCTTCTTCACCGCGATCGACATCCATCCGGGCGCCACGATCGGGAAGTTCTTCTTCATCGACCATGGCTTCACCGTAATCGGCGAGACCGCGGTGATCGGCGACAATGTCACTATCTATCAATGCGTTACCCTCGGTGGGACCAATCCCGCCGACGGCGTTGCCGGCAAGCGTCATCCGACGATCGAGGACAATGTCATCATCGGATCTGGTGCCCAGGTGCTCGGACCGATCACGGTCGCGACCGGCGCGCGGATCGGCGCCAACGCCGTGGTCACCCGCGACGTGCCCGAGGGTGCGGTGATGGTCGGCATTCCGGCGCGCCCGACGATGGTCGAAGGGAAGGGCGAAAAGCCGTTCCTCGCTTACGGCACGCCGTGCAGTGAGATGTTCGATCCGCAGACGCAGAAGGTGGAATTGCTCCGCTGCGAGATCGAGACGCTGCGCAAGCGGCTCGATGCGTTGCTCGCCGAACATGAGCCGGCTCAGCTACCGGAGCGTGATCGCGCCTGATGGGGACGGTTACGCCGTTTCCGCTGCCCGGCCGTCAGCCGAGCCAGATCGGCTTCGAGCGGCTCGAGCTCACGCGTATCCTCGATCTCTACGGGCGCATGGTCGCCGCCGGGCATTGGCGCGATTATGCGATCCAGCTCGGCCAGGACGCGGCGGTGTTCGCCGCTTTCCGGCGAACGGCCGAGCGCCCGGAATTCAGGATCGAGAAACGTCCCGACCTCCGCAATCGCCAGGGCATGTGGGCGCTGATCGCCGAACATGGCCAGGTGGTGAAGCGCGGGCATGAGCTCGGCCCGGTGCTTGCGCCGATCGAGCGCCGGCTGATGAAGCTGATCGAGGATTGAGGCAAAGAGCGATCATTGTCGTGCTGTCGGTCGCGCTGATCGCGGCGCTTGCGGTGATCGCATGGTCCTATCCCCGCCTCGCGACGCCGCTGAGCTACCGGGGCGATCAACCGTTGATCGATCGCACCTATGCGCTGGCTGCCAAGAAATATCGGGGAACGCTGCCCGCCGTAACGCCGATCGTGATGCACCATGGCGCGAAAGGAACGACCTGCGTCGATCTCCGGACACGCTCGCGGTTGCGGGAGGGGTCTTTCCTGGCCTGCTACGATGCCTCCGGCAAACTCATCGAAGAAATAGCAGGGCCAGTATTCTGACCAAGAAAACCCGGCGACCAGGATAGGCCGCCGGGTCAGGATTGCGCCCGTGATGACGGCGGGCGGGTGAGCGTTGGGCGTCAGGCCGCTACGGGCATCTGCACCGGCGGCAGGCGGTTGCCGAGATTGCCCAGCACGCCGATCACCGCGCGGCGCATCGGGTGCCAGAAGGCCGAGAGCGTCAGCAGCGCCGATCCGATCACCAGCGCGGTGAACGCCATCGACAGCTCGACCGCGCCCGCTTGCTGGAACAGCATCGACAGGGCGTAGAGTACGTAAGCGAGACTCGATACCAGCAGCGCGCGACGATCGATCGCTAGCGCGATGAAGGCGAACACGACGTACAGCGCCATCACGATCACTGCCTGGCCGACGCCGATCTCGCCCTCGAACACGCCCAGCATGTGGAACACCGGATGCGCGATCATCGGCGCGGCGGCGAGATGCAGCCAGAAAGCGACGTCGCTGCGCCGCGTCGTGCGGGTCAGGTCCGATCCGTCCCACCACATCGCCAGCGCGAAGGTGCCGAGCCCGCCGGCGAACAGGACGGGGAACAACAGATCCTTGCTGTGTGGATCGATCGACATGACCAAGGCGGCGATCATCGCGACGATCGCCGCGGCACCCGCCGCGACGGTGATCGGCACCATGAAGCGCTTCCAATGCACCCAGGCGGCGCCCGCGGTGACCAACGCGATGCCCGCGCCGATGATCGCGTTGGTACGATCGCTCCACTCGGGATTGATGTCGGCCAGCGTGCCGATCATCGTCGCGGCGACGCCGCCGACAAAGGCGAGCAACAGGATGATGCTGGGCAGCGCCATGCGGCGCACGCGCGTGAAATATTCGGCCAGCGCCCAGGCGGCGATGGCCACGCCAAGGCCCCCGAGCCCCGGCTTCACCCAGCCGCCCAGCCAGGCGATCGACGTCAGCAGCAGCGCGATCGCGATGCCGACGAAAATATCGTTGAACCCGGTCAGCAACCGGAAGCTTTCCTCGTCCACCGCGGGCGCGACGCGCGACACGGCGATATGCTGGCGGAAAGCGTCGGCGATCGACTGCGGGATCACACCCGCCGCCACCGCGCCCTCCAGATCGCTTTCACTGTGCATGGCACTCCTCCTCTGAGGAGATCATGTACCATAGGTGACTTAGTGTAGCAATACACTAAGGGAGGGATGGGTTTCCCCTCCCGCTTGCGCGCACCGGGTCTGCCGCGTTCCGCTCGGCGCTCGTGACTTTCTCCTTGTCCCGCAACGGCATGCCGTACCGTTGACTATCCCGGAAATGAATAGTTCTGATGGCCCGCATGTCTGAGATGAATGTCGGTCGCCACGACCTCAACCTGTTGCGTGCCCTGTTGGCGATGATCGAAAGCGGCAGCGTTACCCGCGCCGCGCAGATCGTGTCGGTCTCACAGCCCGCGATGAGCCGTATCCTCGCCCGGCTGCGAGAGGATTTCGGTGACCCGTTGCTGGTGCGCAGCGGATCGGGGATGAAGCGCACCCCGCGCGCGGAAGCGCTCGCCGATCCTGTCCGGGCGCTGCTCAAGCAAGCGGCCACGCTGTACGAAAGCGAGGCATTCGATCCGGCGACGGCGCAGCGCGTGTTTCGGACGGCAATTCCCGACGTCGTCGCCGCGACCTTGCTCGCGCCG
>DASVNU010000479.1:0-12090 GCA_036383655.1 Sphingomonas sp. | reverse complement strand
CGGACCTCAGAGGTCCACCCCGGAAGCGATCGCCTCGAGCTTGCGGATTCGCTCTTTCAAGTCCGCGATCTCGATCCGAGCGCTGGCATTGGGCAGCGTAGGACCTTCATGGCCGGCGTGATCGGCATAAGCGTTGATCTCGCGCTCCTTGAGCGCCAGCCATCCGCGCCAACCGGCGAGCGCTGCCATGCACACCATGCCCAGACCGGCCAGGCCGGCACCTGCCATGGTGAAATAAAGGTTGGGGTCGGTCATCATTGACGTCTCCATTCGACTATCGCCGACCGCCCTCAGCGGTCGCGGTTGCGCAGCGACTCGATCTCGCGGTCGAGGTTGGCGCTGCTGCTGTTGGTGTCGGTGATCACCCGCTCGAGGACGGCGATGCGGTCCTTGAGGCCGGTGATCTCCTGGCGAAGCTGGCGGTTCTCTTCATTGAGGCCCGGCTCGCGCAGGTTGATATCGTTGCCCATCATGTCGCGGCCGACGCCCATCTTTGCACGGGTGACGCCCATCTTTGCGCGGACGATGCTGCCGATCGTTGCGATCACAGCGATAGCAAAGACCATTTCGAAAACGTTCATCTGGGGAGGCTCCTGTCAGATGTTGCGCTTATTCGGCGGGTTGCAGGCGGGCGGCGCGCATGGCGCGGCGGCGCGGCCGGTCGACCCGCTCGGCGAGCCACACACCGATGCCGGTGGGGATCGCCAGGATCACGACGAAGATTGCTAAGCCGATCATTGTTCTTGTCCTATCTCTGTCTGTTCAGTTGAGCGGCTGGGGCTCGTCGCCCCGCAGCTTGTCGATTTCATCGGCAACCGCGATCCCGCGGTCGGTCACGATCCGCTCCAGCACGCGTACCCGCTGCTCGAGCCGTTCGGTCTGGGCGGCGTATTGCGCGGCCTTTTCGGCGACCTTGTCGGCTTCGAGTTCGAGCTGGCGTTCGCGCAGCTTGAGCCAGGGTTTGACGAACACGCCGCCAAAGATAGCGAGCAGGCCGCAGCTGATACCCAGGATCGGGATGAGCAGGGGGTTGATGAACATCGTTCCGTCCTTCTCAGTTCAGCGGCTGCGACGAGGTGTCGCGTAGCTTGTCGATCTCTTCGGCGACATCCAGCCCGCGGTCGGTGACGATCCGCTCCATGACGCGCATCCGCTGCTCGAGCCGTTCGGTGTGGGCGGCATATTGCGCGGCTTTCTCGGCGGCCTGGGCGTTGAGCGTCTCGGCCATCCTTTCGCGGTGCCGGGTCCAGGTCTTGAGCATCTCGCTGCCGATGCCGAGCGCGGCGGGGATACCCACGACCACCAGGGCAAGCATGAAGATGGTGAAGCCGTTGGTGGCAAAAAACTCGGTCATCTCACTTCACCTCGTCGCGATTGCGTAGTTCGTCGATCTCGCGGCTGATGCGCTCGGCGGGATCGGTGGCGATGCGTTCCAGGACGCGGAGGCGTTCCTCCAGGCGGCCGATCTGGCTGACGAGCTTGTCGTTCTCGCTCGACAGCAGCTCGATCTTGCGCTGCGCTTCCATGTCCCCGCTGGTATCCACGAAACCCCGGTGCATCGCGCGGCGGTGGTGGCGGTCTTCCAGCGGATAGCCGTGCTTCGCCTTGATCGACATCTTGATGATGCCGCCGACCGTCGCGATCGCGATGATCGCCAGGACGAAGAATTGACCATGATCCACGTTCGTTCTCCCCTATCGGTAGGCCGGATCAGCGCAGTGCGTCGATCTCGTCGGCCAGGCGGGTGTTGCGGCTGGTATAGAGCGTCTCGATGTCGGCGAGCCGGCGGTCGAGGTCGCGGAACTTCGAGCGGACCTCGGCGGTCGAGCGGCTCGGGTTCGAGCGGACACCCTGCCAGAACTTGGCGTCCTCGGCGTCGTCATACAGGCCGAACGGCTTGCTCGGCGCCAGCCAGGCGGTGATGAAATAGGCGGGGATGATCCAGCCCGACGTCACCAGCGCGAGGATGACCGTGCCGACCCGGACGACGGTGACGTCGATTCCGGTATAATCGGCGATCCCTGAACAGACACCCAGGAACTTCTTGTTCTGCTTGTCCAGATAGAATTTGGTGCGGCTAGCGGACATCTCAGTTGCTCCGTGAAGCGATTTGGTCGGCCGGCTCGGCGAGCGGCATGCTCACTTTCCAGTCGGGATGGTCGGCAGCGACGATGCGCTCGACCGTCGAAACGCGGTCCTCGAGGCGGCGGGCGAGCGAGTAGAGCTCATCCAGCAGTTTCTCGTCCTCATTGGTGATCTTGGGCGCCTGGCGCCACTTGGTCACGTAGTGCAGGATGATCCACGGGAGCCCGATGAAGAGCATCCCCACGATCATGATTGGGACCAGGACTTCTTCCATGCTTCAGTCCTCCCTTATTTCTTGGCCAGACGGGCCTTGAGCGCTTCGAGCTCGGCGTCGACCTTTTCGGATGCCTTCAACTCGGCGATCTCTTCCTCGAGCGTCTTGGGCTCGCCGCCCAGGTTCAGCGCCTCGGCACGGCCTTCGGCCAGATCGACGCGGCGTTCGAGCACGTCGAAGCGCGAGAAGGCGTCCTGCGTACGGCCGGCCGAATAGACCTCGCGGATCTTGAACTTGTTGTTCGCGCTCTCCAGCCGAGTGGCGATCGAGGACTGGCGGTTGCGCGCCTCGCTCAGCTTCTTCTGAAGCTTGGCGATATCCTCTTCCGATCCGCGCAGCGCCTCATCGAGCACGCTGATCTGCTGGCTCAGCTCGACGACCATGTCGGTCGCCTTCTGGCGCTCGACCAGGGCAGCCTTGGCCAGGTCCTCGCGATCCTTCGACAGCGCCAGTTCGGCCTTCTCGGTCCAGCTTTCCTCGAGCTGGCTGAGCTTGGCGATATGTCGGCGCATTTCCTTCTGGTCGGCGATGGTGCGCGCGGCGGAGGCGCGAACCTCGACCAGCGTCTCTTCCATCTCCAGGATGATCATACGGATCATCTTCGCCGGATCTTCCGCCTTGTCCAAAAGGTCGGTGAAGTTGGCGGCGATGATGTCGCGGGTTCGCGAAAAAATGCCCATCTTGTCGTTACTCCTCGGAATTTACGCTTTACTCGGATTGGTGGGACCGCCGGGGCGGGAAGCAAGGGGGAAACCCGCCCCGGCGGCAGTCCGTCACGCCTTGAGCGCGACGGGAACCTGCGGAGCCGGGTTGGCCTGCGCCAGGCCCGGACCGACGGCCGCGAGCATCAGCGCCGAACCGCAAACGAAGGTGCCGGCGACCACCACCAAAGTGCGACCCAGACCATTCGAAACCGACTGCATTGTTCTTACTCCCTAGTGTTTCGTGCCGATGAACCGGCGATGCCAACGTGTTTGTTGGTGATGTTCGGAGTGTTGCAGAAGCCGTGCCAATTCCAGAAAACGGCGGAAATCTGCCGTTTATGCTCGGAAATGAGACGGGGTTGGCGATTTACACTTGCCAAAGATTGGGAAAATACACCAAGTCGTGGGCATGGAACGGACGACGCAGGTCATCGGGCAATCGGGACCCTTTCTCGACGCGCTGGAACGCGCCAGCCGCGCCGCCGCGCTCGACCGTCCGGTGCTGGTGATCGGCGAACGCGGGACGGGCAAGGAGCTGGTCGCCGAGCGTCTCCACCGCCTCAGTCCGCGTTGGGATCAGGCGCTGATCATCATGAATTGCGCGGCCTTGCCCGAGACGCTGATCGAAGCGGAATTGTTCGGCCACGAAGCGGGCGCGTTCACCGGCGCAACCAAGGCGAGGGCAGGGCGGTTCGAGGAAGCCGATGGCGGGACCTTGTTCCTCGACGAACTCGGCACGCTCAGCATGGCGGCGCAGGAACGATTGCTGCGCGCGGTCGAATATGGCGAAGTCACCCGGATCGGCTCGTCGCATCCGATCCGCGTCGACGTTCGCATCGTCGCGGCGACCAACGAACATCTGCCAGATAAAGTCGACCGCCATCAGTTTCGTGCCGATTTGCTCGACCGGTTGAGCTTCGAGGTGGTGACCCTGCCGCCATTGCGTGCGCGGCCGGGCGACGTTCCGGTGCTCGCCGATCACTTCGGGCGCCGCATGGCGGCGGAAATGAACCGCGACTGGCATGGCTTTTCGCCCGAGGCGCTCGATTCGCTGATCGATTATCGCTGGCCGGGTAACGTTCGCGAACTCCGCAACGTCATCGAGCGCGCGGTCTATCGCTGGGAACAGGATGTGCCGATCGCGCATATCGAATTCGACCCCTTCCAGTCGCCGCATCGCCCAGGCGCCGGCACGCAGCCGGCGCCCGTGGTAGATCCCGTTGCTGCCCCATCACCGCCCATGGGCGAGAGCGAGCCGGGCGATTTCAAGAGCCGCGTCGCGCGGTTCGAACGCGACGTGCTGACCAAGGCGCTCGCCGCCAACCGTTTCAACCAGCGCCAGACCGCGGATGCTTTGGGCCTGAGCTACGACCAGTTGCGCCATGCGTTGCGCCGCCACGATCTGTTGCCGGGATAGAAAGCATCGCTCGCGCGATGGAATCGCTTGCGCAACGACAATCGCGGACCCATTTGGCCGGCATGGGCGTTCGCATCGCGACGTCCCCTTAAAACCGCTCAAAAAACGGAGGATCCTCATGGCTTTCGAACTCCCCCCGCTGCCGTACGCTTATGACGCCCTGGAGCCGACGATCTCCAAGGAGACCATGACGTTCCACCACGACAAGCATCATGCGGCCTATACCGCGAAGCTGAATGAAGGCGTCGCCGCCGATCCCAAGCTGGAAGGCAAGACGATCGAAGAGATCATGGGCGTGATGTCGTCGCAGCCGCCGCTGGTCCGCAACAATGGCGGCGGGTTCTGGAATCACGCTTTCTTCTGGCGGATCATGGCGCCGGCCGGCACTACCCAGCCGTCGGGCAAGCTCGCCGCGGCGATCGACGCTTATGGCGGGCTCGACAAGCTCAAGGAAGATTTCAACACCAAGGGCGCGGGTCAGTTCGGCTCGGGCTGGGCCTGGGTGATCGCCGATTCGTCGGGCGCGCTGAAGGTGGTGTCGACGCCCAACCAGGACAACCCGCTGATGGACGATGCCAAGGACAAGGGTACGCCGATCCTGGGCAATGACGTGTGGGAACACGCTTATTATTTGACCTACAAGAACGACCGCCCCGGCTATCTGAAGGCGTGGTGGGACGTCGTGAACTGGGACGAGGCCGGCCGGATCTACGACGGCGTCGCCGGCTGATCACGACCGCGATCGATCAAAGAAGGGCTCCGCTTTGCGGGGTCCTTTTTTGTTGACCATCGACGGAGGCGGATTCAGCCCGACGCCGCGAGCGGTATTTGATCGACCGCTGCATAATCCCGCCTGAAGTCGATGCCCGGCGCATGGAGAGCCGCACCGCACAGGTCACGCGCGATCCGGCGATAGAAGCGGCAGACATCGTCCAGATCGCCCCGCGTCACCGTCAATTCCTGGCCGATCGTCACGCGATCGAGTGGCATGTCGCCACTAGGCCGTTCGGGCCAGCCGACGGTCATCGTCATGTCGTCACGACGATCGCCCCGCCGGACGCGGCCCGCGCAATGGAACAGGCAGTCGCGCGACCGGCCGAGCGCGCGCAGGCGCCGGTCGTCATCATTGGGCAGCGCCATTGCGGCGCGATAGGCGGCCAGCTTGTTGGCGGTGTTGCGCTGGCCGGGCCGGACGGGGAGGCCTTCGGCATCGGACGCGGCATCGATCAGCAGGTTGAGAAAACGATCGAGCTCGCGCAGCCCGTTACCGATTACCTTGGCGCGATACCGGCCGACGATCGCGGGCGATAGGCTTTCGACGTCGTGCGCCGTCGGTGCGCGCAGGCAGGCGCCCAGGAACGCCGCGCCGCGGAACAATGTCGAGGAGGCATGCCGCATCTCTTCGGTCATGGGCCGGCCCGGCGCTACGCGGGGGTCGCGCGGTGGTTGGTCGTCGCGCGGCGGCATTCAGGCGAGGAGCGGCTCGACCAGGGCCGGCGAAGCTTGACGCAGCGAAAGCAGCCCATTCAACGTCATCGGACAGCTCCTGCGGATGTAAGGGGGGGCGCGCCGCTCTTTCAGCCGCAGCGCCCAGGGGCGGAAAATCAGGGCATACACATGGCCGCAGGAAACGCCTAATCGCTCCGGTGGAATCCGCACGTCACGCCGCGACTGGCAGTTCGTGGCCTATCACGCGCGTAGGTACGCCCTGATAGCGAAGGCCAGGCAGCAGATGCTCGTGCTTCATCACCACGCTATGCGCGCCGACATGGGCGTTCTCGCCGATCACCGCGCCGTACAGCGGCACCGTCGCCGCCGACACGCTCGCGCCCGCGCCGATCGTGACCGTATCGACCTTGAGCACGCGATCCTCGAACGTATGCGCCTGGAACATCGCCGTGACGGTGGCGCCATCGCCGATCCGGATCATGTCGGGGTCCACGACTTGCGCGAATTGCGGTCCGAGTACCGCGCGCTTGCCGATCTTGAGGCCCATCGCGCGGAGATAGGCGGGCAGGATGAAAGTGCCCTCCAGGCCTTGCAGGAGCATCGTCGCGTATTTCGCCCAGGCGACATAGACGAAGTCCCAGCGGCTGCACCAACACGACCACAAAGCATGCTGGCCCGGCGTTACACGGCCGATCAGCAGCCATTTGAGCGCGAGCACCGTCGCACACAGCGCCACGAGCGGCACCAGCGCGGCAATCGGGACGATGACGAGCTGATAGACGAGCGGTGACACCGATTCCTCGTCGACCAGGATCGTGTACCAGAGCACCGTCAGCAGCAGCGGTACGACCGGTAGCGCGAACCGCAACAACTCCCAGAACAGTCGGTTGGCGTAGCGGATCGCCGACGGATCGTGCGTCAGCCGGCGATCGGCCTCGACGATCTCGCGACGCGGCAGGTCGAAACTGGGATGCCCAAACCTCGACTGACCCCGCTCGATCAGCGAAGAATCGGCGACCGTGCCGATCCCGATCAATATGTCGTCGGGCAAGGTCTCGCCCGCCGGGATGACGGCGTGATTGCCGAGGAAGGTGTTGCGCCCGAGCCGGACCGGCGCGAGCCGGACGGCCCCTTGGCGAACTTCGGCACCGCCGAGATAAATGCCATCGGCGAAAAACGTCTCCTCGCCGATCGAGATGAGCTCGGGCACGACGTCGAGGATCGTGCTGATCTCGCATTTGGCGCCGATGTTCATGCCCGCCAGCCGCAACCATTTCGACCAGAACAACGTCCCGCTCAGCCATTCGCCCGCGCCGTGGAGCATGCCGGTCTTGAGCCAGACGCGGATATAGGCGGCGCTCCAGCGGCTGATCGTGCCCGCGCGAACGCGCCCCATCAGCCGGAACATCAACGCGGTCCAGACAAGCGTCAGCGGCACGCTCATCACCGCGAGCCCGATCACCACCAGCGCGGTGCGCGACGCGAACACCGGATGATACATCCAGCGCCAGATCTGATCGAAACCGACGCCCGAGGCACGGCAGGCGGCCAGCGTGAGCAATTCAGCGGGCAGGGCCGCGATCATCGCGGCGGCGCCCTCGGCGAGCAGCAGCAGCAGCCCGTGCAACCATGGTGTCATCGACCGCGCTCCGGCGGCGGGAGGGTATGCGGGCGCCACCACACCGGCGCGGCTGGCCGGCACACCGTCCCATATTTCGCCGGGCGGGATCGCTCCGCCGGCATTGAGCACTGACAAAGCGGTGAGCACGCTGCCCGCGCCGATCCGGCAATCGCCTTCGACGCCGGCGCGCACCATCATCGTCGCGCCTTCCTCCAGCGTGACCGATCCGACGACGATGTCGCCGCGATCGAGTTCGACCAGCCCGATATGCGCGTCCTGCCCGATCGCGACGTCGTCGCCGATCTCGAGCAGATCCCAGCCGCCGCGGCGCAGATCGACGCCGCGATGGAGATGGACGCGGCGGCCGATCTTCGCGCCAAGCGCGCGCAACGCGATCTGCTGGAACACTGTCCCCTGCAGCATCGGCCAGGGGATCAGGCGGACGGCCTGACAGACAATCCAATGGCGGAGATAATAGGGGCTCCAGACCGGCGCGCGGATCGGGCGGTAGCGGCCAATCACCATGCGCTTCACCGCGACGGCGAAGGCGATCGACAGCGGAATGTAGAGCATTGCCCCGCCCAGCGCGAGCAACGGCGCGAGCAGGATGAAGGCAGGCAGTCCGAGATCACCGAAGATCGGCGGCAGCACCATGAAGGCGGCGAACCAGGTTGCCCAGGCGCCCACCAGCAATTGACCGCTCAGCCAGGCGATCTGGACGACATTGGCGAGCAACGGGCGGGCCTCGCCCTCGCGGACGAGCGGCGGCTCGTCCGCCGCGTCGACAAAGGCCGTGGCGCGGTCGGCGAGCCTGGCCAGTCCGCGCACGGTCCGCGCGTCGTAGATATCGCTGACCGTGATCCATTCGGTATGGTGGTGGTCGCGAAGCAACGTGACCAGCATCGCGGCGCTGAGCGAATCTCCGCCCAGATCCTCGAAGAAGTCCGCCTCGACCGAGACGCCTGCGGGGCGTTTCAGGATGTCGGCCATGCCCTCGGCGAGCATCCGTTCGAGGTCGCTCGCTGGCGGGACCATCGTGCCGGTCACCTGCTCGGATGAGAATTCCATCACCGGTAACGCGGCGCGGTTGATCTTGCCGCCGACCGTCGTCGGGATCTCGGCGATCGTGGCGATCTCGCGCGGGACCATGTAGCGCGGCAGCGTCGTCGCCAATTGCGCCTTCAACCCGTCGCCACCCGGCGGGCTCGCCGGGTCTTCCGGAACGATATAGGCGATCAGTTCCTGTGTGCCGCGATGATCCTGGACCCGGCATCCCGCTGCACGCACCCCAGGCAGTGCCGCCAGTCGGCCTTCGATCTCGGCAAGTTCGACGCGATAGCCGCGCAATTTGACCTGCGCGTCGATGCGGCCGTGATAGAAGAAATCGCCATCGGCCTCGCGATGGACGAGATCGCCGCTGCGGTAGATGCGCCCCAACTCGGGATGGTCGACGAATTTCTCCGCAGTGAGCTCGGGGCGATGGCGATAGCCGCGCGCCACGCCGGCGCCGCCGATGCACAATTCGCCACGCTCGCCATCGGCGACTGGTCGCAATTCCTCGTCGAGCGCCCATGCCGCCATGCCGGGGATCGGCTTGCCGATCGTGATCGGCAGGCCCGCCGCGATATCGCCGCGCAGGCACGTGACCGCGCATTCGGTTGGGCCGTAGCCGTTGACCAGCCGGCATCCCCGCGACCACAGATCGGCGATGTCGCGGGGCAAGGCTTCGCCGCCGACATAGAGCAACGTCAAATCGGGCAAGGCGCGCGCCGGATCGGTGCACCCGCTGCTACGCAACAGGGTAGGGGGCGGACAGAAGACCGTGGCGCGCTCGTCGCGCAGCCAGCGCATGATATCGGGGCCGAGCCGCGCCGCGGCATCGTCCATGACGACCAGGGTCGCGCCTGACGCAAAGGCGAGCCAGCTTTCCTCGAGCGAGGAATCGTAAGCGGATGACGATCCCTGGATTACGCGATCGGCCGGGCTCAGCGCGAACTCGGTCATATCCGAGGCGACAAGATTGGTGATGTTGCGATGCTCGATCATCACGCCCTTGGGGCGGCCGGTCGTACCCGAGGTGTAGATGACATAAGCGAGCCGGTCAGGGGACAAGTCGTCAGGCAGTGCGCCGGCGGCCGGCTCGCGCGTCAGAAGGTCGGCGGCGTCGAATAACGGCATGGTCGCGCCAGCCAGCGGCGCTAGCCGCGCCTTGCCGCTGTCGTCGGTCAGCAACGCGACCGGCTCGGCATCCTCGATGATCTCGCGCATGCGATTGTCGGGGAACGATGGGTCGAGACAAGTGAATGCCGCTCCCGCCTTCAGTACCGCGATCTGCGCGACGTAGAGCAGCGGCGACGTACGCGGCAGCAAAAGGGCGATGATCGCTTCATCGGCGACCAGCGGCGCGAGGTGACGCGCGAGCCGGTCCGATTGCTCGGCCAGGTCACCATAGGTCATCGTCTGGCGGGCCGGCCGATCGCGCCCCGGCGGCACATCGATCGCGACGTGATCGGCCAGGGTCGCGGCCGGCGCGTCGAGGAATGCGTGCAGCAAGGTGATTGCGCTCGCTATCTGCGGATCGACCGGCGCGGCTGGATCTTCGAGTGCCATGGATGCGCCCCTAGCGAGGGTTTGACCCGCGTCAATCGGATGTGCCCTATTCGGGTAGGACGCCGGCGCCTTTCACGCGTCGGAAAGGCCGCGCGTTTCGCCGAATTTCATTCCCGCATCCTCGTGCGGCCGCACGTAGACGCGGTGGATGCTGGGAAACTCGGCCTGCAGGTCGCGTTCGATCGCGTCGACGATGCGCTCGACATCGCCCGCGCTCAGGCGGTTGTCGAAATCGACGTTGACCGCCGCGACGATCTGGGTCGGCGCATTGTGGATCGTCATGATCTCGCCGACGCCCATGATGCCCTCGCGGGTCGCCGCGCGGCGGATGCCGGCGATCAGGTCGGGATCGGCGGCCTCGCCGATCAGCAAGCCTTTCGCCTCGCGCGCCAGGAAGATCGCGACCACGCCGAGCAATAGGCCGATCAGGACGGACGCGATGCCGTCGAACCGCGGATCGCCGGTCAGCTGCGACAGCGCCAGCCCGATCGCGGCGATCAGGATGCCGGCCATCGCCGCGCCGTTTTCCAACAGCACGATCACCGTCGTCGCGTCCTTGGTCGAGGTCAGCGCCTGCCACCAGGACTTGCCGCCGCGCGCCGCATCGAACTCGCGGAATGCCGCGATGGTCGACCCGCCCTCCAGTGCGAAGGCGATGCCCAGGACGGCATAGGCGATCAGCGGAGATACCGCCGGCTCGGGCTCGAGGAAGTGCCGCACGCCTTCATAGACCGACACGCCCGCACCCAGCGCGAACACCAGCAAGGCGACGACGAAGCTCCAGAAATAGAGCTCGCGACCATAGCCGCCGGGATGGATCGCGTCGGCTGGCTTGGCCGCGCGCTTCTGCCCGTACATCAGCAATAATTGGTTGGTCGAATCGACCAGGCTGTGCACGCCTTCGGTCAGCATCGCCGACGACCCGGTGATCGCCGCCGCGACGAATTTGGCGACCGCGATCCCGACATTGGCGGCCAGCGCGATCAGCAGCACCCGGTTGTTATCGGCTTTCATGGCGCGCCCCCGCTCAACCCGTCGTTCCGGCCGTCATTCTGGCGGGAGTTCCTTGGCGGCGGCGTCGCCGACCTCGCTCATCAGGCCGTGTTTCATCATCATCGGCACGTTGGCGAGCGCGAAGACGAACGTCATGGGAATCGCGCCCCACAATTTGAACGCGGTCCAGAAGTCGAAGCTGGTCGAGCGCCAGACCAGTTCGTTGAGCACCGCCATCCCGAGGAAGAACAACGTCCAGTTGCGCGTAACCTTCTGCCAGCCGAGCGGCGACAGCCCGGGATAAGCGGTGCCGAGCAATTGTTCGAGCAACGGCCGGCCGGTCATCAGGCCGAACCCGAGGATCGCCGCGAACACGGTATAGACGAAGGTCGGCTTCATCTGGATGAACTTGGGGTCGTGGAAATAAATGGTCAGCCCGCCGAACACGAGCACCAGCGCGCCCGATATCCATAGCATCGGCGAGATGCTGCCGAGCTTCAGCCGCGACACGATCAGCGCGATTACCGTTGCCAGCATGAACGCCGAGGTCGCGACGATCGCGCGCGACACGACCAATGCCGACATCTGGTCGAGGTCCGACAGCGAGTGACTGAAGCTGGAAACGAGCTTCATCGTCATTGCCTGGGGTGCCAGGAAATTGACCAGGAAGAAGATCACCAGCGGCGCATAGTCGATCGCCAGCCTGAGGCCGGCCGATCCGTTCTTCGTCGTCGTGCTCATCGCACCAGCTCCTCGACGCCCGCGATGATCCGGGCGACTTCCTTGGGGTCGAAGGGGCGCAAGTCGCTGAGCGTCTCACCTACCCCGATGGCGTGGATCGGCAGTCCGAATTGCTCGGCCGCGGCGACCAGCACACCGCCGCGCGCGGTGCCGTCGAGCTTGGTCATGACCAGGCCGGTGACGCCGGCGACTTCCT
>DASVNU010000478.1:0-9440 GCA_036383655.1 Sphingomonas sp. | reverse complement strand
TAATGCGCCCAATCCTGCGGAATCGTCCAGTCGGGCGCAGCACCGGGCGGCGGAGAATCGAGAACATGCGTTTCAGTTGCCATTGAAACCATCTATCACGGCGACCGTGCGGAAAGAAATCGGGTTGCGCGCCTTGAGCGTCCTGGGCTGGATCGGCCGGGCGCTGCTATTCGTCATCCTGGCCTATGCCACGGCGGGCCTGATCGGCGGGGCGATTCCCGCCAATGCCGGCTGGACACCGCCGGCGCAGGGCGTGCGTATCCTGGTCGAGGATAACGGCGTGCATACCGGACTCGTCCTGCCCGTCCGCGCTGCAGGGGTCGACTGGAGCCTGGACTTCCCCGCCGGCGACATCGCCGACCCCCGTTATGCGCGTTGGGACTGGGTCGCGGTCGGCTGGGGCGACCGTGCTTTCTATGTCGAGACGCCGACCTGGAGCGACGTCAATCCGCTCACCGTGCTGCGCGCCGCGACCGGCAGCAAACGCACCGTGCTCCATGTCGAGCATGTCGCCGAACCGCCCCTCGCCTCCGACATTCGCGCGATCATGCTGACCGAGGAGCAATATCGGCGGCTGGTCGATTATGTTCGCGCGACGCGCGGTCCGGGTGGCAAGGTGGCGAGCGGATATGGGGTCAATGACGTGTTCTACGACGGGCGCGGATCGTACAGCGCGATCCGCACATGCAACGAATGGACCGGTGGCGCGCTTAGAGCCGCAGGAGTGAGAATAGGAATATGGACACCCTTTCCGGTCGACGTGATGGCATGGTTCTGACCCCGCCGAGCAAGGCGCAATGGGCGGCCGAACTGCCACGCATGATGGGTGCGATAGCGAGCATTCCCGCCGCGTGGCCCGAGCTGATGAAGGCGCCCGCGGGCGACAGGCGGCCGATCATGCTGCTGCCCGGTCTGTTCAATTCGGACCGGTCGAACCTGGTGATGAAACGCTATCTGACCGCGCTCGGCTACCGCGTCGAGGGCTGGCGGCTGGGGCGCAATCGCGGCGCCAAGGCGATCGGATCGGAAGGCGAGAAGCTGCTCGCGCGGCTCGAGGCCTATCATCGCGACGCGGGCGAGCCGGTGACGTTGATCGGGGTCAGCCTGGGTGGGATCATGGCACGCTTCCTGGCGCACCGCGCGCCCGACATGGTACGCGAAGTGATCACCGTCAGTTCGCCATTCGCCGGCGATCCGCGCGCGACCAACGTCTGGCGCGCGTTCGAATGGCTGACCGGCGAAAAACTCGATTCACCCGACGTGGTCGCGCGCCGCGAGGAAATCGCGCAACCCCTCCCTGTCCCCTCGACCGCGATCTGGAGCGCGAGCGACGGCCTGGTCAACGGCGCCTTATGCCACGACCCGCAATGCCGCGAGATCGAGATCGTCAGCAGCCATATGGGCGTGCAGATGCACCCGGAGACGCTACGCGCGGTTGCTGGGGTGTTGGGCGGGGAGGCTGAGAGGGACGAGGGCTAACCCCTCAACCGTCATTCCCGCGAAAGCGGGAACCCATCTCCCGGACCATCCACGAATACTGCCGGCGTATTTCACCGACGCGCACGAGATGGGTCCCCGCTTTCGCGGAGATGACGGTTAGAATTGGCTCAATTCCGCGGCGCCGGGTAACCCGCGCGATAGCCGTCATACTGACCGCATTGCGACGGATCCTTCTTGCACGCCTGCGCCGCCTTCTTGCGTGCGGCGCCCTCGCGCGCTTCCTGCTTGCGCATCTTGCGGCCGTAATTGCGGTCGGCTTCCGACTGGCTGGTGGTGGTCCAGTCGACCGCCTTGCCCGTCGCCTTGACCGGCAGGGTCACGACGTCGACCGCGGTCTTGGCGAGGCATCCGCCGGTCAGGAGCGGCAACGCAACGGCCGTGGCGATCAGGATCTTACGCATCTACTCGTCCCCAGGATCATTTGCGCGCATTCCGATACGCGTTGCGCACGGTCGACCCAATTAGCGGAAAGTCGGTGAAAAAACCATCTATGCCCATCGCAAGCTGGTGCCGGATCGCCGTGTCGACATTGCCGTGCGCCTTAGGATCGGTGCCGATCCTCAGGTCGGGCGCCAGGAAGAAGTTTTCCGCTCTGAACGTCCAGACGTGGACTCTGAGACCCGCCGCATGAGCGTCGGCGACGAGTGTGGTCGGCGCACCGTCGACGATGGGATTGTCGACCGGAGCGTATAGCGTATCGCCCTTGGCCACCACGCTCGTAACCGGCGGTTTGACGACCATGTCCTTGTTGGGCCCGATCCCCCAGGCATAGGCCGCAACCGCCTTCAGCCCCGCGGGCGTGATCATCGCGGCATAGCTCGGCACAGCATTGTCGGCGGGACCGCCGGTCGCATCCATCAGCTGGATCAAGCGGATCTTGGTGATCGAATGGAGCAGCTTGAGGTTGTTGACCTCGAAGCTTTGGATGAACACCGGTGCGCCGGCCGAATCCCAACCCGCGGCCCTCAACTCGGCGACGAGCTGGCGCTCCATCGGCTTGCCGATCGAGGCGAAATAGCTCGGATGCTTGGTCTCGGGATAGATGCCGATCGTGCGCCCGACCTCTTTCGACCTTTTCTTGGCCAGCGCGATAATCTCGGCGAGCGTCGGAATCTCGAACTTGCCGTCATAAGCGGCATTGGCTGGCCGCAACCGCGGCAGCCGCTCCTTCGCGCGCAACGTCTTCAGCTCGGCGAGCGTAAAATCCTCGGTGAACCAGCCGCTATGGCTCTCGCCGTCGATCAGCTTGGTCGTCTTGCGGCTGGCGAATTCGGGATGGTCGGCGACGTCGGTCGTGCCGGTAATGTCGTTCTCGTGCCGCGCGACGAAGACATTGTCCTTGGTCAGGACCAGATCGGGCTCGATGAAATCGGCGCCATCATCGATCGCGACCTGATAGCTTGCCAGCGTATGTTCGGGGCGTTCGCCGCTCGCCCCGCGATGGCCGATGACGATGGGATCGGAAAGCGGCTTCATCCTGTTACCCTGCCCCGCCATGGCCGAAGATGCCAGTATGGCGATCGTCAGCACCGCCGTGGCGCGAATTCGCTTGAAAACCGTCATGCGCGACCCGATTCCTTTGTTGTGTCCACATCCAGCGCTATCGGCGTTTTGTGACCGGGAGGCGACGATGACCGAGCATGCCATGGACGCCCCCTATCGGCCGGCGGCGCTCGACAAGGGCGTGCAGGGGCTGATCGGCAAGGGCGTCGACCGCTATGAAGGCCCGCTCAAGGTCAGCGGCACCGCGCAATATGCATTCGAGGGCGCGCCAGAGGGGACGTTGTACGCGCATATCGTCGGTGCGACGATCGGTGCGGGCACGGTATTGAGCGTCGACGCGAGCGCGGCCGAAGCGATCCCCGGAGTCGTCAGGGTGTTCGTCGGGCATCCCGATTTCCCGTCGACCAGCGGCAGCAGCCGCGAGGACATGGGCGACTGGACCGACGCGATCGATCATTTCGGCCAGCCGGTGGCGATGATCGTCGCCGAGAGCCTGGAAATCGCGCGCGACGCCGCCCTGACCGTCACCGTAACCTATGAGACGCGCGGCGGCCGGTTCGATCCCGCCGACCAGCCGGTCGTCGCCGACCACAAGATCGGCTTCCTGCCCAATATCGTCAAAGGCGATGTCGATGCGGCGATCGACGCGGCGGCGATCCGGTTCGACCAGAGCTATACCACCCCGCCGCATTTCCCCGCCGCGCTGGAACCGCACGCGACTACCGCCTGGTGGGAAGGCGACGATCTGGTCGTCCGCGCTTCACTCCAGATTCTGAACGGCGCGCGCGAGACGATCGCCAACCAACTGGGACTCGACCCGGCCCGCGTTCGCGTGCTGGCGCCCTATGTCGGCGGTGGCTTCGGCGGCAAGACCGGGGTCGGCCCGGAGACGGTGATGGCGGCGGTCGCCGCGCGCGAGATCGGGCGCCCGGTCAAGATCGCATTGCCGCGCCGCCAGACCGCGGCGTTGGTCCATCATCGCGGCGACACGGTGCAGCGCATCCGCATCGGGTGCGACGCCGATGGCCATATCGCCGCCTTCGCACATGACAGCGTGACCTCGCAAAAGCCGAACAAGGGATTCCTCGAGCCCGTCCCTTTCGGCACGATCCCGCTCTACGCCGGGGAGCATCGCCGTTTCACCACCGCGCTGACGGTCGTCGACCTGCCGTCATCGGGCGCGGTGCGCGCGCCGGGCGAGGCGGTCGGCACCTTCGCGGTCGAATGCGCGATGGACGAGCTGGCCGAACAACTCGGGCTCGATCCGATCGAACTGCGCCGCCGCAACGAGCCCGACGCCGATCCGACCAGCGGCAAGCCGTTCTCCACCAGGCTGATGCTGCAATGCTATGAAGAGGGCGCGCTGCGCTTCGGCTGGGACCGGCGCGATCCGGTGCCGGGCCAGAACCGCGAGGGCGAATGGCTGATCGGGCACGGCATGGCGGCGGCGCTACGCGGCAATTTCACCGTCAACAGCGAGGCGCGCGTCACGCTGACCGCCGAGGGCCGCGCGGTGATCGAGACCGACATGACCGATATCGGCACCGGCACCTATACCATCCTGGCGCAGGTCGCGGGCGAGATGCTGGGCCTGCCGGTGTCCGCGATCGACGTGCGCCTCGGCGACAGCGGCCTGCCGGTCAGCGCGGGATCGGGCGGATCGTTCGGCGCGGGCAGTTCGGGGTCGGCGGTCGCGCTGGCGTGCGAGGACATCTTGGCCGAGCTCGCCCGGCGGATGAACGCGGCGCCCGAGGAACTAATGCTCAAGGACGGCGTGGTCAGCGCGGGCGCCCGTAGCTCGCCGATCGCCGATCTGGTCCGCGGCAACCCGATCGCGGCGCACGGCAAGACCGGCCCCGGCCAAGCCAGCCGCCGCACCAGCCAGGCGAGCCATGGCGCGCAATTCGCCGAAGTCGCGGTCAATGCGGTCACCGGCGAAATCCGCGTGCGCCGCCTGATCGGCGTGTTCGATGTCGGCCGCGTGCTCAACGAGAAGACCGCGCGCAACCAGATGGTCGGCGGGATGATCTGGGGCATCGGCTATGCGCTGAGCGAGGACGCGGTGGTCGACACGCACACCGGCCAGTTCGTGAACCCCGATTTCGGCGAATATCACGTCGCGGTCCACGCCGATGCGCCGGCGGTGGAATGCCATTTCATCGAACAGGTCGACGATCAGGCCAATCCGGTCGGCGCCAAGGCGGTCGGCGAGCTGGGGATTTCGGGCGCCGGCGCTGCGGTGGCGAATGCGGTGTATAATGCGACGGGGGTAAGGATGCGGGACTTCCCGATCACGTTGGACAAGCTGCTCGCGGGGTTGCCGCCGGTATGAGGGGGGTTTTCTTCAACCGTCATCCCCGCGAAAGCGGGGACCCATCTCCCGCCCGGTCGGCGGGGGGCACCCTCACGAGATGGCCCCCCGCTTGCGCGGGGGTGACGAAAAGTGGCCGATAACGACGCCGTCATTGCTGCCGCTTTGGCATGGCGCGGCGCACCGATGGCGCTCGCCACCGTCGTTTCGACCTGGGGATCGGCCCCGCGGCCGCGCGGCAGCCATATGATCGTCCATCAGGACGGGCGGTTCGAGGGATCGGTGTCGGGCGGCTGTGTCGAGACCGACATCATGACCGCCGCCGCCGAGGTGATCGCCGGCGCGCCGTTCCAGCTCAAACATTATGGCGTCGCCGATGCAGCGGCCTGGGAAGTCGGGCTACCGTGCGGCGGTGAGATCGCGGTGATGGTCCAGCCGGTCGCCGCCGATGGCTTCGACCCCGAGTTGTTCGATCGCATCGCCGACGCGCGCGCTACGGGCAAGACGCTCGACGTCGTCACCGACCTCGACACCGGCCAGTCGAGCCTGCGCCCGATCGAGGGCGCAGCGTTCGTCAATCGCTATGAGCCGCCGCGCCGCCTGCTGATCGTCGGCGCGGTACAGATCGCGCAGGCACTGACCGGGCTGGCGCGCGAGCTCGGCATCGCGACGACGGTGATCGATCCGCGTGCGCGCTTCCTGACCGCCGAGCGCTTCCCCGGCGTGACGCTCGACGACCGCTGGCCCGATGAGGCGGTCGCCGCGCTGAATCCCGACCCGGCGACCGCGGTCGTCACGCTGTCGCACGACATCAAGATCGACGATCCCGCGCTCGCCGCCGCGCTGGCGGCGCCGACCGGCTATATCGCCGCGCTGGGATCGCGACGGAGCCATGCCGCGCGCCGGGAGCGACTTGGCGCGCTGGGCGTTTCAGACTCAGACCTCGACCGCATCGATGCGCCCGCCGGGATCGACATCGGCGCGGTCGGCCCGGCCGAGATCGCTTTGTCGATCGCCGCCGGGATGGTGGGAGCGTTGCATGATCGAGCCTGAAACCACCGCATTGATCCTGCTCGCCGCGGGCAAATCGACGCGCTTCGGCCTGTCCGACAAGCTCACCCAGATGTTCCTGGGCCAGCCGCTCGGCATGCACGTCGTCACCACGCTGGAAGCGGTACCGTTCGCCAGGCGCGTGGCGGTGCGCGACGGCGTCCAGCTCGATTATGCCGCGCGCGGCTATCACGAAGTGCACAATAGCTGCCCCGACGAGGGACTATCGCTGTCGCTGAAGATGGGCGTCGCGGCGGCGCGCGGCCCGGGGATCGAAGCGGTGCTGATCGCGCTCGCCGACATGCCGCGGGTGACCGCGGCGCAAATCTATCGCCTGTTCGATGCCGCCAGCGGCGCGGACACGATCGTCGCGTCGAGCGATGGCGTGAACCCCAAACCACCTGCTCTGTTCGGCGCCAATCGTTTCGACGCGCTCGAAGCGCTCAACGGCGAGGCCGGCGCGCGCGACCTGATCCTGGCCGGGCGCCACGTCGTCACGCATCCCGACGAACTGATCGATGTCGATACCGAAGAGGAGCTCGACGAGCTGATGGCCAAGTTCGGGCAGATCCGCAGCCGCCTCGAATCCTGATTCGTCATCCCCGCTGTCGCGGGGATGACGGGCATAAGCCGCCGTTGCACCTTCATTCGTGCCGCAAGGCGTCGATCGGGTTGAGCGACGCCGCGCGCCGTGCCGGGAAAAAGCCGAACACCACGCCGATCGCGCCCGAGATCAGGAACGCGATGACGTTGATCTGGACGTCGAAGATGAACGGCAATTGCCCGAGCACCGACAACAGGATCACCGCAATCTGCCCCAGTACCAGCCCGATCAATCCCCCCAGGCACGACAACACCACCGCCTCGACCAGGAATTGCATCAGCACTTCATTGGCGACCGCGCCGATCGCCAGGCGAATGCCGATCTCGCGCGTTCGTTCGGTGACCGAGACCAGCATGATGTTCATGATGCCGATGCCGCCGACGATCAGGCTGATCCCCGCGACCGCGGTGACGATGTTGGTGAGCAACGTGGTCGTACTGCTCAGCGTGTCCGAAATCTGCTTGGTGTCGAAGATGTTGAAATCGTCGTCCTTGCCGCCGGTGATGTGGCGGCGTTCGCGCAGCAGATCGGTGATCGACGCCTGGACCTGCGCGGTCGAATAGGCTTCGTCGACGCCAACCAGGATCAGCCGCACATCGGTATTGCCCGTCATCCGCCGCTGCACCGCCTTGATCGGCATGATCACGACATCGTCCTGGTCACCACCGAAGCCCGACTGGCCCTTGGTGGTCAGGATGCCTATGACGTCGCACGAGATGCCGGAAATGCGCATGCGCGTACCGAGCGCCGGGGCGGTCTTGTAGAGGTTGGTATAGACCGTGCTGCCGATGATGCAGACCGCCTTGCCCGACGCTTCCTCGGCGGGTGTGAAATAACGGCCGCTGGTCAGCGTCCAGGGCTGGACCTGAAAATAGCCGTTGGTCGTGCCGTTGATCGTGGTCGACCAATTGGCGCCTTCGAAGATGGCGGTGCCGGTCGATTGCGCCTGTGGCGCGACCGCGGTGACGCCGGTGATCTGCTTGGCGATCGCCTCGACGTCCTGCGGATCGAAATCGGGCGGGCGCGGCCCGCCGCCGCCGCGTCCGAAACCCTGGCCGGGGCGGATCTGAAGCACATTGGTGCCCAGGCTGGCGATCGATTTCTGGACCTGCAGCGTGGTCGCCTTGCCGAGGGTCACCATCGCGACCACCGCGGCGACGCCGATGACGATGCCGAGCACGGTCAGGAACGACCGCAGCAGATGGCGCCGGATCGAGCGGATCGCGAGGATGAAGGTGGTGCCGAGCATCCCTATTCTCCCTCGCCCCTGGACAGGGGAGAGGGATACCGCAGCTTGGTACCCCGGCCTTCGCCGGGGTGCCTAGCGGAGGTTGGGAGAGGGGTCGAGCGGCGCGGCGCGCCGCGCGGTCCTGCGGACCGCTTACCCCTCTCCCAGCTCCGACTAAGGCCCTGCGGGCCTAAGTCTGCGCAACCCTCTCCCCTGCGAGCAGGGGAGAGGGAGAAATGCATCATCATCCCACCTTCTCCCCTTGCCGATGCCCCGCTTCGATCCGCTCGACCAGGCCGTCCTTGAAATGGACCACGGTCTTGGCGAACGCCGCCATGTCGGGTTCGTGGGTCACCATCAGTACGGTGATGCCGGCATTCTTGTTGAGGTCGGTGAGCAATTCCATGATCTCGATCGAACGCTCGCTGTCGAGATTGCCGGTCGGTTCGTCGGCGAGCAGCACCGCGGGCTGGGTGACGATCGCGCGGGCGATGGCGACGCGTTGCTGCTGGCCGCCAGACAATTCGGCGGGGGTATGATCCCACCACTCCTTGAGCCCGACCTTGTCCAGCGCGGCGAGCGCCGTCTCACGCCGTTCGGTCTTGGCGTCGCCGCGATAGAGCAACGGCAATTCGACATTCTCCAGCGCCGATGTCCGCGCCAGCAGATTGAACCCCTGGAACACGAAACCGAGATATTTGCGCCGGACCAACGCCCGCTGGTCGCGGTCGAGGCTCTCGATATGATGGCCCTTGAAGGTGAACTCCCCGGCGGTCGGCACGTCGAGGCAGCCGAGGATGTTCATCGTCGTCGACTTGCCCGACCCCGACGGCCCCATCACCGCGACGAAATCGCCGGCCGCGATGTCGAGATCGACGCCCTTCAACGCCTGGAACGCGGTCGCCCCGGTGCCATAGGTCTTGGTGACACCGCGCAACCGGATCAGCGGGTCGGGGAGGGTATCAGCCACCGCTCTGTCCGCCGCCGCCCCCGCCGCCTGTGCCACCCGAGCGCCGCCGGCTGCCGCCGCTGCCGCCCGATTTGCTGCTGGTCGCGCCGGCAAGCTGGCCGGTCACCACCTGCATCCCCGGCTGCAGATCGCCGCCGGTGATCTCTGTCATCGAGCCGTCGCTGTCGCCGGTGGTCACCGATATCTGTTTCAGGCTGCCATCGGCCTGTTTGACATAGACGCTCTGCTTGGAGCCGCGTTCGAGCGGCGCCGCGCCGTCACCGCCGCCACCGCC
>DASVNU010000477.1:0-4349 GCA_036383655.1 Sphingomonas sp. | reverse complement strand
CACGGTCCGCAATCGTGGCTGGTCGACGCGGCGGGCGTCCAGGCGCACGACGTGCCCTGGGCGGCGCTCCCGACCATGGGGGAGGCGTGGCACAACAATCATCATGCCTTTCCGGGATCGGCGCGGATCGGGCTTTATCCGGGACAGAGCGACTGGGGCTTTCAGCTGATCCGCCTGCTCGAGCGCTTGGGGCTCGCCTGGGACATCTGCACGCCCGACGCGCTGCCGGCGCGCACCGCGCGGTTGACCGCGACGCCGCGCGGGTTGCAACGGCGCGCCAAATCGCTATAGGCGCACGCTTCGCGATGCATCCCGAGCCTCTGTACCGCGTGGCCGACCCGTCGGTTGCGCCGATAAGCTTCCGGGCCTAGTCGTCTTGATCAATTCGATAGTTGAAGGTTGTCGCCGCAATGGCCGTTCCCAAGAAGAAAACCTCGCCCTCCCGCCGTGGCATGCGCCGCGCGCACGACGCGCTCTCGATCGAGTCGTTCCAGGAGTGCCCGAATTGCGGTGAGCTCAAGCGCCCGCATAACCTCTGCCCGTCGTGCGGTCATTATAACGGCCGTGAGGTCGTCTCGGTCGAAGGCTGATCGGGTCCTACAGGGGGACTGAAAACGTGACCACCAACTCCTGGATCGCCATCGACGCGATGGGCGGTGACGAGGGGTTGGCGGTAATGTTGGCAGGCGTCGCCGAAGCGCGGCGCCGATTCGACGGCACGCATTTCTTCCTGGTCGGCGACGAGGCGAAGATCGCCGAGGGGTTGAAGACTCACCCCAATCTGACGGCGAACTCCGAAATCGTTCACGCGCCCGAGGTGATCAAGGGCGACGAAAAGCCCAGCGCCGCGCTGCGCCGCGCCAAGATCACGTCGATGGGCGTGGCGATCGACCTGGTCAAACAGGGCCGCGCCGCCGCCGCCGTGTCATCGGGCAATACCGGCGCGCTGATGGCGATGGCCAAGGTCTCGCTGCGCACGATGAAGGGGATCGACCGTCCCGCGCTTGCCGGGCTGATGCCCAGCCTGGGCCCCAACGACACCGTCGTGCTCGATCTCGGCGCCAATACCGAGTGCGACGCGCGCAATCTGATGCAGTTCGCGGTGATGGGGGCGGCCTATGCGCGCACCCAGCTCGACCTCGCCAGCCCCCGCGTCGCGCTGCTCAACATCGGCACCGAGGACCAGAAGGGCACCGGCGAGATTCGCGACGCCGCCCAGGCGCTGCGCGACGCGACACATCTGCCGCTGACCTTCGTCGGTTTCATCGAGGGCGACAAATTGTCGCGCGGCGATGTCGACGTGATCGTGTGCGACGGCTTTTCGGGCAATATCGCGCTCAAGACCGCCGAAGGCACCGCGCGCTTCGTCGCCGACCTGCTGCGCCGCGCGTTCAGCAGCTCGATGCGCTCGAAGATCGGCTTCCTGATCTCGCGCCCCGCGACCGAATTGCTGCGCCATCATCTCGATCCCAACAACCATAATGGCGCGGTCTTCCTCGGCCTCAACGGGCTGGTGGTGAAGAGCCATGGCGGCGCCAACGAAACCGGGGTCGCCAATGCGATCGCGGTCGCCGCCAAGAGCGTGCGTGACGATCTGGCGCGCAAGATCGCCGAGGATCTGAAGCATTTCGAGGCGCGTGAACCCGAAGGAGCAGTTGCGTGAGGCGTGCGGTCATCACCGGGACGGGGTCGGCCCTTCCGATGCGGCGAGTCTCGAACGAGGAGCTCGCGCAGACCGTCGACACCAGCGACGAGTGGATCGTCGAGCGCACCGGCATCCGCTTCCGCTACATCGCCGGTCCCGACGAAACCACCGGGACGCTGGCCGCGGACGCCGCGCGCGCGGCGCTCATCGCCTCGGGCAAGGCGGCTGACGCGGTCGACCTGATCGTGCTCGCCACCGCGACTCCCGATCAGACTTTCCCGGCGACCGCGACCAAGGTCCAGGCGATGCTGGGGATCGACGATTGCGTCGCGTTCGACGTCGCCGCGGTCTGTTCGGGCTTCCTCTACGCGATCCAGGTCGCCGACAGTTTGATCAAGACCGGCAGCGCCAATTGCGCGCTGGTGATCGGTGCCGAGACGTTCAGCCGCATCCTCGACTGGGAAGACCGCACCACCTGCGTGCTGTTCGGCGACGGCGCCGGCGCGGTGGTGCTCGAAGGGCGCGATGTCGCCGAGGACGGCCCCGGCATCCTTGCCAGCCGCCTCCATGCCGACGGCCGGCACAACGAATTGCTCTATGTCGATGGCGGGCCGTCGACCACCGGCACGGTCGGCAAGGTGCGGATGAAGGGGCGTGAAGTATTCCGCCACGCGGTCACCAACCTGGCCAGCGTGATGGACGAATCGCTCGTCGCGGCCGGGCTGTCCTCCGCCGATGTCGATTGGGTCGTGCCGCATCAGGCCAACGCGCGCATTCTCGACGCGACCGCACGCAAGCTCGGCCTGCCCGCCGAAAAGGTCGTCGTCACGGTCGATCAGCACGCCAATACCTCGGCCGCGTCGGTCCCGCTCGCGTTCGACACCGCGGTCCGCGACGGGCGGATCAAGCCGGGACAGATCGTCGTGCTCGAGGCGATGGGCGGCGGCTTCACCTGGGGCGCGGCGGTCGTCCGGATCTGACCCGCGCGGCGATCCGGGGGCACCTATATAGGGTAACTAAGCCCATTTCATGCGCTCCTCCATTGTGTTACGGCAAGTTTCTGCCACGCAAGGGAGGGTGTGAATGGCAATTGTGGGTACGTTGACGCGGGCTGATCTGTCCGATGCGTTGCAGCGTGAGGTGGGGCTATCCAGGGCCGATTCGGCCAAATTGGTCGAGGAAATCCTGGAGCACATGTGCGACGCGCTGTCGCGTGGCGAAAACGTCAAGATTTCGGGCTTCGGCACCTTTGTCCTGCGCGACAAGGGCGAGCGAATCGGTCGCAATCCCAAAACCGGTGTGGAAGTGCCGATCGCGCCGCGGCGCGTGCTGACTTTCCGCGCCAGTCAGATGATGCGCGACCGCATCGTCGACGCGGGCTGACGGAGAAGCGCATGGCCGCACCGGACAAGGCGGCTGGCGCTTTCCGTACGATTGGCGAGGTGTCGCAAGACACCGGACTGCCCCAGCATATCCTGCGCTATTGGGAAACGCGCTTCGCGCAATTGCGTCCGCTGCAGCGCGCCGGCAACCGCCGCTATTACCGACCCGAGGACGTCGCGCTGATCCGGCGGATCGACGATCTGCTCAACCAGCAGGGCTATACGATCCGCGGGGTGCAGAAATTGCTGGCGACGGAGACGCGCGGGGGCGGGTCGATGGCGGCCGGCGCCCCGCCCGCGGTTCCTGTAGCGCCCGTTCCGGTGCCGGGGTCGCCCATGGATTTGACCGCGCTCCGAGCGATTCGCGACCTGCTGGTCCGCGCGCTCGAAGCGTAGGGCTATCCGTCCTCCCCGCGAAAGCTGGGGCCCGGCTCCGGCGCGTGCGCGATGCCCGGCGGTTACGTTCACATCCCGACCAATCGCAAGAACGATGTGCTCCACATCCGCGTCCGCGCCGACCGCGCCTGCAACCCGTCATGCGGTCGGCAAATTGCGGGTGACACAGCGTTGGTGCATAATGGTGAGATGGAAAAGGCCGAAGCGATTACCCGGTTGAAGCCCTTTGAGCACCGCTTGCGCGAGCGGGGCATCAAGGCGCTCTACCTGTTTGGATCGACGGCCAGGGACGAAGCTGGCGAGGCTTCCGATCTTGATTTGCTCTACGAATATGACTCGGCCCGGCAATTCAGTCTGTTCGATCAGGCGGGAGCCATGCTGGAATTGTCCGATGAGCTTGGAACCAGGGTTGATCTGGTATCGCGCATTGGCCTGCGCCCCCGTGTGCGAGCGCGCATCGAAAGCGAGATGGTCAGAGTATTTTGATGGCCGGTCTGCTGGACACGCTCGATGACCTCGCATTGCTGATCGCGCGGGCCGAGAAATCGGTGCGCGGTCGAACATTCGACGAATTGGTGGCGAATGACGAAGCCTATGACGCGTTGACCTATCGCCTCGCCATGATCGGGGAAACCACCAAGAAGTTGCCGGACGAACTTAAAGAGCGGCATCCCCATCTGCCGTGGCGCGAAATGGCGACGTTCCGCAACTTCGCAAGCCATGATTATTTCGGCGTCGATGCCCATTTGGTGTGGCAGGCGGCAATGAGCCTGGAGCCGATCAGCGCTATGGTGCTCGAAGAAACAGCGCGCTGTCGGGAGCAGGCAGACGGCGGCGGCGATCACTAAAACGACCCTAAGTGAACGGTTTGCCCGTAGAGCCCAAGTCCCGCTTTAGGGCGCCCTACCGCGCCCGCAATCCATCCC
>DASVNU010000476.1:0-7023 GCA_036383655.1 Sphingomonas sp. | reverse complement strand
GGAGTCAGCGAAGGGTTCGCGACGCTCGCCGACATCCTGCGGCTCAAGCCCGATACCAAGGTCATCGTCGCTTCCGGTCATGGTGCGCGCGAAAGCGCGTTGCGCGCGATCGCCGAGGGCGCGTGGGATTTCTACCAGAAGCCGATCGATATCGACGCGCTGGGCCTGATCGTTGCCCGCGCGTTCCACGTCCATGCGCTCGAGGAAGAGAATCGACGCCTCGCCACCGCGCCGCGCGAGGCGCTGGGCGGGCTGATCACCGCCGCGCCCGAGATGCTCAAGGTCACCGGGATGATCGAACGCGTTGCCAGCGCCGACGTGTCGGTGATGCTGCTGGGCGCGAGCGGGACCGGCAAGGAAGTGCTCGCGCGCGGCTTGCACGAAAAGTCCGGGCGCAAGGGCCAGTTCATCGCGATCAACTGCGCCGCGATCCCCGAGACCTTGCTCGAAAGCGAATTGTTCGGGCACGAAAAGGGTGCGTTCACCGGCGCGGTCAAGACCACCGAGGGCAAGATCGAACTCGCCGACGGCGGGACCCTGTTTCTCGACGAAATCGGCGACGTGCCGCTGCCGCTCCAGGTCAAATTGCTGCGCTTTCTGCAGGAACGCGTGATCGAGCGGGTCGGCGGGCGCAAGCCGATCGCGGTCGACACCAGGATCGTCTGCGCGACGCATCAGGACGTCGATGCGATGGTTGCCGGCGGCACGTTCCGCGAGGACCTGTATTACCGTCTGGCCGAGATCGTCGTGCGCATCCCCAGCCTGGCCGAGCGGACCGGCGACCCGGTGCTGCTCGCCAAGCATTTCCTCCACCATTACGCCAAGACCATGAACCGGCCGGTCACCGGTCTGTCCCCCGACGCCTTGAGCGCGATCGACGCCTGGGGCTGGCCGGGCAATGTGCGCGAACTCGAAAACCGCATGAAGCGCGCGGTGATCATGGCCGACGGCAAGAGCGTCACCGCGATCGATCTCGATCTTGCCGAGCGCGACACGCCCGATCCGATCAACCTCAAGGCCGTGCGCGAGACCGCCGACCGCAAGGCGATCCGCCACGCGCTGGCGCGTGCCGAGGGCAATATTTCGAACACCGCCAAGCTGCTCGGGATCAGCCGCCCGACGCTCTACGATTTGCTCAAGAATTACGACCTCCATGCCTAGGACCGGAACCAGGACCATGAAGACCATCGTCAAGGGTGCCCTGATCGGCGTTACCGCGATCGCCGCGATCGCCGGCGCCGTGGTCACGCTGACCGCACCGGCGCAGGCCGACGCGACCGGCGCGCGCACCGAATTGGGGTACAGCCTGGCGCTGCTCCAGGCGGGCAATTTCAATGCCGCGCGGGCGCATGCCCAGGCGGCGGTCGAGCAAGACCCGCAATGGGGCGCCGCGCATGCGGTGCTGGCGAAGACCTTCCTTGCGCTGGGTGATGGGGTCGGGGCCGAATCCGAGCTGGGCCGCGCCGCCGCCGCCGGGTTCGACATGAGCCGCGGGCATCAGCTGCTCGCCGAGGCCTGGCTGTTGCAGGGCGACGCCAAGCGCGCGTTGGCCGAGGTTGCCAAGGCCGATCCCAAATTCGGTGTCTATGCGGCGCGCGTCACCGCGCGAGCACTCGCGGCGCAAGGCAAAGCGGCCGAGGCGCAGGCATTGCTCGGCGAATTGCTCGACGGCAATCCCGGCAATTCCTACGCCTGGTCCGATCTCGGCCGCATCCGGTACAGCACGGGCGATATCGCCGGTGCCTCGAACAATGCGCAAAAGGCGGTCGAGCTCGATCCCAACAATCTCGAGGCGCTGACGCTGCGCGGCGAATTGGTGCGTGAGCAATATGGCCTGAACGCCGCCTTGCCTTGGTTCGAGGCAGCACTGCAGCGCGATGCCTATTACCATCCGGCGCTGATCGAATATGCCGCCACATTGGGTGATCTCGGCCGTTACACCGACATGCTCGGCGCCACGCGGCGCGCGCTTGCCGCGCGACCGGCGAGCCCGCAGGCCTTCTACCTCCAGGCCGTGCTCGCGGCGCGCGCGGAGAATTACGACCTCGCGCGCGGCCTGATGCAGCGGACCGGCGGGCGGATCGACGATCTGCCCGGCGCGCTGCTGCTCAACGGCACGCTCGCTTATCAGGCGGGTGCCTATGAACAGGCGATCGAGGCGTGGCGCGAACTGGTCGGACGGCAGCCGATGAACATCACCGCGCGCCGGCTGCTCGGCGCGGCGCTGTTGCGGTCGGGCGACGCCAAGGGCGCGCTCGACGTGTTGCGCCCGGTGGCGATGCGCGGCGACGCCGACAGCTATACATTGGGCCTGGTCGGGCGCGCGTTCGAGGCGACCGGCGAACGCGACTGGGCGGCGAAATTCCTCGACCGCTCGGCCTGGCCGGGCCGCGCCGGGGCGACGGCGTTCAGCGCCGACGACAGCCTCGCGGTGCTCGCGGGGGCAGCCGACAAGGATCCGACCAACCCGGTGCTCGCGGTCGCGGTGATTCGCGGGCTGATCGATGCCGGGCAGGCGGATGGTGCGCTGGCCCGCGCGCGCGGGCTCGAAATGGCGACGCCGGGCGTGCCCGCGGCGCATCTGCTGGTCGGCGACACGCTGATGACCATGGGCCGATATGGCGAGGCGGCCGAAGCCTATCGCAAGGCCGCCGACATCAAGTTCGACGAGCCGACCATGTTGCGCACGGTCGATGCGCTCGACCATGCGGGGCGCCGGCCCGAAGCGACCAGCGTGCTTGCCTTGTTCCTGACCCAGCATCCCGAAAGCGTGCCCGCGCTACGCCTCGCCGCGCATTGGCAGATCGCGGCGGGCGACTGGGCCGCGGCGGTCGATACGTTGGAGGAATTGCGCGCGCGTGTCGGCTCGCGCGATTCGGGGCTGTTGTCCGAACTGGCCTACGCCAATGTCGGGGCGGACAATGTCGACGACGCGGTTTCCTATGGCGCCGCGGCGTACGACATCGCGCCGATGAGCCCGGCGGCCACCGATGCCTATGGCTGGGCGCTATATGCGGCGGGAGAGAATGCCAAGGCGATCGACCTGTTCGAGAAAGCGGCGTCGCTCGCGCCCAAACAGAGCGGCATTCGCTGGCACCTGGCGCAGGCTTATGCCGACAGCGGTCGTAAGGCCGAAGCCAAGGCCGGCATCGCCGCGCTGCTCGCCGATCCCGACTTCGCCGATCGCGCGCCGGCCCAGGCGTTGCTCAAGGTACTGGGCTGATCGCGCCGGGCCGTGTAACGCGGCCGGCATGAATGATCCGCTCGACCGTATCGCCGCCGCGCTCGAACGTATCGCGCCGGCCGTGCCGGCCGATGCCGACCCGCTCGCGCATCCGGCCTATATATGGCGCGACGGGCGCTTGGCCGCCGCGCGCAAATTCGATCCGCTGCCGCTCGACCTGCTGTTGGGGATCGACGCGCAGAAAGCCGCCCTGGTCGAGGATTTCGGCCGGCTGGCGGACGGTTTTGCCACGCAGGACGTGTTGCTGTGGGGCGCGCGGGGCACCGGCAAGTCGGCGCTGGTCAAGAGCGCCGTGGCGGCGGTCCAGTCCGACGGCCGCAAGCTCGCGCTGATCGAGGTCGCGGCGATGGACGGCCTTCGCGCATTGTTCGACCGCATCGACGGCCTGCCGCGCGCCTTTGTCCTGTTCCTCGACGATCTCGGCTTCGACGCCGCCGGTGACGCGCGCGCGCTGCGCTCGCTGCTTCAGGGCGGGGCGGAGGCGCGACCGGCCAACGCCCGGCTGGTGGTCACCGCCAATCGCCGCCATCTGGTGCCGCGCGACATCACCGAACAGGAAAGCGCGATCAATCCGCGCGACAGCGTCGATGATCATCTCGCGCTCGCCGACCGCTTCGGGCTGAGCCTGGGGTTCCATGTCGTCGACCAGCCTGGCTATCTGGCGATCGTCCGCGCTTATGCCGAGCGGTTCGGGCTGCCGTTCGATCCCGACGAGGCGGTCGGCTGGTCGACGCGTCGCGGCGGCCGGTCGGGCCGCGTGGCCTGGCATTACATCACCGATCTTGCCGGACGGTCGGGACGCGAACTGCCTTTCTAAGCCAATAAGGATCAAATCTAGTCCGGTCCGACTTGACTTTTGCCGGTATAACCATGCCCAATCGATATATGGCCAGGATCGGCGAACTCGATCTTCCCGACCGGCTAGCGCCGGCGATTCCGCGCTGGGTGACACAGATCGGGATTGCGTTGCTCTGCGCGGCGGGGGTCGAGGTCAGCCGCGCGCTGGTCAACGTCGTCGCGCCGGGATCGGCGGTGTTTGCGCTGATCTTTCCGGCGATCATGGTCGCGACGCTGTTCGGGCGCTGGCAGGCGGGGCTGATGACCTCCGCGATCGCCATCGTCTATACCTTCTTCGTCATCTATCTGCCGACGATGGCCGCGCGCGTGGCGATCAATCCGCGGTTGGCGGTGTTCGCGGTCGGGGTGTCGGCAGCACTGACCGTATTGCTGGCAGAGACCTTTCGCCGCGCGGCGCGACGGGCGATGCAGGAACGCGACCGCCAGATCGCGGACCGCGACCTGATGCTGAGCGAGTTCGAGCATCGCGTGAAGAACAATTTCCAGATCGTCGCCAGCATGCTCGACATCCAGCGCCGGCGCGTCAGCGATCCCGCCACCAGCGAGGCATTGGGTACCGCGCTGATGCGCGTCGACAGCATCGCGCGGGCGCACCGCCATTTGTATCGCGACGGCCAGGGAAGCGAGGTCAATGTCAGCGATTATCTGAAGGACCTGTGCAATGCGCTGTCCGATGCGCTGTTGCTGAGGGGCGGAGTCACGCTGGCCTGCGATGCCGACGCGACGCGCATCCAGCGCGACCATGCCGTGTCGATCGGCCTAGTGGTCAACGAACTGGTCACCAATGCCGCCAAACATGCCTTTCCCGGGCGCGAGACCGGGGCGATCAACGTGTCGTGGAAGCACAAGGCGGAGGGCGGCTGGCGGCTGACCGTCGCCGATGACGGTGTCGGTCTGCTCCCCGAGCCGCGGCCCAGGCGCAAGGATGGCGGGCTCGGCCAGCGGCTGATCGAGGCCTTCGCCAAACAGGCCGGCGGTACGTTGACTACGGTGAGCGACTCCGGCGGAACGCATGTCACGATGGACCTGCCCGACTGAAACTTCGCCTCTCCGGCGCGTTGTGTCGGGAATGAAACGACTCTGGTTCATCACCAACCCCCATTCGGGATCGTTCGACGCCGGCAAGGTGAAAGCGATCGAAGCGGCCTTAGCCGAGCGCGGATTGAGCTTTGTCGGACGCACCGATTTCCCCGAACACGATCTGCCGACGCCCGAGGACCTCGATGGTGCGAGCGCGGACACGGTCGTGCTGTTCGCCGGCGACGGGACGATCAACGCGGCGGTCTGCGCGCTGGCCGATTGGGATGGGGCGATCCTGATCCTGCCCGGCGGAACGATGAACATGCTGGCAAAGATCCTGCACGGCGACGCCGATCCGGCGACGATCCTGGCGGCCGCGCACGATCGCGATCGCCGGGTGGCATTGTCCTATGTCGCGGCGGGACCGCATCGCGCGCTGGTCGGGCTGATCGTCGGCCCTGCGGCGAGCTGGTATCACGCCCGCGAGCGTGTTCGTGAGCGGAGCCTGGGCAAGCTGTTCCCGGCGATCCGCGCGGCGTGGCGGCGCACCTTCGGCCGCGGTATCCGCCTGACCGGCGTCCCGGGTTTTCCGCCGCGCGTCCAGGGTGCCTATATTCGCGCCGAGGACGATCACCTCGAGGTCGCGGCAGTCGATGCGCGCGATTTCCGATCGATTGCCGATCTCGGCTGGAATTGGGTCAGCGGCGACTGGGTCGCGGCGCACGCGGTGACCGAAATATGCGCCGACGAACTGCGGATCGCGGAGCGCCGCGCGGTGCTGGCGTTGTTCGACGGCGAACCCGAATTGCTCGATCCGGGAACGCGGATCACCGTCGGGCGTACCAGGGAGCAGTTCGTCACCACGCTGGAAGACCTGGAAGACAAGGCATGATCCGGCTGTTCCACGTCAGCGATGTGCATTTCGGGCGCGAGGACAAGGCGGCGGTCGCCTGGTTCGACGCGCTCGTCGCGGCGGAAAAGCCCGATGCGGTGGTCATGACCGGCGATTTGACGATGCGCGCGCGCCGCCGCGAATTCGACACCGGGCTGGCCTGGCTGCAATCGCTCGGCCGGCCGGTCACGGTCGAGGTGGGCAATCACGATCTGCCCTATTTCAACCTGCTCGCCCGCTTCTTCACGCCCTATCGCCGGATCCGCGATATCGAGCGCATCATCGAGCAGCCGCTCGACCTGCCCGGCGTCGCGATCGTGCCGCTCAAGACCACCGCGCGCGCGCAATTCCGCCTCAACTGGGCGTCGGGCTATGTCAGTCGCCATGCCCTCGATCAGGCGCTGGCATTGGTCGAAGCGGTGCCAAAGGACAAACTGGTCTTCATCGCCTGCCACCATCCGCTGATTGAGCCACACAAGCGGCTGTCGAGGCAGACGCATCATGGCGCCGACGCCCTGGCGGCCCTGGTGAGGGCGGGGGCGGATGCGGTGCTGACCGGGCATGTCCACGACGCGTTCGACGTCGAACACCGCGACGGCGACGCCGTGGTGCGGATGATCGGTGCGGGGACCTTGTCGGAGCGCACGCGCTCGACGCCGCCGTCGTTCAACGAAATCCGCATCGAGGGCGGGGCGTTCGAGGTCGTGTGCCGGACGATGACGCCGCAACCCGATGAGGTGTTGCCGGTCGAGGAACCGGAGGCCGCCTGAACTCCCCTCCCGCTTGCGGGAGGGGCTGGGGGAGGGCGTGTCGATGGCGAGTTCAGGACAAGCCCTCCCCTAACCCCTCCCGCGGGCGGGAGGGGAATTTGCCATTCCCTGCCTTACTCGTCCCATAACCGCAGGGAGGGCTTGAGATGCCGACAATCCCGGTTACGCTAGCGCTCCATGCGCCATGCCCTAGCTCTGCTGCTCGCCGCCCCGCTGATGATCAGCGCCGGTCCCGCCTC
>DASVNU010000475.1:0-2818 GCA_036383655.1 Sphingomonas sp. | reverse complement strand
CCCAGCGCCGATTTGAAGTACGTCACCGGGTGGCGGTATTTGCCGGGAATCGTGTCGGCGCGTGACAGGATCGGCGGCGCATCGGGATCGGCCAGGACCGGCAGGATTTCATCGACCGGATTGCCGCCGCCCGGCGCGTATTCGCTGTCGCGCTTGGGGGCGTATTCGCCGCGGTTGAACTCGTCCGATTCATAGGTGTCAATGAAGGTGTTGAAGCCCTCGTCCATCCAGGCGTTGCGGCGCTCGTCGAAGCCGACGATCATCGGGAACCAGCTGTGCCCGATCTCGTGCGCGCTGATCCAGAACAGCTCCTTGCCCTTGTCATCGACGCCGTCGAACACGATGCCCGGATATTCCATCCCCGCGGCGGGGCCGGCGATGTTGATCGCGGCGGGCCAGGGATAGGGGTAATATTTGGCCGAATAACGCTCGACCGCGTCCTTCATATATTCGGTCGAGCGGGCCCATCTGTCGGGGCCTGCGGACTCCGCCGGATAGAAGGACATGGCGAGCGAGGACTTGCCGCCGGGCAGGTTGATCCGCGCCGCGTCCCAGGCGAAGGCCGACGACGCGCTGAACGCGACGTCGCGGCTGTTATCCATGTGGAAATGCCAGGTCAGCGGGCCGGCCTTGGGCCGCGTCGCCGGGTCCCCTACGCGTTCGGGCTCGCGGATCATCACCGTGCGGTCGCTGCGCCGCGCCGCCGCCAGCCGTGCCTGCTGCTGCGGGGTGAGCACCTCTTGCGGATTCACCAGCTCGCCCGATCCGGCGACGATCATGTCCGACGGGACGGTGATGAAATAATCGAAATTGCCGTATTCGAGGTAGAATTCCTGCGCGAGATAGGGAGCGGGATCCCAGCCGCGGATGTCGTCGAACACCGCCATGCGCGGATACCATTGCGCGACCGAATAGATCGGCGCGCCGTTCTTCGCGGTCAGCCAGCCGGTGCGTCCACCGAACTCCTCGCTTGGCACTTCGTAATGATAGCGGATGTGGACGACGGCCTTGCCGTCCGACGCGAGCGGGGTCGGCAGCGGGAGTTGCGCGCGCGTGTCGCTGATCACCGGCGTGACGGGTACCGCGACCTTGCCGAGCGTCACCGACACCTGATCGAGCGTCATGCCGTCGGTGTTGCCGCGCGAGGCGCCGCCTTGCGCCAGGCTGCCGCGCGATCCCGGGCGATAGATATTCTGGTCGAGCTGGAGCCACAACACATCGAGCGCGCCGGGGCTGGCATTGGTATGGGTGATCGCGACCTCACCCTTGATCGTGTGCGCGGCGGGATCGAGCGTCGCGTGGATCTGATAATCGGCACGATTCTGCCAGTAATTGGGTCCGGGCAGGCCGTCGCCGCCACGATAGCCGTTGACCGCCTGGCCCATGTCGAACGGCGCGAAGGTCTCGCGTGGTTGGTAGCTCGATCCGCTTGCCGCGGTGGTCGCGGCGACGATCAGGGCGGAACCGATGAGGTGGGCGAGCCGGCTGGGCATGGAGGGAGATCCTGACCTGGGAGGGGTTCGCCTTTCCGCCACAATGGCGGGCTGTTGTCCAGCGGGCGGTAGGCAATACAGACCCTCACCCTTCCCACCGCCTTCGGCGGCGGGCCCCTTCCCTCTCCCGCATGCGGGGGAGGGAGGGAGGCGCGAAGCGCCGGAAGGGTGAGGGTCTGTTTTTAGGCGCCCGCCACCGATAAGATCTCGATCACCTCGACCGCATCGGGCCGACCGGGAAGCGATACCATCTCCCCTTCTTCCGCACCAATCAACGCCCGCGCCAACGGCGCCGAAAACGCGATCAATCCTGCCGCCGGATCGGCTTCGTCATCCCCAACGATACGAATAACCCGCTCGCTGCCATCCACCGCGATCCGCACCCGCGACCCGAAGGCGATCTCATCCACCGACGGTATGGGCGCGACGATCGCCGTCACGCGCCTCGTGCGCCAATAGCGCAAGTCGCGCGCGATCTCTTCGCGCCGTGGCTCGTCGGCATCCACCTGTTCGGCTTCGAGCGCGGCGATATGGCCGTCGATCAGCGCCGGCCCGCCTTCGGTGACCAGATTCGGCCCCGCCGGGATCGGCAGTTCGAAGCGCGGTTCCTTATGCTCCTCGTCGCTGTCGCGGCGGAACGCGACGCTCATTGCCGGTCCTTGCCCAACAGCCGGATGATCGCCGAGAAATCGAGCCCGCCATTCCCGGCATCGTTGAACGCCTGATAGAGTTCGGCCGCCTTCGCCCCCATCGGCGTGTCGGCATCGACCGACGCCGCGGCTTCCATCGCCAGGCGCAAATCCTTGAGCATCAGCGCGGTGGCGAAGCCGCCCTGATAATCGCGATCGGCGGGCGTTTCCGGCCCCACACCGGGCCAGGGTGCGTAGCTGGTCAGCGACCAGCTCTGGCCCGAGCTGACGCTGGCGATGTCGAAGAATTTCTGCGGATCGAGGCCGAGCTTGTCGGCGAGCACGAACGCTTCGCAGGTCGCGATCATCTCGGCGCCGAGCACCATGTTGTTGCAGATCTTGGCCGCCTGGCCCGCGCCCGAGGCGCCGGCATGGATCACCGCCTTGCCCATATCGGCGAGGAACGGCTGCGCGCGATCGAACGCCTCGGCCGAGCCGCCGACCATGAAGGTCAGGGTGCCGGCATTGGCCGCCGCGATCCCGCCCGAGACCGGTGCATCGACCGCGGCATAGCCCTTGGCCTGCGCGGCTTCGCCGACACGCTTGGCAGTGGCGACGTCGATCGTCGAGCAATCCATCAGGATCGCCGAAATGGGTGCGGTGCCGAGAATCGAGTCGGCATAGACGCTTTCGACA
>DASVNU010000474.1:0-3260 GCA_036383655.1 Sphingomonas sp. | reverse complement strand
AGGTCGACCACGCGCGCCGCTTGCGGATCGTCGGCCCACACCACCGCGGTCCCCTCGGGGTCGAGCACTTCGGAAAACAGCCTGAGCTTGGCGGTCATATAGGCGGCCATGTCGCCATGGTAATCGAGATGATCGCGGCTGAGGTTGGTGAAGGCGGCGGCGATCACCTTCAGTCCTTCGGTGCGATATTGCGACAGGCCATGGCTCGACGCTTCGAACGCGACATGCGTGACGCCTTCGCGTGCCAGCCCCGCGACGTTCGACAGGAAAGTCACGACGTCGGGCGTCGTCAGACCGGTCGAGATGCTGTCGTCCGATGTCGTCACGCCCAGCGTTCCGATCGACGCGGCATGGTGTCCCGCCATCCGCCACAATTGGCGAGTCATCTCGACCGTCGACGTCTTGCCGTTGGTGCCGGTGACCGCGACCACGGTCTCCGGAAACGGCGCGAAGAATTGCGCCGCGAGATGCGCGAAGGCTTGGCGCGGATTGTCCGAGGCGATGTGCAACGCCCCGTCCACCACCACGTCGGGTCGCGCCACCACGGCGATCGCGCCCGCCGCGACCGCCGCCGGGATGAAGTCCTCGCCATTGACCCGCGCGCCTTCGAACGCGCCGAAGATCGTGCCGGGCGCGACTTTGCGATGATCTATCGCGAAGCCGGTGACGCTGGCGTCGCCCCCGCCGGTCACCAGCCCGTCCAGCTTCATTCGGGATCCGCCATCGTCTGCGTTTTTTCGCCGGGGCGATGCCCGATCAGCGGCAACAGTTCGTCGACGTTGATGTCGCGCGACGGGTCCGGCATGACGCCGAGCATCGGGGCGGCACGCAGGATGAAACGGTTGACCACCGGTGCGGCGGTATAGGCCGCGGTCCTCACGGCACCCTGTGGCGAATCGAGCATCACGATCACCACATAGCGCGGCGCGTCCATCGGGAAAGCCGCCGCGAAGGTCGAGACGTTGGCTTTTTTCGAATAGCCCCCGCCGGTCGCGACTTCGGCCGTGCCGGTCTTGCCCCCGACGCGGAATCCGGGAGCATCCGCGGTCCTGCCGGTGCCCTGGGTGACCACCAGCCGAAGCAGCTGGCGGAGGCGATGGCTGGTCTGTTCGCTGATCACGCGGCGCCCCGGAACGCTGGCCCCGGGCTGCACCTTCATCATCGTCACGGGCCGCCACACACCGCCATTGACCAGCGCGGCATAGGCGGCCGCCAGGTGCAGTGGCGTCACCGCGATGCCGTGGCCGAACCCCGCGGTCATCGTCGTCACGCGGCTGAACTTCTGCGGAAACAGCGTCCGGCCGCGCGCCGGCAGTTCGAATGGCATCGGCTTGTCGAATCCCATCGATCGAAACATCGCCGACAATTTGTCGCCGCCCAGCTCGTCGGCGATCCGCGCGGTGGCGATGTTCGACGAGTGGATCAGCGTCTCGGGGATGTCGAGCCAGCGGCCCTCGCCGTCATGATCGTGGATTTTGAAGCCGTCGATCTGCAACGGCTGGGTCGCGTCGAAGCGCTTGGCCATCGACGTCACGGTACCGCTGTCGATCGCGGCGGCCATGGTGATCGGCTTGAACGTCGATCCGAGTTCGTAGGCGGCGCTGGTCACCCGGTTGAAGAACGGGCCGGGGAGCTGCTTGCCGTCGGCGGTGAGTTCGGGCTTGGGCGCGAGACCGGGATTGTTGGGGTTGAACGTCGGGAAGGAAGCCAGCGCCATGATCTCGCCGGTGCGGACGTCGAGCACCACGCCCGCCCCGCCCTTGGCCTTGAGCGTGGTGACCGCCTGGCCGAGTTCGTTCTCCAGCGCCGATTGCGCGCGCGCGTCGATCGACAGCGCGACCGGCTTGCCGGCGGTCTCGGCCGAGGTCAGGCGGGGATCGAGCGCCCGTTCCATCCCGCTCGCGCCCTTGCCGTTGACGTCGAGGAAGCCGAGCACCTGCGCGCCCAGTTCGGATTGCGGATAGAGCCGCTGCTGTTGGCGTTCGAACACGATCGCCGGCTCGCCGATCGCGTTGACCTCGGTGACGAGCGACGCCGATGCGTCGCGTTCGATATAGGAGAACCTGGTCCCCTGCAGCCTGGCGAAGATCTGATTTTCGTCGAGGCCCAGGATATTCGCCAGGCGCTGCGCGATCTCACGGCGATCCCCCAGGATCTGGTCGGGGTGGACGCCTATAGCCCAGGCGTCGATCGTGCGCGCCAGCGGCTCGCCGTTGCGGTCGACGATATCGCCGCGAATCACGCGATCGCTCATCGTCGACGCCGTCGCGGTCCCCGCTGAAATCGCGAAAAAGCCGAGTTTGGCGACGACGACCCCGACCGCCGCGCCATACAGCAGCATCATGATCATCAGCCGCTTCTGCGCGGTCGCACGGACCAGCGTGCGTTCGTCGGCAAGACGACGCGGCGCGATCGGCCGTGCGAGCAGGTTGCTCATCGCGCGCCATCCTCGCGACGCGCGCCGCGCGACAGCGACCCGAGGGTCGAATCGCTGAGCAATTTGCGATCGAGCAATGCCACCGTCGTCGGCTTCGACTTGATCGCGGTCTTGTTGGTCGCAGTCTTGTTGATCGCCGTCCTGGCCGCGGCGAACTGGAGCTTCGCCCCGACCGGTGCCGAGACCATCGCGACCGCCGCCTTCACCTTCGCTGGCGCCGCTGCCGTGTTTGCCTTCGCCGGAGCGGCCTTAGCCGAAGCGTCCGCCGCCGGCGCGGCCGGAACAGCCGCGACCGTCGCTTCGGTCGGCATGATCGGCGCGCTCGGGATAACCGCCGCGGCGGTCTGGATCTGCGGGCCGCCGGTCGGCGTCGGCGCGTCGAAATCGATCTGGGCGAGTTCGGCGTCGTCCCGGATATATTGCCCGGCGGTCGGTGCCGACAGCTTGAGCGTGTCGCCGTTCCAGCGCTGCAGCTGCGCGAAGCTCGCGCGCGTGTCGAATTCGGTTTCGAGCGCGGTGATGTCACGCTGGGTCCGCGCGATCGAGGATTCGATCGCCGCGAGCTTGTTGCGCTCCGCCGCGACGCGCGACGACATCAGATAGCAGCCGAGGATCACGCTGACGCAGAGCACGAACCAACCGAACCAACGAAATCGATGTGCAACAACCATCATGCTTCTCCCGCAACCCAGGCCGCCGACGCGGTCCGCCTGGCCACACGCAAGGTCGCCGAACGAGCACGCGGGTTCCGCGCCAGCTCGGCGTCACTGGGGCGCACCGCGCGCCCGATCGTTTCGAATGTCGCCTCGGCCGGGGCGGCCTG
>DASVNU010000473.1:0-7974 GCA_036383655.1 Sphingomonas sp. | reverse complement strand
TTGTCGATCGGCGAACGCCGCTTCGACCTCGTCGCCGGCGCCGACGACGCCTGGGCGCCCGACGCGCGCACCGACAGCGCGATCGTCGCCGCGATGCGTAGCGGGCGGTCGATGAGCGTCGAGGGGTTGGGGCGTGATGGCAGCGCGTTCGCCGACGTCTACACGCTGTCGGGCGCCGCTACCGCGATCGACGCGGCGGCGCTGGCGTGTCGGGGATAGGCGCTTTCCTTTCGAGCGGAGCTGTTGCGGTCGTAGCCCGGATACCAGAAAGTCGCCTATATGCGCTGTTTCTACGTTCTCGTGCATGGCAGGCTGGTGTGGCTGGCTAGGCCAGACCCGTCCGACGGTCTCGCGGCGGAAAACCCTCACGGCTTTTACTGTCACCGTTATGTGCTTGGCGCCGACGAGAGCGCGGCGAAGACAAAAGCGTTCGAGCGCGTCCGCACTAATTTTGACCGACAATTAGGTTGGCTCAGCAGGGGTTGGGTGACGTTGGCGCTGGAAGCCGACGAAATCGCCCGAGCACCGTTATCCAAGATCGTTCGCCCGGATAATCCCGGACACACGTTCTACTACGCAGATTAGCCGAGATAGTCCTGCAACCCCGCCACCAGCGCATCGAACACCGCGCGCACCGGCGCCGAGGTCCGCAAATCCTCGTGCATCACCACCCAGGTGTCGAGCGGATGGCTGAACGCGTCGGGCAGGATGCGGACCAGCGCAGGATCGCGCCGCGCCAACGGTACCTGGCACACGCCGATTCCCAGCCCGGCGCGGACCGCCGCCATCTGCGCGAGGTCGCTGTCGGTGCGGAACGCGAAATCCTCGACCCGGATCGGGATACCGCCCGCACGCATCGCGCGCACCACGACATTGTCGTTCTCGACCCCGATCAGCCCGAACGCGATGACCTCCTCGAACGTCGCCGGCGCCGTGCGCCCGGCGATCAGCTCGGCGCGGACGTGGAGTCCGACATGGATGTCGCCGATCCGCCGCGCGACCAGCGCGCCCTGTTCCGGCCGTACCATCCTGACCGCGACATCGGCCTCGCGCCGCAACAGATCCTCGTTGCGGTTGTTCGGCGACAGCACGACCACCAGCTGCGGGTGCCGCCGGCGCAGCTCGGCCAGGATCGGCGGTAGCACCTCGACCGAGATGACGTCGCTCGCCGACACGCGGACGAGACCCGCGATCTCGCTGCCCTGCGTCGCCCCGCGCGCGAAGGCGGCGGCGGCGATCTCCATCGCCTCGGCATGCCGGCGCATTGCCAGCGCGGCATCGGTCGGCACCAGCCCGTCGGGCGCGCGGGTGAACAAGGCGACGCCCAGCCCTTGCTCGAGATCGGCGATCCGCCGCCGTACCGTCGGTTGTGCCAGCGCCAGCCGCCGCGCGCCGCCCGACAGGCTGCCTTCGCGCAGCACCGCCAGGAAAGCGCGGTGACGTTCCCAATCGTCGCTCATCGGACCACTGGCCGCCTCAAGAACCGAGAAGCCGGCTGAGCACGACGGCGACAACCAACGCCACCCACAGGCCGCCCGCAAGACGTATGCCGGCAGGCTTAGGAGAGGCTACCCGGCCTCGATGAAAGACACCGTAGAAGTGCAATACCGATCGCGGAAACAGCAACCACCACAATCCAAAACTGGCGAAAGCTACAGCGGGGATCACGTCCGAACCCATCTCGGCTCCTGCATTGACTGGCTCCAAGCTACCGTATTTCTCAAGCCGTATGGCTGTAAGAATTATACAGCCAGCTCGTCAAATCTCGACAATTTTATACAGCCCCATTTCCGCCGATATCGCCGTCATCAAATCGAGGAGACGAACGATGGCGAAAACGGTTCTGGTGCTCGGCGCGACCGGCGGGGTTGGTGGAGAAACGGCCCGGGCGCTTGCCGCGCATGGCTGGACAGTGCGCGGGCTGACTCGCTCGCCGCGCCAGGGCGACGGGATCGACTGGCGGATCGGGGATGCGATGGACCGCGCGGCGGTGCTCGCGGCAGCGGAAGGCGTCGATGCGATCGTCCATGCGGTCAACCCGCCGGGCTATCTCGATTGGGAGAAGCTCGCCATGCCGATGCTCGACAACAGCATCGCCGCGGCCAAGGCGAACGACGCGCGGCTCGCGCTGCCCGGCACGATCTACAATTACGATCCGCGCACCTCGCCGGTGATCGCGCCCGACAGCCCGCAGCACCCCGATACCCGCAAAGGTGCGATACGCGTCGCGATGGAGCGCGCGATCGAGCAATCGGGAGTCAAGACGGTGATCCTGCGCGCGGGCGACTATTTCGGCCCGCGCCCGGGCAATAGCTGGCTGAGCCAGGGCCTGGTCACGCCGGGCAAGCCGGTCGGCCGCGTGATGGTGCCGGGGCGTGCGGGCGTCGGCCATGGCTGGGCCTATCTGCCCGATGTCGGCGAGACGTTCGCACGCCTGCTCGACAAAGGCGACGACCTGCCGCGGTTCGCCCGCTATCATTTCGCCGGAATGTGGGACGATGACGGCACGCGCATCACCGGCGCGATCGCGCAAGCATTGGGGCGACCGGTCAAGACCTGGCGGATGCCCTGGGCGCTGCTCCCGCTGGTCGGGCTGTTCAACCCGACGATGAAGGAAATGGTCGAAATGCGCCCGTTCTGGGAGCATCCGGTGCGGCTCGACAATAAGGATCTGATCGCCGTGATCGGGCCGGAGCCGCACACCCCGCTCGACGTCGCGATGGCGACCAGCCTGAAGACGCTCGGCTGCCACTGAGCACCACCTAGCAAATCGACGCCTTTTCCCCTATGTGCGGCGCCATGCAGACAGAGTCGGCCGCCCTTATGCCCATCCCCGGGCACATCGATCCCGTGCCCGTGCCCCGCCAGACGGTGGCGCGCGAGGATGGTCGCGTCGACCTCGTCGGCCTGTCGAAGGACGAGTTGCGCGAAGCATTGCTCGCCGCGGGCATGGACACCAAACAGGCCAAATTGCGCGCCAAGCAGATCTGGCACTGGATCTACAATCGCGGCGCGACCGAGTTCACCTCGATGACCGACATCGCCAAGGCACAGCACCCCTGGCTGGTCGAACGCTTCGTCGTCGGGCGGCCCGAGGTGATCGAGGCGCAGGTGTCGACCGACGGCACGCGCAAATGGCTGCTCCGCGGCCCCGACGGCCAGGATTACGAGATGGTGTTCATCCCCGATGCCGATCGGGGAACCCTGTGCGTGTCGAGCCAGGTCGGTTGCACGCTCAATTGCCGCTTCTGCCATACGGGCACGATGCGGCTGGTGCGCAACCTGACGGCGCAGGAGATCGTCGGCCAGGTCATGCTGGCGCGCGACGCGCTCGGCGAATGGCCGTCGCAGCCCGAGGGCCGGATGCTCACCAACATCGTGATGATGGGGATGGGTGAGCCGCTCTACAATTTCGACAATGTCCGCGACGCGCTCCACGTCGTGATGGACGGCGACGGCCTGGCACTGTCGAAGCGCCGCATCACATTATCGACCAGCGGCGTGGTGCCGATGATGGCGCGCGCGGGCGCCGAGATCGGCGTCAACCTCGCGGTCTCGCTCCACGCGGTGACCAAGGAGGTTCGCGACGAGATCGTCCCGATCAACCGCAAATACGGGATCGAGGAACTGCTCCAGGCGTGCGCCGATTATCCCGGCGCCAACAATGCCCGGCGCATCACGTTCGAGTACGTGATGCTCAAGGACAAGAACGACAGCGACGCGGAAGCGCACGAACTCGTCCGCCTGATCCGCAAGTACAAATTGCCGGCCAAGGTCAATCTGATCCCGTTCAATCCCTGGCCCGGCGCGCCCTACGATACATCGACGCCCGAGCGCGTGCGGCGATTCAGCGACATCATTTTCGAGGCCGGTATCTCCGCCCCGGTGCGGACGCCGCGCGGACGCGACATCGATGCGGCCTGCGGGCAGCTCAAGACGGCGTCGGAAAAGAAGAGCCGAGCGGAACTGGATCGGTTGGCGGAAGAGAAATTGGCGGCTTTGGGCTGAACGAGCCGACTAGGCCTGCGTCGTTTGCGTTTTAGTCGTCATCCCCGCGAAAGCGGGGACCCATCTCCCGTGCTGTCAGCAGATCTCGTCCGTGCGTGATGGGAGAGTGTTGGAGATGGGTCCCCGCTTTCGCGGGGATGACGGTTTGGTTCCTGGGTTCATGACCGCTCGCCCCCTCGACATTTGCCGCCAACCCTTCAAGGGAACAAGCGATGTCCCCAACCCTTCCCCTCCTCTTCGCCTTCGCCGCAGGCACCGTCGGCGGCGCGATGAACGCGCTGGCCGGGGGCGGCACCTTCGCGACCCTGCCCTCGCTGCTCGCGATTGGCCTCCCCGCCAATATCGCCAACGCCACGTCGAACGTCGCGCTGCTGCCCGGCGCGGGGACGAGTGCCTGGGCGTTTCGCGACGAACTCGGGCCGGTGGGCGGGGTCGGGGTGCGGACCTTGTCGGCGATCACCTTTGCCGGTGGGCTGGCCGGCAGCGTGCTGCTGGTGCTCACGCCGAGCAAGTCGTTCGATTTCATCATCCCCTGGCTGGTGCTCTACGCATTCGTCGTGCTCGCGTTGGGCAAGCACGCCGCGGCGTGGTTGCGCGACCGGGTGACGATCGGGCGCGGCACGCTGATGGTCGTACAGATGCTGCTCGGCATTTACGGCGGCTATTTCGGCGGCGGCGTCGGGCTGATGACGACGGCAACCTACGGCCTGCTCGCCGGGCATAGCCCGCGCGAACTGTTCGCGCCGCGCACGCTGATGCTGGCGATCGCCAATCTCGCCGCCGCGATCGTCTTCATCGCCGCCGGCATGGTGCGGTGGGTCGCCTGCCTGCCGATGCTGGCGGGGTCGATCCTCGGCGGCTGGGCGGGGGCGCATATCGGGAAGAAATTGCCTGCATCCGCGGTCCGAATGTGGACGTTACTGGTGACGGGCGTGACGACGATCGTGTTCTTCGTGCGCGCTTACGGTTAAGAAACGCGACGATCGAGTGTAACCGGTTCGGCGTATCGTTCGAAGGAAGCGATGATGGATGACCCGACCGCCCTTCCCGATCCTCCCAAGGCCCCGCCGCCAGCCACGGGCGCAATCGTCTATCGCCACCGCCTGGCGACGCGGATCTGGCATTGGATCAACGCGATCGCGATCTTCATCATGATCGGCAGCGGCATCGGCATATTGAACGCGCATCCCCGACTTTATTGGGGGCAATATGGCGCCAATTTCGATCATGCCTGGCTCGATCTGAGGCCATATGGCAACATCCTGCGTTCGGGCTGGCTGACGATCCCCGCCGGCTATAATCTCGCCATTTCGCGCCGCTGGCATCTGTTGTTCGCGCTGGTGCTCGCGTTCGGGCTGCTCGCCTTCATGATCGCCAGCCTGATCAACCGCCATTTCCAGCGCGACCTGCGCGTCCGGACGAAGGAGGTGGCGCCCCGCCATCTCTGGGCCGACGCGCTCGCGCACCTCCGCTTCGACTTCCACAATCCCGACGACCCCGCCGCCTACAACACGCTGCAGAAACTGGCCTATGTCGGCGCGATCTTCATCCTCATCCCGCTGATGATCTTCACCGGCCTCGCCATGTCGCCGGGGATGGACGCGGCCTGGCCGTGGCTGATCGAAATCTTCGGTGGCCGGCAATCGGCGCGCTCGATCCATTTCATCGCCGCGTCTGGCATCGTGCTGTTCGTCATTGTCCATCTGACGCTGGTGATCCTCGCGGGACCGATCAATGAGGTGTGGTCGATGATCACCGGCCGCTGGAAACTGCCCGCCCCGCCCGATCCCGAGCCGACGCCCGAACCGGAGCCCGCCGAATGACGCTCATCACCCGACGCACGCTCGTCACCGGCGGCGCGCTCGGCGCGGGGCTGCTGCTGTCGGGCTGCGACCAGCTCGCCCACCAGCCCGGCTTCCGCCGCATCCTGTTCTCGGGCGAAAAGATCAACATGGGGCTGCAGCGCGCGCTGATGGACCGCAACGCGCTCGCGCCCGAATTCACGTCCGAGCAGATGTCGCCGGTGTTCCGCACCAACGGCAATTCCAATCCGAACACCGACGACTACAATCGCCATGTCGCGGAGAATTTCGCCAATTGGCGGCTCGACGTCGGCGGGCTGGTCGACCGCCCGCTACGCCTCAGCCTCACCGATATCGGCGCCTTCCCCCAGCGCGCGCAGATCACGCGCCACGATTGCGTCGAGGGATGGAGCGCGATCGGCAAGTGGCAGGGGCCGATGCTCGGCAATGTGCTCAAGGCGGCCGGCGTGCGCAATTCGGCGCGCTATATCGTCTTCACTTGCGCCGATTTGTGGAGCGGCCAGCCTTATTACGAATCGATCGACATGGTCGACGCCTTCCACCCCCAGACGATCCTGGCCTGGGCGATGAACGACAAGCGCGTCTCGGTCGGCCACGGCGCGCCGATCCGGCTCCGGGTAGAGCGGCATCTTGGGTACAAAAACGCCAAATATGTCATGCGGATCGACGCCGTCGCCAGCCTCGCCGGGATCGGCCTGGGCAAGGGCGGCTATTGGGAAGATCACGTCAATTACGACTGGTATGCTGGAATCTGATCCGGTTAAGTGCGCTTGCGGTCTTCCCGTCGCCGCAATCAACCGATAGCAGCGATCCTCTATGGCCCTGATCGACCTGTTCTTCGAGCGCGCGTTCAAGCGCGGCACGCTTTCCGTCACCTATGCCGACGGCACGACCAAGTCGTTCGGCGCGCCCGACCCGGATTATCCCGACGTCGCGATCCGCTTCACGACCAAGAGTGTTCCTGGCCAGATCCTGCGCGATCCCGCGCTCGGCGTGGCGGAGGCGTTCATGCATGGCCGCATGGTGATCGAGCGCGGCGACATCATGCAGCTGCTCGCGCTGGCCAGCAAGAACAACCGTTGGGAGGATGCCAGCGGCGCGCTCGATCCCGGCCTCGCGGCCAAGGCAGTGGTGGGGGTCAAGCGCAAGCTCGACCAGTTCAACCGCGCGCGCGCGGCACGCGCCAACGTCAAGCATCATTACGACATCGGCAACGCGCTCTACGACCTCTTTCTCGACACCGACCGCCAGTACAGCTGCGCTTATTTCGTCGATCGCGACGAAAGCCTCGAACAGGCGCAATTGGACAAAAAGGCGCATATCGCCGCCAAGCTCGCGCTCAAGCCGGGCATGCGCGTGCTCGACATCGGCTGCGGCTGGGGCGGCATGGCGCTCTATCTGCACCAGACCTATGGCGTCGAGGTGCTCGGCATCACGCTCAGCGACGAGCAGATCGCCACCGCCAAACAGCGCGCGCTCGATGCCGGCGTATCGGATCACGTCAAGTTCGAGCTGATCGACTATCGCCATCTGACCGGCACGTTCGACCGCATCGTCTCGGTCGGCATGTTCGAACATGTCGGGCCGCCGCAATATCGCACGTTCTTCCGCAAATGCCGCGAGTTGCTCAGCGATGACGGCGTGATGCTGCTCCACACGATCGGCCGCGCCGGCGGCGCGGGCGTGACCGACGAATTCACCGCCAAATACATCTTCCCCGGCGGCTATATCCCGGCCTTGTCGGAGATCGCCAAGGGCTATGAGGGGCTGCGTTATTACATGACCGACGTGGAGGTGCTGCGCCTCCATTACGGCTACACGCTCCAGCATTGGTACGCCCGCGCCGTCGCCAATCGCGACCAGATCATCGCGATGTACGACGAGGTTTTCTACAATATGTGGATCTTCTACCTCGCCGGCTCGTGCGTCAGCTTCCTCTATGGCGGGATGGTCAATTACCAGCTCCAGTTCGCGCGCAACCGCGACGCGCTGCCGCTCACCCGCGACTATATGAGCGACGAGGAACGCCGAATCGCGGCCAAGGTATAAGCTGGAGTCGTTCGACATTCAGGCCTGAGCGGAGACGGCCAACTTTCAATCCTCCCCCGCCAGGGGGAGGTGGCGCCGAAGGCGACGGAGGGGG
>DASVNU010000472.1:0-1926 GCA_036383655.1 Sphingomonas sp. | reverse complement strand
CCGCACCGATCCGCCCGCGCCGGCGAAGAGCCCGATCCGCGAATGGCGCGAGATCGCCGCGCTCGCCGATCGCGTGACCGAGGTCGCCCGCCAATTTCAGCCCGACGTGATCCATGCCCATTCGCCGGTGCTCGATGCGGTCGCCGCCTTGCGCGCGGGCAAAAGGCTTGGCGTGCCGGTGATGTACGAAATCCGCGCCTTCTGGGAAGACGCGGCGGTCGGCAACGGTACGGGCAGCGAGGGGTCGCTGCGCTATCGCGCGACACGCTGGCTCGAGACGCGCGCGGTGCGCCAGGCCGATGCGGTTGCGGTGATCTGCGACGGATTGAAGGGCGATCTGATCGATCGCGGCATCGATCCGTCCAAGATCATGGTATCACCCAATGGCGTCGACCTGACCCTGTTCGGCGAGCCGTTGCCGCGCGACGCGGCGCTCGCGGCCGAGCTGGGGCTGGCGGTGGATGACGATGTGGTCGGCTTTATCGGCAGCTTCTACGATTACGAAGGGCTCGACGATTTGATCGCGGCGATGCCCGCGCTGGCCGCGACGCGGCCGGCGGCAAAGCTGCTGCTGGTCGGCGGCGGGCCGATGGAGCAGGCGTTGCGGGCACAAGCTGCCGCCTCGCCGGTCGCCGGCGCGATCCGCTTCGTCGGGCGCGTTCCCCATACCGAGGTCGAACGCTATTATAGCCTGGTGGATGTGCTCGCTTACCCGCGCAAGAAGATGCGGCTGACCGACCTGGTCACGCCGCTCAAGCCGCTCGAGGCGATGGCGCAGCGCCGCCTGGTCGCCGCATCGGATGTCGGCGGGCATCGCGAGCTGATTCGCGACGGCGATACCGGCACTTTGTTTGCGCCCGACAGCCCGGCGGCGATCGCCGATGCGCTGACAGCAATGTTCACCGATCGCAGCGGATGGGAGGCGCGGCGGACCCGAGCGCGGGCGTTCGTCGAACGCGATCGTAACTGGTCGTCAAACATTTCGCGTTACGCCCTCGTTTACCAAAGAATAATCGAAGCTCGGAAAACGGACCTCAAATGGACGCCACCAGCGGTCGCCAGCGCCTGAATTTCTCCTCGCCCCTCGCCGCGATCCTGGGCGATGGCGGGGCTCCACGGTTCGTCGTGCCGGTGGCGCCCGCCGTCGCCATATCGCTCGCCGCGCTTGGCGGGCTGATGTTCCTGCTGATGCCGATCGCGGTGCTCGAGGATCTGGTGGTCGACAGCGGCATCGCCTCGTTCGTCACCGCCGCCCAGCCGCCGCTCGGCATCACCGCGCATTTCGTCATCGCTTTCCTGGTCGCGCTCGTCGCGGGCGGGGTCAGCTGGTTCGGCCTGTACCTGGTGATCGGCGCGCGCGTGGTCACGATCGGCGGCGATCCCCGTGAGGACGGGGTTCCCGTGCTGCGCCGCGCCGATGCGCATCCCGACGCGCCGGCGCGCCGCCCGGTCTTCGCCAATCGCGATCTGGGCACGCCGTTCCTCGAAGTCACCGCCGACACGCCGCCCCCGATGTCGGCCGCCGACGCCATGGCGTACGTGCCGGCGGTAATCGCAGAGCGTCCGATTCCGGTCGATCTCGACACACCGCTCGCCACCTATCGCGGGCCGCTCGATCCGCCGCTGCCCGAACCCGATCCGCTGCTGCTCGGCCGGATCGACGAGCCCGTTGCCGCGCCGGCACCGATTCTCGCGCAGGCGCCGGTTCCGGAGCCCGAGGTCGCGGTCGATCCGCGCCCGGTCCGTGTCGATCCCGAATCACCCACCATGGTTCCGCCCGCCGAGGATTCCGCGCCGCGCTTCGCCTCGCACGAGCGGATCGAAACCTTCGAGCTGACGCCGATGGTGCGCTCGTCCGAACCGTCGACGCCGTTGCCGTCAGCGACGATCCATGACCTGCTCGACCGGCTCGAACGCGGCGTCGCC
>DASVNU010000471.1:0-5345 GCA_036383655.1 Sphingomonas sp. | reverse complement strand
GCTGCCCGCCTTGGGGCGGGTCATCGCGGGCGTTGCGAGGTTCTTCTATCCGCTGCGCGGCAAGCGGCATGACGAGATCGTCGAGGAGGTGGAGGCGCGGCGTCGCGTAGTTGCGGGCGAAGCCTGATCGATTCCCCCCGTCAGGGGTGGCAGTCTCCACGGGGACTGCCGGAGGGGGAGGAGCACAACGGTGAGCAAGTCGCCGTCCTCCCCCTCCATTACCTAGCCATCGATCAGGAACTGGCGGGGGGGATCGTCGGGGCTGCGCTCGCCCAAACTCCAATCGTCACCCCGGCCTTGTGCCGGGGTCTGCCGGGCGGATAAGTCATGGCCCCGAGGCTCCACGGTCATTGCGTGCGGCACGGCGGATCCCGGCACAAGGCCGGGATGACAATGGTTATGGGGCGCCTTAGGGGCGCCTCACTCCCCGTCGATCAGGAACTGCCGCACCGGATCGTTCTGGAACACCACCGAGCCGTCGGCCGCGAAGGTCCGCGCGCCGTCGGGGGCATATTGCAGGATGTACGCCTTGCGCACCGTCCCGTCCTTGAGGTTGGGGCCGGTGCGATGCGGCGCCAGTGACGAGAACAGGATGATGTCGCCGGCGGCGGCAGGCGCGGCGACCGCGTCGTCGGCATCCTCCAGGCACTTGAGGCCGATCGGCGTCAGCCAATGGTCGAGCGTGCCCAGCTTGTGCAGGCCGCGCGCGATCCACGGGCAGCCATTCTCCTCATCGACGTCGACCAGGGGAATCCAGAAGGTCAGATATTGCTGCGGCTCGATGAAGGTATAGCCATTGTCCTGATGCCAGGGGAATTCCTGCTTCTTGCCCGTTTTCTTGTAGACCGATTGATCCCAATAGAGCCGCATGCGGTCGCCGGCCAAGTCATGGCAAAGATCGCGGATCACGGGATGCGCGGCGAACGCGCGCAATGCCGTCGACCGGGTGACGAGATGCGCGGTGAAGGTGATCGTGCCCGATGAGGTCAGCCGGAAATTACCGCCCTGCTGCTCGCTGACATAGCGTTCATAGGCCTGTTCGATCGGATCGATCGCGGCTTCGACCTCGGCCAGTTCCGCGCGCGTGAACGCGCTCCGCACCACGATGAAGCCGTCGCGGTCGAACGCCTCCACCTCATCGCGCGCCAGACGGCGCAGCGGTCGGTCGGCGGGTACGTCGCGCCATTCGAAGCCGGCGCTGCGCGGATCGATCCGGGGCGGGGCGGCGGGGTCGGTGGCCATTGCTCTTCTCCTTTTGGAAAGCCTCGGACGCGCTGCCGACAGACGCGCGAAAATACCGCTTGATTCGATAATTTATCGAATTTAATTCTACTTTCTATAAAGAGAGTCGGCAATTTACAAACGGCATCGAAACCGTCCCAAGCAAAAACGGCCGATGCCAAGCACGGCGAAGGGAGAGGAAAATGAAGCGGTTAGCCTTGTTGCTGGCGGCGTTGGTCGCGGTTGTTCCGATGAGTACGCAGGCAGGAACCAATCTGCCCACCAAGCCCATCGAGCAGAAATACTATGCCAACGGCCCCTGGACCGTGACGACCACGGTCACGACCACCGCCTGCGATTCCGCCGGCAATCTGTGCGACATCTATTTTCCGGCCAATCTGGGCGCCAACGGCTTCCTGCATCCGATCATCGTGTGGGGGAACGGCAGCGGCACGACGCCAATCGCGGCCAGCACCTACGCTTACTATCTGAGCCACCTGGCGTCGTGGGGCTTCGTCGTGATCGCGACGAAGGACGGCACCACCGGCGTCGGTCAGACGCTGATCGACAGCGCCAATTACATCAAGGCGCGCAACACCGACGCGAGCAGCGTCTTCTTCGGCAAACTCGACGTCAGCAAGATCGGCGCGGTCGGCCATTCGCAGGGCGCGACCGGGGTGATGAACGCGATGATCCATTCGGGCGGCATGATCCGTACCGCGGTCGCGTTCCACCTCCCCGCGCAGCTCTGGTGCAGTTCGTCGTCCAACTGCCTGCAGACGGCGACGCTGACCGGCGCGACTTCCGGCTCGTTCCTCTATGTCAGCGGATCGGCCGACGGCTTGATCTCTCCCGACACGCAATTGTTCGGCAGCCAGCTCAACTCGAATACGGCCTATTACAACGCCACACCGTCGGCGCTGACCAAGGCCAAGGCGATCATCAAGGGCACCAACCATAATGACGTACAGGGCAATCCGACTTGCCCGTCGGGCCTCGGGTCATGCAACAACGGCGTCGATGCCTATCTCGGCTATCCGACCGCCTGGCTGATGTGGCAGCTCCAGGGAGCAGCCGACGGGCAGCAGGCGTTCAAGGCCTCGACCGGCGAAATCTACACCGAGACGACCAACTGGCAGAGCATATCGAGCAACGTGCCCTGACCGGTGAGGTTTCGCGACGATCGGTAACCTAGCCGGGGCGCTCCCTGGCCGAGCACTCGATCACCCAGCGTGATCCAGCTAGCTTCCATCCCACCCCGGCGCTCGTTCGTCGGGGTGGCCTTGGTTTGGCGCGGGCGCTCCGCCCTTTCGTTTCTTGCAAATTCGATCTAATCTTGATTTAAATTGCTAAAATATTCTATATTAGATCGAATCATGGAGAGGTGAATATGCCGGATCGCGACAGCTGGGAGGAGCGTGGCTTCTTCATCGAACGTGGCCTGCTCTCGGCGGCAGTCACCGAACGGATCGAGCGTGAGGCGGTGGAAGCAATCCGGGCTGACCCGCCGGCGGGGCATGGCGGCGAGCGCGTCTATTCGACCGCCGACGATTTGCTGATCTATCCCGAAAAGGCGCCCAGCCCGGTCGCCCGGAACCCCGAGGACTTCATCGCCAAGGTGTTCAATTGCCACATCGTCGGCGCCGCGCATGAGCTTGCCGTCGATCCGGTGCTCACCGGGCCGCTGCGGGATATCCTGACCGACGATATCGACTGTTTCCAGAGCCAGTTCATCTTCAAGAACCCCGGCGTGGTCGGCCAGCCCTGGCATCAGGACGCTTATTATTTCCGCTACGACAAGCAGCCACAGGTGACCGTCTGGGTCGCGCTGAGCCGCGCGACGCTGGAGAATGGCTGCCTGTGGGTGCTGCCGGGATCGCACAAGCGACAACAAGTGTTCGAGCACGTTCCCGATCGTCGGCCCGAGAGCCTGCAGGGCTATCAGGAGATCGTGTCGGAAGACACCGCCGAGGAAATCCCGGTGACGATGGAGCCCGGCGACGTGCTCTTCTTCCACTCGTACCTGATGCATCGCTCGACCGACAACGTCGCCGACTATCGCCGCTCGGCGATGGTCTATCACTATGCCGAAGCCGGCACCGAGCCGATCGATGCGGTCGCCGCGGCGACGCTCGCGCACGTCAACCGCTGGATCCCCGCGCGGCGCGCCACTTCCACCATCCCAGCCTGAAGAACGGACCTCAATGTCGATCCAGACCTATCCCCGCCCGCACCCGCTCAATCACGATTTCCGCTGGCAGGACGTGCCCGGGGCGCGGCCGCTGCGCCGCCTGATCCGCGCCGAGGTGGAGGCGTTCGATCGCGACGGCTTCATCGTCATCAAGAACGCGTTCAGCCACGCCGAGCTGACCGAAGTCGAAGCGGCGATCGACCCGATCGAACAGGCCTATGAGAAATACGTCAAGGAACAGGGCGGCAACCTCCGCCTGACCAACACCGACGCGATCACCTTCACCACGCACATCGTCAAGCATTCGGAGGTGCTGCGCCGGTTCGCCGCGCATCCGGTCATCCGCGACCTGTGCCACGATCTGATGGGCGGGACAGTGCGGCTCTATTGGGACCAGTCGGTCTACAAGAAGACCGGGGTGAAGCAGGAATTCCCCTGGCACCAGGACAATGGCTATACCTTCATCGAGCCGCAGCAGTACCTCACCTTCTGGATTCCGCTGCTCGACGTCGATGAGCAAAATGGCTGTCCGTGGATCGTGCCGGGCCTGCACAAGGGCGGTACGCTCGACCATTGGCGCACGCCGATCGGGCTCAAGTGCCTGGAAGAGGCCGAGGACGCGGTGGCGGTGCCGGCGCAGAAAGGCGACATCATCCTGTTCTCGTCGCTCTCACCACACCGCACCGGGCCGAACCTGCGCGACGGCACCGTGCGCAAAGCCTATATCCTGCAATATGCGCCCGACGGCGCGCATACGATGGTCGATGGCAAGGCGATCCGGCAAGACGATGCCGAGCGCCAGTTCGTGATCGAAGGCGCTGCACAATGATGCGCGACGACAGCGCGGCGCTGATCGAGGCCTATCGCAGCGACGGCTTCGTCGCGGTGCGTGGCCTGATCGATCCGGCCGAACTCGCCCCGCTCGCCGCCGAGGTCGATGCCGCGGTCGCGCGGCGCAAGGCACGCGACACGCGCAGCCTGGCGGAGAAATCGCGCTACGAGCAGTCGTTCGTGCAATGCCAATATATGTGGGAGGATTCGCCCGGCATCCGCCCCCTTGCCTTCCACGAAAATGTCTGCCGGATGGCGGCCGAACTGATCGGCGCCAGCGCGGTGCGGCTGTGGCACGACCAGGCGCTGTACAAAGAGGCCGGTGGCAAATCGACCCAGGCGCATCAGGACCACCCCTATTGGCCGATCGCCGAGGACGCGACGATCACCGCCTGGATTCCGTTGGTCGAGGTCGATCGCGAGACCGGCTGCATGGGCTATGTCCCCGGATCGCACCACGACGCACGGCAATTCGTCGACATCTTCGCCGGCGACGACAGCAATGGCCCACAGGTCGAGGACCAGGCGGTGTTCGTCCCCGCGCGGCCGGGTGACGTGCTGTTCCACCATGGCCGCACGATGCACATGGCGCTGCCCAACCAATCGGGAATCACGCGGCGCGCCTATACCGCGATCTATTTCGCCGATGGCTGCACCCGCGGCGGCGAACGGTCGCATCCATCGGTCGACCGCACCGGCATCGCGATCGGCGCGAAGATCGACGGGCCGGCGACGCCGATCGCCTGGCCGCTGGCGGGCGGCGCGTTCCCGGAGCCGGGGCCGTGGCCAGATACGAGCGACGAGCGATTCCAGCGCTCGGCGGCGTTGGGGATTATTCCGGGCAGGGCCTGACCCCCAAAATCGTCATTCCCGCGCAAGCGGGAACCCATCTCCGACGTGATCGACAATTTCAGCCGGTTGTTTGGGCTGCACACACAGGAGATGGGTCCCCGCTTTCGCGGGGATGACGGCGGGAGAGACGTCAACGGTTTGTGGCAATCTATGCCGAAATGCTGAGATTGACGCATGCCCGCGCGAAGCACTCTTCCGCGATATCGATCAGCACGCGCGCCTCGGTCCAGCGGTCGCTTTCCTCGCGCCA
>DASVNU010000470.1:0-5553 GCA_036383655.1 Sphingomonas sp. | reverse complement strand
CAGCCAGTGGAGCTGCTGCTGGCGCTTCCAGAATTCGAACGCCCAGGGATATTCGAAGGGCTTGTACTGTTTGGAGGCCTTGAGAAGCGACATGGAGTGACCTTTCGGACTAGAATTTGATTGGGATGATGTTGCCGGTCGGCCCGAACAGGCCGAACGAAAAAGCAGCTAAGAAGAGCCACATCAGCGGCGCGCCGATGAGCATGAGGCGCGTGACGCGACGCGCGGCGACGGGATCGAGGCTGCCGACCCTGGGCGGGGCGCCCACGTCACTTTCAGCGCGATCGGCCATGCGACGCAAGCGCAGTGCGACGAACACGTGGGCGACCAGCACCAGCGTCACGATCCCGAGGAAATAGGCGCCGTTCATGCCCCGGCGCTCCAGCTCGCCATCGCGCTGGCGAAGACGGTCAGGATCGCGGCCAGCGCGAGCAGCATCGTCGCGCCGATGCGCTTGGCATAGACCGCGCCTTCGCTCGTCGCGCGACGAGTAAGGACGACCACGCCGCCCGCGCCCGCGACGCCGGCGACCGCATACATGACCAGCGGGGCGCGGTTCATGCGACCAACTCCGGCGTCGCGCGTTCTGCCCGAATATCCATCGCAACCGTCACAGGAGCATGATCATGACCGACCTCAGCCAGATCAAGGAGCATATGAACGTCATCGGGGCCGACGGTGTCCATGTCGGCACCGTCGACCATGTCGAGGGCGACCGCATCAAGCTGACCAAGGCGGACTCGGGCGCCGATGTCGAGGAAGGGCAGGGCAACCATGCCGGGCACCACCATTACATCTCGGGCGGACTCGTCGCCGATATCGAGGGCGATACGGTGCGGTTGAGCGCCAACGCCGACGTCGCGGTGCAGTTCGAGGAGGAAGAGCGGGCTTGAGGGCGGAGTCCCCCTCACCCTTCGGGCGCTTCGCGCCTCCCTCCCTCTCCCACAAGGGGAGAGGGAGATAATGGCGTCCCTGCTCCCTCTCCCCTTGTGGGAGAGGGAGGGAGCGGCGCGCAGCGTCGCGGAAGGGTGAGGGGGACGCTCAACCACGAGCCGACCCCTTCATCGTATCGGGCAGGTGATCCGCGATCGCCGCGATCACGCCCTCGACATTACCCATCACGTCATTGTTCCAGAATCGGATCACGCGATATCCTTCGCCATCGAGGAACCGCGTGCGAACCTCATCGCTACCCCGGCGCAGCGCATGCGTCGCGTCGTCGATCTCGACGATCAGCCGGGCGCCATGCGAGCAGAAGTCGGCGTGATAGGGGCCGAACGGTACCTGGTGACGAAACTTCGCCTCGGGGAAAGCCTCGCGCAGCGCCCGCCGCATCACTCGCTCGGGATCGCCGGCGTTCTTGCGGAAGTCACGCGACCTGGCGGTGGTCGAGGCGGGCAGCAGTTGGCGCTTGGTCAGGCCTTCCGCATTCCCCCTCACCCTTCCGCGACGCTGCGCGCCGCTCCCTCCCTCTCCCACAAGGGGAGAGGGAGATTGTGCGTCGTCGTTTCCCTCTCCCCTTGTGGGAGAGGGAGGGAGGCGCGAAGCGCCGGAAGGGTGAGGGGGAGTTAATCCCGACACCTCACTGGCACGCCAGGCATTCGTCATAGTCCGTCGTCTCGCCCAGCTCGAACTTGGGCGCCTCGATCGTGTTGTCGGCCTCGACCCCGCCGGCGAACCCGGCGCGCTGCACCGACTTCGAACGGAGGTAGTAAAGCGACTTCACGCCCAATTCCCAGGCGCGGAAGTGGAGCATCAACAGGTCCCACTTCTCGACATCGGCCGGGATGAACAAATTGAGGCTGGTCGACTGGTCGATATAGGGCGTGCGGTCGGCCTGGAGCTCGATCAGCCAGCGCTGGTCGATCTCGAAGCTGGTCTTGTAGCAGTCCTTTTCCTCCTGGGTCAGGAAGTCGAGGTGCTGGACCGAGCCGCCCCGCTCGAGGATCGTGTTCCACACCGCGTCGCTGTTCTTCGACTTCTCGATGAAGATTTTCTCGAGATACGGATTCTTGACCGAGAACGACCCCGACAGCGTCTTGTGCGTGTAGATGTTCGCCGGGATCGGCTCGATGCACGCGCTGGTGCCGCCGCAGATGATGCTGATCGACGCGGTCGGCGCGATCGCCATCTTGCAGCTGAACCGCTCCATCACGCCCATGTCGGCGGCGTCGGGGCAGGGGCCGCGCTCGACCGCCAGCGCCATCGACGCGGCGTCGACCTGCGCGCGGATCTGCTTGAACATCTTCATGTTCCACGACTTGGCCATCGCGCCCTCGAACGCCAGGCCGCGCGCCTGGAGGAACGAGTGGAAGCCCATCACGCCGAGGCCGACCGACCGCTCGCGCATCGCCGAATACGCCGCGCGCTCCATGCCGGGCTCGGCACGGTCGATAAAATCCTGCAGCACATTGTCGAGGAACCGCATGATGTCCTCGATGAAGCGCTCGTCCTTGTTCCACTGGTCCCAGGTCTCGAGGTTGAGCGAGCTGAGGCAGCAGACCGCGGTGCGATCCTGGCCGTGGTGATCCTTGCCGGTCGGCAAGGTGATTTCCGAACACAGGTTCGAGGTCGACACCTTGAGGCCCAGGTCGCGATGATGCTTGGGCATCGTCGAGTTCACATGGTCGGCGAAGATGATGTACGGCTCGCCGGTCGCCAGCCGGGTCTCGACCAGCTTCTGGAACAGCGCGCGGGCATCGACCTTGGCGCGCTCGCTGCCATCCTTGGGCGACTTGAGCGACCATTCGGCGCCGTCGCGCACCGCTTCCATGAAGGCGTCGGGGATCAGCACGCCGTGATGCAGGTTGAGCGCCTTGCGGTTGAAGTCGCCCGACGGTTTGCGGATCTCGAGGAATTCCTCGATCTCCGGGTGCGAGATGTCGAGATAGCAGGCGGCCGAGCCGCGGCGCAGCGAGCCCTGGCTGATCGCGAGCGTCAGGCTGTCCATCACGCGGACGAACGGGATGATCCCGCTGGTCTTGCCGTTGAGGCCGACCGGCTCGCCGATGCCGCGGACATTGCCCCAATAGGTGCCGATGCCGCCGCCGCGCGAGGCGAGCCAGACATTCTCGTTCCAGGTGTCGACGATGCCGTTGAGGCTGTCGGGCACCGAGTTGAGGAAGCACGAAATCGGCAGGCCGCGCCCGGTGCCGCCGTTCGACAGCACGGGCGTCGCCGGCATGAACCACAAACGCGAGATATAATCGTAGAGGCGCTGCGCGTGCGCACCGTCATCGGCATAAGCCGACGCCACGCGGACGAACAGATCCTGATACGATTCGCCCGGCAGCAGATAGCGGTCGTTGAGCGTGTCCTTGCCGAAATCGGTCAGCAGATCGTCGCGCGAATGATCGACCTCGACCGGGTACGGCTTCGCGATCGATTTCGAATCGCGCTTCTTGGACTTGGGAGCCGCATTCGCCTGCGCCGCCGTTGCTGCCTCGATCGCGTCGGTCGCCATGTTCTCGCCCGTTCCTTCGGTGTCTCTGAAATCCATCTCTCGCCCCTGCTTTCCGCTCGCACAAATCGACTCGGGGGAACGAACCCCCATCTTACCATTTCGGCGCCGACAGGTGAGAACAAAAATAGTCCACAACCTGTTCAAAAGGCACAAGGAGGGCCCTGCCGCGATATAGGATCGCGACTGGATTTCCACCAGTGCTTGGGTCGCCCCCGAACCGAACTACAACAGATTGTGCTCATCCGGGTTCGGACGCAATACCGTAAATGACGAATTCATGACTCCGTTCGTCGCTATTTTGACTCGACTCACAGAAGGGCCGATCCGGGCCATTCGCCGCGACGCGCGGGTTTCCGCGGGCTTCCACGAAGGCAAGGGAACGAACACGGAACACGCAAAAATATTGTGTCCGCCCGCTGGACCGTATCAACCGGTTGTGGTCGGGTCGAGTCATGGCCGATCCGATCGATGCGTTTGACCAGATTCGCGGACTCCGGGCGTTATGGGCGCTCATGACGCAACACGATTCGCCCGCCGACGCGCGTCGGCCACCCATGCGACCGTTGCTCGACACGCTGGGGCTGGGGCTCGAACAGACGATGGCGATGCTCGGGCGGGAGCGGCCCGACTGGGCGGCATTCACCGCGTGGATCGAGGCGACGGCGGGTCCACCCGACCCAGCGCGGCTGGCGCGCTACACCGCCTGGTATGACGGCGACGAGCCATCCGCCGACGAGCTCGCCCGCCAGGCGGCGGTGTTGGCGATGGCGCCGGTGTTCGACGCCGAGGATCTGGCGCGATGGGATCGTGACGGCGTCGTCGTGCTGCGCCAGGCGATCACCCGCGATCAGGCGGCGGCGATCGCGGATCATCTGTGGTCGATCCTCGATGCCGACCCCGCCGACCCCGCGACCTGGTATGGGCCGCGCACCAACGGCATCATGATCCAGCATTTCCAGCATGCGACGATGGACGTGCCGCGTCGCTCGCCGCGCATGGCGAAGGGCTTTGCCGAGCTTTACGGCCATGCCGATCTGATCGTGTCGACCGACCGGTTGAGCTTCAATCCACCCGAACGGCCGCGCTACATCTTTCCCGGGCCGCATCTGCATTGGGACGGCAATCTGACGCCACCGATCGCGCTGGAGACGCAGGCGATCCTCTATCTGACCGACACCGCGGCCGATCAGGGCGCCTTGCAGGTCGTGCCCGGATTCCACCACCGTCTGGCCGATGGATGGATCGAGCGGCTGAACGGCGCTGATCCGCGCACCGTCGACCTGTCATCCGAAGCGGTAACGGTGCCGGCGGGGGCGGGGGATCTGGTGATCTGGCGCCACGAAATCCCCCACGGCGCCAGCGCCAATCGCAGCGACCGCCCGCGACTGGCGCAATACGTCAATCACTATCCGATGCACTGGCCCGACCAGCGACCCTGGCTGTAGCGCGTATCGATATTCGTGTCCGAGTGCGACCGCCCACTTCAATCCTCCCTCGCCAGGGGAGGTGGCGCCGAAGGCGACGGAGGGGGAGGATGGCGACCCATTAGCCGTTATGCTTCCGCCCCCTCCGTCAGGCTGCGCCTGACACCTCCCCCAGGCGGGGGAGGATTAGGTTCCCTATTGCTGGATTGAACGCGCGAGCGGCAAGGTTAGCGTCGCCGCCAGTCCGCCATCGGGCGCATCGCCCAGCGTCAGGTCGCCGCCATACAGAACCGCCAGTTCGTGCGCGATCGCCAGCCCGAAACCATGCCCTTCGCCACGCTCGTCGAGCCGGGCGCCCTTGGCCAGCGCGCGGTCCCGCTCGATCGCCGGGATGCCGGGGCCGTCGTCCTGGATCGTGATGGTCGCCGATCCCGACATCGCGCGCGCGCCGATCACGACCCGCGATCGCGCCCATCGCATCGCATTGTCGGCCAGATTGCCGATCATCTCGTCGAGGTCGGTGCGGTCGACCGCGACCGACAGATCGCGCGGTATCTCGACGCCGATCACGATGTCGCGATCGGCATGGATGTGGCGCAAGGCAGTGGTGATGCCCTCCGCTACCGCGCTGATCGGCGTCGCGACGCGCGCGCTCGCGATGCTGGC
>DASVNU010000469.1:0-3220 GCA_036383655.1 Sphingomonas sp. | reverse complement strand
CGCGATGCGGCGCCTGGCCGACGCCCTGAGTCTTTCCGACGGAAGCTACGACATTCACTCCAACAAGGGTGGCCCCGCGGTCTCCGGCGAAATCACGCTCCATGGCGAGGAGGCATGGGTGCAGCTTTCGTTCGGCTGTTCGGCCCAAGGCCGGGAAGTCCTCTATCGCCGGGTTCGCGGCCGCGACGACCACTGCGGCGATCGCAATCACTGGGCGTCGGTCAACGATCTCATGGCGCCCGACCGCTTCGCTGATCGACTACGGCGTGACCTGCGTCTGACCCCGGCGGTCGAACAGCCCATGCAGCTCTTCGCCTGATCTCGACGGAGGGCCGAACACATGACCCATGCCGAGACGATCCCGCCTTTCGATCCCTGTTCGGCCGCCACATGGCTTGCCCGCGGCCGCGCACCCGATCATGCCGAAGCTCTGGCAAAAGCCTGGCGCGACTTTCCTGACTTGCCGCCGGCGAGCTCGGCAGAGGATCGCATGGCGCGCACCCGTGCGCGTGTCGAAGCGATGAAGCCGGTCAACGACGGCATTGCTGCACAGACCGAGGCCGAGCGCCAGTCGCGCAATTTCAGCTTCACCGAGGGTCGCGCCGCCGTCGGGCGTGGCGACAAGCGCGACACGGCGATCCTACGCGGCAGGGAGCGCTATGGCTATGACTGGAATCAGGCGATCCGCTATGCCGATGGCTGGTATGCGGCCCATGCCGGTTGGAATCACCGCGCGCCATCCAAAGCCGCGGAACGCCCGGCCTATGATCGCGGGTTCGCCGATGGCGGCGGCGATGTCGACGACCTCTTCGATGCGGCCCGCCGCACCAATCTTGCCGCCGAACGAAGGCCTATCCGGCCGCGATCTCAAATTGCCGCGCGATCGCTCCCCTCGGAGTGGCCGAAACCCAGCGATCGACCTCGACCGACAGCGTGGTCACGCCGGGTCATCATCCTTGGCGATCACCCGGCATCGGCGCTCGGCCGAGACGAGATCTTGGAGCGGTTTCGGAAGACGTGTGGCCGCTGCGGCGGCCGCGCGATCGTCCTCACGTCCGCCCTGGGTTTTATTTCCGGCGCATCCACCTTGCCAGACGCCGACGAATTGACGCCGGCTCGCGCCGATGAACTCATTGCCAGTCCCGAGCAGGGAGACCGCCTTCGCGCTCTCTTGGAGGATATCGACGTCGAAGACATACTCGTCGCACTGCATGGCGAGTATCTGCGGGTGCTCGACGCCCACGCGGCCGCGCTGCCGACCTGTCGAAATCGCGAGCGTACGCGCAACACACCGCTGCAGGTAAAAGCGCACGCGAAGCTCTGGATGGACCGAGGCCGCGAGGCCGGGAGCAATATCGGCGCCGGCCATATTCGCTGGTCCAAGGCGACCAGAGGTTTCACCGCCAAACTGGGCGAGCTGACAGCGCGCTATCAGGGGCCTGCGCCTGGTAAAGGCCATCTCGTCTCGATCGAACAGTGCGGCGCACTCGCGCGCGGATTCACCAGCTCTGCCGGCGACCTGCTCGATCCGACCATTGTCGTCGGAAGCAAGGCCCGGCTGCGCGACGAGATGGCGCGCGCACTTCGCTTGTTCGGCGGGGCGACGAGGTTCGCCGCTCGCTAGTCTCTGGGGATCCAACTCATGGACACGACCCGCAGCCAGCGCTGGCACGAACGCCGGGCGCTATGGGCCAGCGACCTCACGGTCATCGACCCCAAATCCTACACCGTCGAGATCATCGACCATCACGTCGCGCGCGCCTTCATCGAGCGCCACCACTATCTTCCAACCTATCCCGCGGCTCAACTGGCCGTTGGGCTCTATGGCGCCGCGGCTTCGCTTGAAGGCGTTGCTGTCTTCGCCGTGCCGACCACCGGCGCGGTGATCACACGGCACACCGGCTTTGCCGATCCTCGCCGCGGCTGCGTGCTGGCTCGCCTGATTCTCACAGACGCTGTGCCCCAGAACGGGGAAAGCTTCTTCGTCGCGCGGGCCTTTCGCCATCTGCGCCGCGAGAAACCCGGCATCGAGGCCGTGGTTTCCTACAGCGACCCTGGCGCCGGGCATATTGGCCGCGTCTATTGCGCGCTTTCGGCGGCCCACCGGGCGGTCACGAAACCGCGGACCGTCCTGCGCGCCGGAAACACAACGATCGCGGGGCGGACGATCTCAAAGATCCGTCTCGGCGAACGAGGCCATTCCGGTGCGATTGATCACCTCGTTTCACTGGGCCTGCCGAGGCCGGGGTTCGGGGAGACGCCTGCGGCATGGCTCTGGCGGCTCCAGCGCGACCGCCACCTCCTGCGCCATCAGCAGCCGGGTCTCTACGCCTATTGCTTCGAGCTCACGCGCGAAGCCCGCGGCCACGGCCGCGCGCTGCCGCGGCTGCCCTATCCCAAAGCCCTGCCACTGGCACATCCGACCTTTCAGTTCGACCTCCCTTACGAGGCCGAGGACCACACAGCCGGCCAATAGTGAGGGGAGGGGGGTCGTTGAGGTCGCGGCGATGGGCCGCGATCGAGGTCGAGAACCCCATGCACATTCCCAGCAGCAGGCGGGTGGTGGACACCATCCTGGTGGCCGCCCCGCCCCCCGTCGTCCTCGCCTATGGGATCGGCGTCGATACGACGGCGCTCCTGGTCGAACTCGAGGCACGCGGAGAGGCCCCGGATCTGGTCCTTTCCGCCGATCCCGGCGCGGAAAAGCCCGAGACCTACGAATATCAGAAGATGATCGCCGCCTGGATGCGCGCGCGGGGCATCCCTTACGAAGTGGTCCGCTACGTTCCCAGGCGCTTCAAGCACTGGCCGCCCTATTATTCGATCCTCGCCAATGTCTTGACCAACGCGACCTTGCCCAGCATCAGCCTGGGGCGGCACAGTTGCAGCCTCAAATGGAAGGTGGCGCCGCAGGACGCGTTCCTGAAGCAATGGGCGCCGGCCCGCGCGGCATGGGCAAACGGGCAGAAGGTCGTGCGGCTTATCGGCTACGATGCGTCTCCCGCCGATTCTCGGCGCCATGCCCATGCCTCAGCGCTCGACGATCCCCTGTTCGAGTGTCGCTATCCGCTGCGCGAATGGAATTGGACCCGGGATCGCTGCATCGCCCGGATCGAGGCCGCCGGCCTTCCGGTGCCGCCCAAGTCGAGCTGCTTTTTCTGCGGCGCCATCCGCCCCGACGAAGTCCGCGCGCTGCCGGCCTGGTGCCTTCGTCTGATCG
>DASVNU010000468.1:0-2514 GCA_036383655.1 Sphingomonas sp. | reverse complement strand
GGCCCAGCGGTCGACCTGGCGTTCGAGGAAGTTGTCCGCCTTGCCGAAGGTCTCGAGTCCGATCGCCTTGTAGTCGACGTTGGCCAGCTTGATCAGCCCGCCGACGATCGCATAGGCGAGGCCGTATTCGTAAGGCGCCTTGTCGAAGGGCGGCTCGTTGTGGATCGTCTCGTCGCGCAGATTGCCGGCCCAGCCCTCGACCTTTTCCATGACATAGAACGGCATGCCGATGACCTCGCGGTCCTCGCAGACGCCGTGGCAGATCGGATGCGGCACGTCGGTCGCGTTGAGCGCGGAGAGTACCCGCGCCTCTCGCATCACGCCGCGCTCGGCCCCCGGCGGCGGGACGGCGGGCGGGCGGCGCAGCACCATCTGCGGGCCGCCGCGGTCGAGCGTGAGCACGACGTTGGATGTGCCGCCGTGGAGCAGCGCAGTCTCGAGCGGTCCCTTGCCGAGCTGGGGAATATGGGCATCGAGCCAGGCTGTCAGGCGCGGGATATCGGCCAGCGCCGCAAGGTCATGGGTAATGCCGCTCATCGTCCTCTCCGCTTCTTTTGCGAAGAGCCTAACGCGGTTCCGCGCTAGCCGGAAGCGCCCGTATCGAGCACGACGCGGAAGCGCGCCTTGCCGCTGATCATGTGGTCGTAGGCGGCCTGTGCTTGTTCGAGCGGGTAGATCTCGTTCATCGAACTGACGCCCTCGATCGCGGCGAACTTGAGCGTGTCCTCCGAATCCACCGAGGTTCCCGAATACCAGCCCTTCACCGCCGCGCGCTTCATCAGCAGGTCCATCGTATCGACCTCGAAGGCGCCCACAGCGCCGATCACCATGAACACCCCGTTGGGTCCAAGACCGCCGACGAGTTGGGCCATGGCATCGGCATCGGTCACCGTGGCGATGATCGCGCGGGCGCCGCCCATGGTGCGCAATGCGGCGGCAGGATCGCCCGCCGTGCTGTCGATATAGTCGTGCGCGCCGAGTTCGCGCGCGAGCGCTTCCTTGTCGGTGCCGCGATTGACCGCGACCGTACGGTAGCCGAGCTTGCGCGCGAACTGGATGCCAAGGTGGCCGAGGCCGCCGACGCCGTGGACGGCGACGAGATCGCCGGGCTTGGCCCCCGAATTGCGCAGCGCGTTGTAGGTGGTGATTCCGGCGCAGAGCAGCGGCGCCGAGGCCACCATTTCGAGGTCGGGCGCGATACGCGCGAGCGCGCTGGCCCGCGCGGTCATGTAGTCGGCATAGCCGCCGTCGCGGTAGATGCCGGTGACATCATGGACGTTCTCGCAGGCGAAGGCGTTGTCGTGCCGGCAGTTGTCGCAATGGCCACAGTTGCCGCTGTGCCAGCCCACGCCGACGCGTTCCCCCGGCTCCCAGCCGACGACGCCCTCGCCCAGCGCATCGATCACGCCGACGACTTCGTGCCCGGGGACGCGCGGGTAGGTCAGCCCGGGAAAGATGCCCAGCATGATGACCGCGTCGCTGTGGCAGACACCGCAGGCATGGACGCGAATGCGCACTTCGCCGGGAGCGGGTTCGGGCAGGGGACGCTCGACCACAACGAGTGGACCGCCTGCTTCCCGGACTTCTACTGCGCGCATGATCAGTTCCTCACGAGTCCCCGCAGAGGCATCGTATCCCGCGGATCGGGCGAGGCCAAAAGAAAAGCCCCGGCGGTGAGGCCGGGGCTTTGTCATTCTGCGATCGCCGGAGCGTTCAGAGCTTGCCGGTGAGTTCCGGCACGGCGTTGAACAGGTCGGCGACGAGGCCGATGTCGGCGACCTGGAAGATCGGCGCGTCCTCGTCCTTATTGATGGCGATGATGGTCTTCGAATCCTTCATGCCGGCGAGGTGCTGGATCGCGCCCGAGATGCCGATGGCGATGTAGACTTCGGGGGCGACGATCTTGCCGGTCTGGCCGACCTGGTAGTCGTTGGGCACGTAGCCCGCGTCGACCGCGGCGCGGCTGGCACCGACCGCGGCGCCGAGCTTGTCGGCGAGCGGGAAGATGACCTGCTCGAAAGTCGGGCCGTCCTTGAGCGCGCGGCCGCCCGAGACGATGATCTTGGCACTGGTCAGCTCGGGGCGTTCCAGCTTGGCGATCTCGGCGCCGGCGAAGCTCGAAATGCCGGCATCGCCCGCACCCGAAACGTTCTCGACGCTGGCCGAACCGCCATTGGCGTCAGCCTTGGCGAAAGCCGTGCCGCGCACGGTAATGACTTTCTTGGCGTCGACCGACTGGACCGTGGCGATGGCGTTGCCCGCATAGATCGGACGCGTGAAGGTGTCGGCGCTCTCGACCGAGAGGATGTCGCTGATCTGCATCACGTCGAGCGAAGCGGCGACGCGCGGGGCGATGTTCTTGCCGTGCGCCGTGGCGGGCGCGAGGAAGGCGTCGTAGTTCGCCATCAGGCCGGCCACCAGCGGCGCGATGTTCTCTGCGAGCTGGTTGGCATAGGCCGCATCGTCGGCCAGCAGCACCTTGGCGACGCCGGCGATCTTGGCGGCCTGGTCGGC
>DASVNU010000467.1:0-3109 GCA_036383655.1 Sphingomonas sp. | reverse complement strand
CCCCGACGAGCCGTTCATGAACCCCCGCCAGCAGGAATATTTCCGCGACAAGCTGCAGCGCTGGAAGGAAGCGATCCTCAAGGAAGCGGAAGTCACGCTGTCGCAGCTCCAGGTCGAACCGTTGCGCGAAGCGGACCTGACCGATCGCGCGTCGAGCGAGACCGACTGGTCGATCGAACTGCGCACCCGCGATCGCCAGCGCAAGCTGATCTCCAAGATCGATGCCGCGCTGCGCCGACTCGATGAAGGCGAATACGGCTATTGCGAAGTCACCGGCGAACCGATCTCGCTCGGCCGACTCGAGGCGCGACCGATCGCGACGATGACGGTCGAGGCGCAGGAGCGCCACGAACGCAATGAGAAGGTGTCGCGCGAAGATTGATCCGGTCCATTTTGGACCGTTTTTTTTGGGACAGGCCGGCCGTTTAACGCTTTCGACAGCAATTCGTCCTATGCGTTCGCGGGCGGTATGGACCCGTTTTTGGCAGGCATATGGACCACATTTCGCAAGATCCCTTGACCGACGGCAGTGCCGACGATGCGGCGGCGCAGCGCATCGACACGCGCGACAGCCTGTTGCTGGTGGCGCGGTTTCGAATCGCGGGCTCGAGCGACACCGTTCAGGTGCGTGTCCGTAACCTGTCGGCGGGCGGGCTGATGGCCGACGTTCCCAAGCCGATCGATATCGGAACGATGGTCGAGGTAGAGGTCCGCGGCGTCGGTTGGATAAACGGTCGCATCGCCTGGGTCGCGGCGGGCCGCGCCGGCGTGGCGTTCGATCATTTGATCGATCCGCAGGCTGCGCGCAAACCGGTCGTGGCCAGCACCAGCCCGGTCAAGGACAGGCCGATCAAACCACTGTTCTGAAGGGCCGACCCGGGCGCATCGCACCCGGGCCTGTTGCCCGCGGCGTCAGATCGCCGCGATCGCTTCCTTCACTCGCAATTTCTGCTTCTTGAGATCCGCTAGAATGCGGGTGTCGGGCGCGGGACGCTGGCTTTCGACGGTGATTTGCCGGTCCAGCACCATATGCTTCGCTTCAAGAGCCGAAAGGTGCGAGTTCTGCATGGGAGCGACCTCCTTCATCAAGGTGGGTGGACCAATAGAACACGAGTCGCGCGATTTGTCGCCATCGATTTCACTTTCGATTCGACGCGGCGCGTCGTTTTGGCGACAGATCGGTTGTCGTGGACCCTTGGGAAGCGAAAGAGGGATGGACGAAGCGCAGATCCACAAACGGCTGGACGCCCTCAGGACCGAGCATCGCGACCTCGACTCGGCGATCGAGGCGTTGCGGGTGCTGGGATCGAGCGACCAGCTTCAGATCGCCCGGCTGAAGAAGCGCAAGCTGCTGCTGAAGGACGAGGTCACCGCGCTCGAGAATCAATTGATCCCCGACATCATTGCCTGATCAGCTTTGGGCCTGATTGCTGGGGCTTGATCGAATTTGGGACGCGACGGCCCTTTCATCGCTTGCGGGAACTGGCGTTTGTGGCAATCGTGTTGCGCATGACAGGGGAAGTCACCGAACTGCGCATCCACCGCAAAATGATCGACTCGCTTTACGTCGAGGCGATGGTGCTCGCCGACGAGGCGCGGGGCTATTTCGACCAGGGCGCGCGGGTCGAGCGCGAGGCCCTGGATCCGCTTGGGCGCGTCACCTTTTCATGCGAATCGCTCAAGGTGACCACCCGGTTGATGCACGTCATCGCCTGGCTGCTGACCCAGCGCGCGGTCGATTCGGGCGAATTGTCGCCGCGCGACGCGCTCGATCCCTCACGACGCCTGGGCGACGCGCCCATCACCGAAGACATGGTGGTCGTGCAGATGCCCGCGGAGGCCCGCGGCTTGATCAATTCCAGCATCGATCTCCATCGCCGGGTCGCGCGTCTCGATGGCGCCCAGAGCGAGACGCTGCCGGCCGACAGTCCCGTGCAATGGATGCAGGCCCGTCTGGCGATGGCGTTCTAGTCGTTTCAGGCAGGCTGGAACGATTCCGGGCTAGCCCAACAGTTCCACGATCAGCCGACCGATCTCCGCATGCACCATGTTACGCGCCAGCGCGTCGTCGCCCGGGCCGCCGGTCACGAACGCCGTGACGAACATCGGATGGGCCGGTGATCGTCCGGCGGGCCAGATCAAGGCGATATCGTTGTTGCTGTTATGCCCGCCGGCGCCGGTGCGATCGCCGACCGCCCAATCGGACGGCAATCCTTTCCTGATCTTGTCCCGTCCGGTGACGGTATTCGCCATCCAGAACAGGAGCTGCTTGCGCGATGCCGGGGTCAGGATGCGACCGAACGTCAGCCGCCGCATCGTGTCGAGCATCGCCGCGGGCGTGGTGGTGTCGCGCGGATCGCCTGGCGTCCCCTCGTTGAGCGATTGTTCGTAGCGGTCCAGCCGAGTCACCGCGTCGCCCGTGGAGCGCAGGAAGCGCGTCAGCACGGCGGGGCCGCCGACGCTGTCGAGCAGCAAATTGGCCGCGCCATTGTCGCTATGCGTCATTGCCGCTTCGCACAGGTCGCGCACCGCCAGCCGGCCGCCGGTAAAATTCTGCGTGGTGGGGGAGTTGGGCAGCACCTTGTCGGGAATCGCGATTTGCCGGGCGAAATGGTCGACGCCACGATCGACGCGCTGGAGGACCTGGCCGACCAGCAGCAGCTTGAACGTGCTGCACATGGGGAAACGCTCGGCGGCGCGATAAGCGGCATTGCGGCCGGTTGCCGGGTCGATCAGTTGCAGACCTATCCGCGCATCGCCGCCAATCCCTCGCTCCAGCTTGCGGATGCCGGCCAGGAAGTGCGCTTTGGGATCGCGGCGCACGGCCGCGGGAAGAGCGAGCGCCGCGGCCCCCGCCAGCACCGCATCGCGCCGGGTGAGCGTCACAGCGCCGCGATCCGAGCCTTCGCCGCTTTATATTCGGCTTCCAGCCGGTCGACGCGCGCCGCCACCGATTCGACCTTGTCGATCACACCGATGCCCTGGCCCGATCCCCAGATATCCTTCCAGGCCTTGGCCTCACGATTGCCGCCGAAGTTCATCGTGCTGAGGTCACCTTCGGGCAATTGGTCGGGATCCATCCCCGCCGCGACGATCGAGCCGCGCAGAT
>DASVNU010000466.1:0-4541 GCA_036383655.1 Sphingomonas sp. | reverse complement strand
GCCAGCATCGTCTTCTTGCCGATCCGGTTGAGCGCGTCGGCAAGGCCGACCGAGGTGGTCGACTTGCCCTCGCCGGCGGGTGTCGGGCTGATCGCGGTGACCAGGATGAGTTTGCCGAGATCGCGCGGCACCGGCAGATGCTCGCGGATCAGCTTGGCTTTGTATTTGCCATAGGGCTCGACCGCATCGACCGGGATGCCCGCTTTGTCGGCGATCTGTTGGATCGGGCGGAGCGTCGCGGCGCGCGAAATCTCGATATCGGAGAGCATCCCGCTTCTTAGCCGCCCCGCAGGCCGCTCGTCACCCCGCGCACGTAACGAAATTGGGGCTGTCCTAGCCGGATTGTTCGATCTATGTTCCTGCGATGATCGAGTTTCGCGGGTGAATTGTGGTTGAGTTGGTGATCGCCGCATTGGGTGCGCTCGTCGTCGGGCTGATGATCGGCTGGCTGCTGGCCTCGCGCCGTGGCGTCGCCGAGCTGGCGTCGGCCAAGGTTCATGCCGAACAGCACGACGCGACGCGCCAGCAGTTGGTCGCCGTGACGGCCGAGCGCGACACGACGATGCGTGCGCTCGACGCGCACCAGGCGGCGGCGCGCGAGCGTGAACTGGCGTTCGAGGCGCGGCTGGTCGAGATCGTCGCGGCCAAGGACGCGCTAGCGGCGCAGTTTGCCGAAGTCGGCCAGCGCCTGTTCGACGACGCCCAGACCAAATTCCTCCAGCGCGCCGACGAGCGGTTCAAGGAGTCCGAAGCGACCAGCGGCCAGCATCTCCGCGCCTTGCTCCAGCCGGTCCACGAACGCCTGCAGCGATACGAAGAAGGTGTCGCCAAGGTCGAGGCCGATCGCCGCGACGCCTTCGGCACGCTCCACGGCCAGATCGAAGCGATGCGGGTGGGGCAGGAATCGGTCCGCTCCGAAGCCTCCAAGCTGGTCAACGCGCTACGCAACGCCCCCAAGGCACGCGGGCGTTGGGGCGAACAGCAATTGCGCAACGTGCTCGAAACCTGCGGGCTGAGCGAACATGCTGATTTCCAGGCCGAAGTCAGCGTCGACGACGGCGAGGGCGGGCGCGTCAGGCCCGACGTCATCATCCGTGTGCCGGGCGGCAATGCGCTGGTGATCGACGCCAAGGTGTCGCTCAACGACTATCAGGATGCATTCGGCGCGATCGATGATGCCGAGCGCGCCGCCGGACTGGTGCGCCATGCCGCCTCGATGCGCGCGCACGTCCAGTCGCTTGGCGCCAAGGCCTATTGGACGCAGTTCGATGAGGCGCCTGATTATGTGATCATGTTCGTCCCCGGCGAACATTTCCTGTCGGCCGCGCTCGAGCAGGACCCGACCTTGTGGGATTTCGCGTTCGAGCGCCGCGTGTTGCTGGCTACACCGACCAATCTGATCGCCATCGCGCGAACCGTCGCCGCGGTGTGGCGGCAGGAGAAACTGGCGGGGGAGGCGCGCCAGATTGCCGAACTGGGCAAGGAGCTCTATGCGCGCCTGTCGGTGATGGGCGGCCATGTCGCGCGATTGGGGCGCAATATCGGGCTCGCCAACGATGCCTATAACGCGTTCGTCGGCAGCCTTGAGACGCAGGTCCTGACCCAGGCCAAGAGGTTCGAGGACTTCAATATCGATACCGGCGGACGCGCGATCGAATCGCCGCCGATGGTCGAACAGTCGCCGCGCCCGCTGGTGAAGCTTGCGTCGGTCGGCGAGATAGCGGATCGTTCGTCGGAGGCATGATCCTCGTGCCTGCGAGGGGAGCGGGTCGATGACGAAAATCGCCGGTTTGCTGGTTGCCGCGATGCTCGCGGCGGTGCCGATGGGGGCAACGGCGCAGGACAAAGGCCGCGACTCCGCGGCAATGGCGACGATCCAACAGGCTTTCTCCGCGATTCAGGCCGGCGACCCTGCGCGCGCTCTCGCGACCGTCGAGCCGGTCGTGGCGTCCTTCGAAAAGGATTTTTCGGGCGAGAAGCGCCACATTTTCTGTTCGGAGTCCCCGGAACAGGAAGGCTATTACCTGACCACAGCCGATGGCGGGGCGGACAATGTCCGGCTCGTGACCGCGACATGGTGCGAGGCGCAATATGTCAAAGCATTCGCGCTGGTCGATCTTCAGCGACTCGACGATGCCCAGGCGGTGTTCGAGCGATTGGTCGGATTTGCGCCAAAACATGCCCGCTATCTCAACGAGCTAGGCTATGTCTTTCTGAAGAAGAAAGAATGGCAGCATTCGATCGATATCTATACGAGCGCCGAGGCAGCGGCGGCCTTCACCCCCGAGCGGCGCGATTATGAGCGGTGCGTGGCATTTCGCGGAATCGGCTATGACCTGGTCGAACTCGGGCGGCTCGACGACGCCGAAGCGGCCTATCGCAAATGTCTGGCGATCATTCCCGGCGAGCCCAAGTCGTTGGGCGAGATCGATTATATCAAGGACCGGCGCAAGAAGACCACCTGATGCCTTTGGGTAGCTTGCGTCGATCTTCGTCATGAAGGATCGTTCGGGCCGTAGCTCGTCGGAGTATTGGCGATGATGATGCGGCTTTGCATGATCCTGACGGCATTGCTGGGGCTCGGCGCATCGGCTCAGGCGCGCGACGATCTGGTAAGACAGGTCCCGCCGCGCGGCGCCGTTGTCCGCGCGCCGACGAAATCGGTCGCGGCCAATCGCGCAGCTTCGCCCAAGGGCTGGTACGATGCGGGCCTGGCGGCGATCCGGGCGAAAAATCCGGCACGCGCGTTGGAGATGATGAAGCCGCTCCTCGCCGATTTCGAGAAGCGCTATGCTGGCGAGAAGCGGCACATCTTCTGCGCGGTCAATGCGAGCCAGCAGAAAGCCTATCTGTCCGATGCCGCGGCGGCCAGGCTCGACGCGGTGACGATCGAGCCCGATTGGTGTCGCGCGCAATATATTCGTGGCTATGCGCTGATCGATCTCGGCAAGATGGACGACGCGCTCGCTGTATTTCGGCGACTGACCGAACTGGCGCCGAAGAATTCTCGATATCTCAATGAACTGGGATATGTTCTTGCCGATGAAAAGAAATATGATGAAGCGGTGAAGGCCTATCAGCGTTCGCTCGCGGTAACCGACCTGTCGCCCGACGATACCGACCGGGAACGGTGCGTCGCTTATCGCGGGATCGGCTATAACATGGCCAAGCTCGGCAAGCTCGACGATGCCGAAGCGGCGTATCGCAATTGCCTGGCGATCGGGATCGACAGCGACGAGGTTCAGGACGCACTCGACGATCTGGACGAGCAGCGCAAGCAGACCGTGTGACGATTCTCCCGCAGGACGGATCGGCATCCAACGTGCAATAACGGCTGGATTCCGTTGTGGAGGGTTTGACCCCGGCACAAGGCCGGGGTGACGGTGGGGAGCTAGACGAAACCCGGCGAACGAAGTGATTGATTGCCTTGAGTCCTCGCCCTCTGCGGTAACGAGGAGCGATCGAGCCGTAGCCGCCGAAGCTGTTACACCCGGCAGTCAGCCGCGATGCCGGGCGAGCACCTCATAGGCCATCACCGCGGTCGCCACCGCCGCGTTCAGGCTGTCGGCCTTGCCCAGCATCGGCAATTTGACCAGCAGGTCGCATTCGGCCTCATAGGCTTCCGGCAAGCCCTGCGCTTCGTTACCGGTGAACAGGAAGGTTGGTGCCTGATAGTCGGCACCGCGATAATCGTGGTCGGTCTGCAGGCTGAGCCCGACGAGTTGCCCGGGCCCCGAGCGCAACCAGGGCAGGAATTCGTCCCAGCGTGCCTGGGCGATCGGGATCGTGAACAACGCTCCCATGCTCGCGCGCACCGCCTCGACCGAGAAGGGGTCGACGCAATCGTCGACCAGGATCAACCCGCCGGCGCCGACCGCATCGCCGGTGCGCAGGATCGTACCGAGATTGCCGGGGTCGCGCAGCCGCTCGGCGACCAGCCAGATCGGCGCACTCGACCGGTCGAGCGCGTCGAGCGGCGTGGTGAATTCGGGGAAGACGCCGACCACCGCCTGCGGATTATCCTTGCCCGACAATTTGGACAGGATGTCATGGCTGGTCTCGATCGCTTCGCCGCCCGCATCCTCGACGGCGTCGACCAGCGCGATGACCAGCGCATGCTTGGCGCTGTCGGCGGCGAAGAACAGATAATGCGGCAACCGCCCCGCCTCGCGCGCTTCGGTCAGGATGCGCAGGCCCTCGGCCAGGAACAGCCCTTCGGCCTTGCGATGCTTCTTGTCGCGCAAGCTGCGGACGCGCTTGACCAGCGTATTGGAGAAGGCAGTGATCTCGCGGGGCATGATCGGAACCTAGCCAACCCGTCACCCCAGCGAAAGCTGGGGTCTCAGGTAATTGAGATGCGGAGAGAGATGCCAGCTTTCGCTGGCATGACGGCATGAGGTGGAATGGCGCTCAGTCCTCGCCGAACTTCGCCTCGACCAGTTCGCACAGCGCGCCGACCGCGCCTTCCGCGCCATCGCCATCGGCGCTGATCGTGATCGTGTCGCCCATCGCCGCGCCGAGCATCATCAGCCCCATGATCG
>DASVNU010000465.1:0-6631 GCA_036383655.1 Sphingomonas sp. | reverse complement strand
GTGACCGTGGACTTGCCGCTGGTGCCGGCGACGCCGATCGGCATCGTGCTGGCGTTGAACAATTCGGCGAGCATTTCAGCGCGCGTGCGGCGCGGGCAATCGAGCTTTTCGGCGGCGATCATGTCGGGCACATTCGGCTCGATCGCGGCCGAGGCGATGACGATCTGATCGGGCGAGGTGATGCCGCTGCCGTCCTGCGGGAAAAGCTCGATGCCGAGGTCGCGCAGAAAGTCGAACTTGGCGGGCAGCCGCGCCTGGTCGAGGCTGCGGTCCGATCCCGCGACGCTCGCGCCGCGCGCGGCCAGGATCATCGCCAGCGGCATCATGCCCGATCCGCCGATCCCGACGAAGAAACAGGGTTTGCTCATATCCATCGGCCCGGGCTATCCCCGCTTTCACGGATGACGGCAAGGACGGGACGGCAGGGCACATGAAAATTGCGGTGATGGCGCCCGCCAACCGGGTCGACGAACATTCGCTCGACGCGTTGCCGGCGATCGCCGCCGACTATGGCGTCGAACTGGTGATCGACCCGCAATGCTGGGCATCGGGCGGCGGGCACACCTGGGCGGGCCCCGATCAGTTGCGCGCCGACACATTCCTCAAATACGCCAATGATCCGAGCTTTCACGCGGTCTGGTTCGCGCGCGGCGGTTATGGGTCGAACCGCCTGTTTCCGCTGATCTTCCCGCATCTCGAAGAAGCGGCCAGGCGCAAATCCTATATCGGCTATTCGGACATGGGGTTCATGCTCGGCGCGCTCTATGCGCGGAAAATCGGCAAGCCGATCCACGGGCCGATGCCGATCGACGTCACGCGCAACGACAATGGCGCCTCGGTCCGCCGCACGCTCGGCTGGCTGGTCCATGGCGACAAAGCGGGGCTCGAGCCCGGCATCATCGGCTCGGGCCGGCCGGCCGCGGCGTTCAACCTGTCGATCCTGGATGCGATGATCGGCACGCATTGGCTGCCCGATCTCGCCGACCATGATCTGCTGGTCGAGGAAGTCAGCGAGCATCTCTATCGCGTCGACCGGATGATGTTCCATGTCGCCAACGCGACCCAATTGTCGGGCATCGCCACGCTCCGCGTCGGATCGATCACCTTGCCGCCCGCCGACGGCCAGGCTGATTTCGGGCATAGCCCCGATCAGATCGCGTGGGACTGGAGCAAGATCATGAAGGTCCCGTACGAAGGCCGCGCGCTGATCGGCCACGATAGCAACAACCACGTCGTGCCGTTCGGACAGATCATTCCACGCTAGCGAGTAGAGACCCCGGGGACATCCCGCCGAAACATACCCAAGTTGGGTATATACGTTTGTCGACGCCGGTTCCCAAAGTCTTTGCTAACCAATTCCGGCTAGCGGTCGAGTGATCGAGAGGTCACCGATGCCCCAGACGCTGGAAGAATATCACGTCAAGATCGAACGGATGATGGCCCAGGGCGACGCCTGGCTGATCGCGCGCGATCCGGCGACCGAAGGGCTGGTCAAACGGCAGATCGCCGATTCCGCGTTGGTCATCGCCTCCTATCAATTGTTCGTGCACCGCAAGGTGTTCGTGCCGATGCTGGAAAATGCCGACGCCGGCACGCGAGCGCGAGTCAACGAACTCAAGGTCGAATGCATCGCGCTGACCGAGGATCTGCGCTTCAACGTCCGCGACTTCATGGCGCGGGTCGATGACGCGCCACTGGACTGGGATGCAGTCGCCGCCGGGGTGGCGTGGTTCAACGGCCGCGTGCGCGCGCACATCGCGCAGGTTCGCCGGATGATGGCGCCCGAGTTGAGCGACGCCGACCACGCCCGACTGCGCGCGCATCGCACCGCCCCGATCGGGGTTCAGGCCATCTGACCGCTCGGCCGGCTTGGCCAGCCGATCGGCACGAACAAGCTGTCGGATCCGCGCAACATCCATCCCCGATATTCAGCTGTCCGCGCCGGTGAGCAATTCGACGCCGCCCGCAACACGGTGATGCTCGACATGATCGGGGCGCGTCAGCAGGAAGCGGTCGTCTTCGGGATAATAGCGCGCGCGGTCGATGTCCTCGCCGGCGAACGCCGCGATCGCATCGATCGATTCCCACCAGCTCAGGGTCGTGACCTCGCTTTCGCCATTACCCAGCGTCCGCACCAGCATCTGCGCGCCCAGATTGCCCGGCGTCGCGCGATAGTCGTCGAGCCCGGTGCCGGCGATATAGGCGACATATTCGGCCTCGTCGGCGGTGCGGATGCGCGCCGACCAGCGGCGCAGGATGACGGTCTTGTCCATCGGGCAATCCTCCTCCTGGCCGGTGTAGCGGCGATCGGCCGGGCGGCGAAATCGAACCTGAGGAGGCGGTGATAAGGCGCGATTATCGAAGGGGTAGCGATGTTTACCAACTCGCCTTATATCGCCGGCGATGAACCGCGCGTGCCCCACGACTATCACCACCACCCCGGGTTTCCGGGGGGTGTTCGGCGCGCGCGACTGACACGCACGCCGATTACCTCGCCCGGGAACGGGTGAGGCCGGCGTCCGCTCCCCCGTTCCAGTCTTTCCCTCGGACGCCCGGGCGTGCATAGGCGCGCGCAACCAACAGGAACGACCATGGAAATGCTCTCGATCACGCTCCCCGACGGCTCGGTTCGCGAGGTCGCGCCCGGCACGACCCCGGCGGACATCGCCGCGGCGATCGGTCCCGGCCTGGCCAAGGCGGCGATCGCCGCGCGCGTCGACGGCGAATTGCGCGACATCACGCGCCCGCTCGATCATGACGCCAGCCTGGCGCTGGTGACCAGCCGCGACGAAAAGGACGCGCTCGAACTCGCGCGCCACGACTTCGCGCACGTGCTGGCCGAAGCCGTGCAGAACCTGTTCCCGGGAACGCAGATCACCTTCGGCCCGTCGACCGACGACGGCTTCTATTACGACTTCGCGCCGACCTTCGATCATGGTCCCTTCACCGAGGAAGAGCTGCCCGCGATCGAGGCCGAGATGCGCGCGATCATCGCGCGCAACGAGCCGCTGGTCCGCGAAGTGTGGAGCCGCGCCGACCTGATCGCGCGCTGGCAGCAACAGGGCGAGACGTTCAAGGCCGCCTGGGCCGCCGAACTGCCCGAGGGCGAGGAATTGACGGTCTACAAGGCCGGCAACGGCGCCGATGCCTGGCTCGACATGTGCCGCGGCCCGCACCTCGCCTCGACCGGCAAGCTCGATCCCAATGCGTTCAAGCTGACGCGCGTGTCGGGCGCCTATTGGCGCGGCGACCAGAACAACGCCCAGCTCAGCCGCATCTACGGGACCGGCTGGCTCAACAAGAAGCAGCTCGACGAGCATCTCGTCCGGCTCGAGGAAGCCGCCAAGCGCGACCATCGCCGCATCGGGCAAGAGATGGACCTGTTCCACCTCCAGCCGGAGGCGCAGGGCTCGGTGTTCTGGCATCCCAAGGGCTTCATCCTGTGGCGCCAGTTGGAGGCCTATATGCGCCGCCGGCTCGACGCTGCCGGCTATGCCGAGGTCAAGACGCCGCAGCTGATGGACGCGCGCCAGTGGGAGCAGTCGGGCCATTGGGGCAAATATCGCGAGAACATGTTCGTCGTCCCCGACGAGATTCCCTCGACCGAGGAAGACGGGCCGATCTTCACCGGCACCGCCGACCTGATGGCGCTCAAGCCGATGAATTGCCCGGCGCACGTCCTGATCTTTCGCCAGGGGATCAAGTCGTACCGCGATCTGCCGATCCGCATGGCCGAGTTCGGCTGCTGCCACCGCAACGAACCGCACGGCGCGCTGCACGGCATCATGCGCGTGCGCCAGTTCACCCAGGACGACGCGCATATCTTCGTGCGCGCCGACCAGCTGATCGACGAGGTGCAGGCGTTCTGCGACCTGCTCGACTCGGTCTACAAGGACCTCGGCTTCGACAAATATGCGATCAAGCTCGCGCTGCGTCCGGACAAGCGCTTCGGCAGCGAGGAGATGTGGGACTGGTCCGAACAATCGCTGCGCGATGCGGTCAAGGCGACCGGCCGCGATACCGAGGAGTTCGGCTGGGAGGAATTGCCGGGTGAGGGGGCCTTTTATGCGCCCAAGCTCGAATTCCATTTGACCGACGCGATCGGCCGGACGTGGCAGGTCGGCACGATCCAGACCGACACGGTGCTGCCCGAGCGGCTCGACGCTTCCTATGTCGGCGACGATGGCGAGCGCCACCGGCCGATCATGCTCCACCGCGCGATTCTCGGCACGTTCGAGCGCTTCATCGGCATCCTGATCGAGCATCACGCCGGGCGTTTCCCCTTGTGGCTGTCGCCGGTGCAGGCGGTGGTCGCGACGATCGTGTCGGATGCCGACGATTATGCCGAACAGGTCGCGGCCCAGCTGCGCAAGGCCGGCTTGCGAGTCGAGACCGACCTCCGCAACGAGAAGATCAACTACAAGGTGCGCGAGCACAGTCTGGCCAAGGTCCCCAATCTGCTGGTCGTCGGCAAGCGCGAGGCCGACGAAGGCACCGTCGCGCTGCGCCAGCTGGGCAGCGATCGCCAGCAGGTGCTGACGCTGGCCGCGATCATCGAGCAGCTTCAGCGTGATGCGCTGCCGCCTGATCTGGTGATCGCGGCGGAGGTCGAGGCGCAAGGATGATGCGAATGGCGGGCGGCGGTCATGCGCCGCCCGTTTCGTTGAGTCTGTTTCAGCAGAGCTGAAAACCAGGCGGGTCGACATTCAAACCAATCCTCCCCCGCCAGGGGGAGGTGGCGCGCGCAGCGTGTCGGAGGGGGAGGAAGCACGATCGCGAGTGTATCGCCATCCTCCCCCTCCGGCGCCTTCGGCACCACCTCCCCCTGGCGGGGGAGGATTGAAAGCTGTCTGACGCTCAGGCGTTAGGGTCGATCCGTCCTAGAACGCCGCGCTGATCGAGAAGACCGCGGTCGGCCCGGCAATCGATGATCCGTTCTTGGCCGAGGCGAAATTGGGCAACAGATACGCCGATCGCGCCTTGCTGATATCGGTGTCGACGTACGAGACGCCGAGCGTGACCGGCCCGATCACGTAGTCGAGCCCCAGCGACCAGTCGAAATACTCGCCCGTCGGCGTCACGCTGGTGCCGTTGGGGCCGAGCCCCGGATTGCCGTTCGAATGGCCGAGATGCGCCTTGGCGGTGAGTGGCGTCCTGGGAATACCGATGCTGGCGTCGCCCCAGACATAGAGATTGTCCTGCGCCTGGCCGTGACTGTCAGGGGTGTTGGAATAATTGCCCAGCGCCTTCTGCTTGGGCGCGTAAGCGACCCCCGCGAGCAGATTGGCGGGGCCGATCGTGGTGCCGAGCTTGACATAAGGCTCGGCAAAGTCGGTCAGGTCCGCGCCGCCGGGATACATGCACCAGGTCAGCCCGACATCGATCGTCGTGCCGCTGGCGATCGGCTTCTTGATCCCGGCGATCAGGTCGAGTTCGAGGTTGGCGCCGCCGAACGTGCCCCAGCCGGCGAGGTTCGATCCCCAGACGCCGGCATAGACGCCGCTTTCGTGGGTAACGGTAATCCCGCCCTGCAGCGCGATCTGCTTGTCCGACTGCGACACGCCGCGAAAGCGATAGTCGGAGACGATCGCGGCATTGCCCGACACGGTGACGGGCTTGGGCGGTTCTTCCTGCGCGAACGCCGGTGGTGCGGCCAGCGCGAGCGGCAGCGACAGCGCCGCGGCGGCGGCGATGCGATAGATCATGGAACATTCCCCTGAACGATGAAGGTGAACGTTCCTCCTGCGGCCGCCGGGCAGGGTCTTCGTGGCGAGACCGGCATGACCCGGCGGCCCCTCCTGCCTAAGCGGCGATGATTGCCCGGGTCGGTCCCGATCGTGACGAAATGTTGCCCGTAGCGCACGCCGATCGGAAAAAGGCATGCGACAATCGTCCCGGGTAGCGACTTTTGCGCTGCCCGCTTTCAAAATCCCGCGCAAAATTCTATATCAGGACTTCACTACCCAAAGGAGCAGTACCTATCCGTCCCCCCACCATGCGCCGACCAAACCAGGCGCCGCCGATGAACGGCCCCCGATTCAACGAATGGATCCAGTCGCCCAAGGTTCGAGTGATCGACCATGAGGGCGAGAATCTGGGCGTGATGTACACCAAAGAGGCGATGGAGCAGGCGCAGGGGCTTGGTCTCGACCTCGTCGAAGTGTCGCCCAACGCCGATCCGCCCGTGGCCAAGTTCCTCGATGTCGGCAAGTTCAAGTACGAGGCGCAGAAGAAGGCCAACCTCGCTCGCAAGAGCCAGAAGACGCAGGAGATCAAGGAGATCAAGATGCGTCCGAACATCGACGATCATGATTATGAGACGAAGATGAAGGCCATCCACAAGTTCATCGGTGAGGGTGACAAGGTTAAGGTCACGCTCCGTTTCCGCGGCCGCGAATTATCGCATGGCCAGCTCGGCATGAACCTGTTGAAGCGTGTGCAGGAAGACACGGCCGAGGACGCCAAGGTCGAAAGCTATCCGCGCATGGAAGGCCGCCAGATGCTGATGGTGCTGTCCCCGAAATAAGGCTCACCGGCGCGGAATGGCACGAGTTGTTCCGTGCCGTCTCGGCTGTACCGAATACCACCGCGAAGCGGTCATCTGTCAGAGCGGCGTGCGTGATTGAGGAAT
>DASVNU010000464.1:0-23166 GCA_036383655.1 Sphingomonas sp. | reverse complement strand
ACGGTCACCGATGCCGACGGCAGCGACCTGCGGATCCATTATGTCGACGAAGGCCCGCGCGATGCGGCGCCGATCCTGCTGATGCACGGCGAACCGAGCTGGTCCTACCTGTATCGCAAGTTCATCCCCGACCTCGTCGCGCGCGGGCATCGCGCGGTCGCGCCCGATCTGATCGGCTTCGGCAAATCGGACAAGCCGGCGGCGCGAAGCGACTATACCTACGAACGCCATGTCGCCTGGATGAGCGACTGGCTCACCGTGCTCGACCTCACCGACATCACCCTGTTCTGCCAGGATTGGGGCGGGCTGATCGGGCTGCGGCTGGTCGCGGCGTCTCCCGATCTCTTCGCGCGGTTGGTCGTGGCCAATACCGGGCTGCCGGTCGGGACCGGATCGTCCGAGGGGTTCGATGCCTGGCTGGCGTTCAGCCAGAACGTACCGCAATTTCCGGTCGGCTTCATCGTCAACGGCGGTACCACCCGCGACCTCAGCGCAGCCGAGATCGCCGCTTATGACGCGCCGTTTCCCGACGAGCATTACAAGGAAGGCGCGCGGCAATTCCCGACGCTGGTGCCGATCACCCCCGACCACGCCTCGGTCGCGGAAAATCGCGCCGCCTGGGCAGTGCTCGAACGCTTCGAGCGGCCTTTGCTGACCGCGTTCGGCGACAAGGATGCCGTGACCAAAGGCGGGGAAAGAGCGTTCATCGAGCGCGTGCCCGGAGCACGGGGCCAGCCGCATCGTATCATCGCCGGCGGCGGCCATTTCATCCAGGAGGATGCGCCGGAGGAATTGTGCGCCCTGATCGACGATCTGATCCGCGCCGATGCGGAGCCTCGCCGATGAAGCGATGGGTCAAGTGGACGCTGGGCACGATTGGCGTGCTCGGCGTGACGTGGTTCGCGGCGAAGGATTACGTGTTCCTCCACTTGCCCGGATGGATCGCGCCACATGTCTATGACAACCGCCCGGTCAGATGGCTGGCCGGCCCCGCGACCGCCACAGTGCCCGCCGACAAACGGCCGCCCAACATCGTCCTGATCGTCGCCGACGACCTCGGCTATAACGACATCAGCTTCAACGGCGGCGGCATCGCCGGCGGGCTGGTCAAGACTCCCAATATCGACGCTTTGGGGCATGGCGGCGTGAGCTTCGCCGATGGCTATGCCGGCAATGCGACCTGCGCGCCCAGCCGCGCGGCGCTGATGACGGGGCGCTATCCGACGCGCTTCGGCTATGAATTCACGCCGGCCGAGGTGCACCCGCCCGCCTGGTTTCCCTCGCGCCTGATCCGCACCGACGCCGCGTTCGCGCGCACCATCGCCAACTTCAGGACCGACTGGGAACACAAGACGATCTTCGACGAGGATGCCGCGCGCGCCCCCGCGACGGTCGCCGACAAGGGCGTGCCCGGCAGCGAGATCACCATCGCCGAACAGCTCCGCGGGCGGGGCTATCACACCGTCCATCTCGGCAAATGGCACCTGGGTGAGGGCAAGGGCATGCGGCCGGAGGAACGGGGGTTCGACGAAAGCCTGGGCTTCATGATCGGCGGGCAGATGTATTTGCCCGAAGACAGTCCCGAGGTCGAAAACTCGAAGCAGGATTTCGACCCGATCGACAAATTCCTCTGGGCCAATCTGCCGTTCAGCGTGCAATATAATGGCGGCGACCGGTTCCGGCCGGCGCGCTACATGACCGATTATCTGACCGATCAGGCGATCGCGGCGATCGGCGCCAACCGCAACCAGCCGTTCTTCCTCTATCTGGCGTACAACGCGCCGCACACACCGCTGCAGGCGCTCAAAGCCGATTACGACGCGCTGCCACAGATCGCCGACCATCGCCTGCGCGTCTATGCCGCGATGATCCGCGCGCTCGACCGCGGCGTCGGTCGGGTGATGGCGACACTCAAGGCGCAGGGCCTCGACCGGAACACGCTGGTCATCTTCACCAGCGACAATGGCGGCGCGCATTATATCGGGCTGCCCGACATCAACCGGCCCTACCGCGGGTGGAAAGCGACCTTTTTCGAGGGCGGGGTGAAGGTGCCCTTCTTCATGCGCTGGCCCGCTAAAATCCGGCCCGGCACCAGCATCGCGGGCCCGGTCAGCCATTTCGACATCTTCTCGACCGCGAGCGACGTCGCGGGCGCCGCGCTGCCCAAGGATCGCGCGATCGACGGCGTCGACCTGATGCCGTTCATCGAGGGCAAGCAGAGCGGCACGCCGCACAACACGTTATTCTGGCGCAGCGGCCCCTATCGCGTGGTGCGCGACGGCGACTGGAAGCTGCAATTGCTCGACCTGCCGCCTATGGCGTTGTTGTACGACATGAAGGCCGATCCGACCGAACGGCACGATCTCGCCGCGCTCCACCCTGACGTCGTGGCGCGGCTCAAGGGCCTGATTGTCCAGCATGACCGTGAAAGCGTAAAGCCCGCCTGGCCGTCGTTGATCCGCACGCCGATCGCGATCGATCGGCCGCTCGGCACCAAGCCGCGGCCCGGCGAAACCTATATCTATTGGTCGAATTGATGAGCCCATCCGAAGTCATGGTCCCCGATGGCCGCCGCCGCCGCTCGGAGAACAGCCGCAACCGCATCGTCGAGGCGATGCTCGAACTCGTCGCCGAGGGACGGATCACGCCGAGCGCGGAGGAAGTGGCATCGCGCGCCGGGGTCGGCCTGCGCACCGTATTCCGGCATTTCACCGATATGGAAAGCCTCTACGCGGCCATGACCGGGCGCCTGGCCGAACATTACGAGATGTGGCTGATCCCGTTCGAATCGACCGAGTGGCAAGGCCAGCTCATCGAGGCGATCGAGCGGCGAACGACGACCTATGAACGCCTGCTGCCGTTCAAGCGCGCGGGGGACGCGCATCGCCACACGTCGCCCGCGATCCAGAGCGAACATGCCCGCATGCTGGTGATGATGCGCAACCGGCTGCGCTCGTTCCTGCCGCTCGCGATCACCGACGACGTCGTGTGCTTCGAAACAATTGACCTGATGCTCAGTTTCGAGGCGTGGCAGCGGCTGCGCGACGAACAGGGGCTGTCGATCGACCTGGCGCGCCAGATCGTCCTGCGCGAAGTGCTGCGGCTGGCTGGGGCGGAGGACTCCGAAACCACGACTTGACGCGCGCCCATGATTCGATATTTCGACTATTGTCGAAATATCGAATCATGGGAGACGTCGCCATGCCGGAACCCGTCAACGCCTGTTGCCCCACCGCCACCGCCAAATCGGCCTGCTGCTGATGCAGCTCCCCATCGCCGTCGACACCTTGTCCGCGCTCGCGCATGGCGGCCGACTTGCAGTATTCCGCCTGCTGGTCCGCGCCGGGCCGGAAGGCTTGCCGGCAGGCGAGATCGCGCGCGAGATCGGGGTATTGCCCAACACCTTGTCGTCGAACCTGACGATCCTCGGCAATGCCGGGCTGGTGCGGTCGCATCGCGAAGGACGGTCGATCATCTACGCGGCGGACTATGACCGGATGCGGTCGCTGCTCGGCTTCCTGATGGATGATTGTTGTGGCGGCCGGCCCGAAATCTGCGCGCCATTGGTCAAATCGTGCGGCGGCGAGGAACGATGACGCTCGTCCGTCGCGCTGTCGCCGAAGGCGTCGGTACCGCGCTGCTTCTCGCGATCGTGATCGGTTCGGGGATGATGGGTGAGCGCCTCGCCGGCGGCAACGTCGCGATCGCTTTGCTCGGCAACACCATCGCCACCGGCGCCGGCCTGGTCGTGCTGATCCATATGTTCGGGCCGATCTCCGGCGCGCATTTCAACCCGGCGGTGACGCTGGTGATGGCGGTTCGGCGCGACCTGCCGTGGCGTGTCGCGGTCACCTATGTCGCCGCGCAATTCCTTGGCGCGATACTGGGGGTATGGCTGGCGCATGGCATGTTCGCCGAGCCGATCATCCAGGTCTCGACCAAGCTGCGCGCTGGGCCGTCGCAGGGGCTGTCGGAGTTCGTCGCCACGCTCGGGCTGATCGGCACGATCGTCGCTACGCAGCGGGCGCGGCCCGACTTCACCCCGGTCGCGGTCGGTCTCTACATCACCGCGGCTTATTGGTTCACCGCCTCGACCTCGTTCGCCAATCCCGCGGTGACGGTGGCGCGAAGCCTGTCCGACACCTTTGCCGGCATCGCGCCCGCGTCGGTGCCGCTGTTCGTCGTCGCGCAGATCGCCGGCGCGCTCGCGGGGCTGGCGCTGTTCGAGTGGCTCTATCGAAAGGAGAATCCGGCGTGACCGACGATTTCGCGATCACCATCTACCACAATCCCGATTGCGGCACGTCGCGCAACACGCTCGCGATGATCGAGGCGGCGGGTTACCGCTCGACGGTTGTCGACTATCGCGCGGTCGGGTGGACGCGTGAGCTTCTGGAGCGCCTGGTCGATGCGATGGCCGTACGGCCCCGCGACCTGCTGCGCGAAAAAGGCACGCCGGCAGCCGACCTCGGCCTGCTCGACCCGGCGACCAGTGACGATGCGATCCTCGACGCGATGGTCGCGCACCCGATCCTGGTCAACCGGCCGATCGTGGTGACGCCCAAGGGGGCCAGGCTGTGCCGGCCTTCCGAAGTCGTGCTGACGTTGCTCGACCGCCTGCCCGAGTACTTCATCAAAGAGGACGGCGAGGTGGTGCGTCCCTAGCCGTCACCCAGCGCGCGCTGCATGTATATTGTATCCAATAGCCGTCCGAACTTGCGGCCGACATCGACCATCCTGCCGGCATGGACGAAACCGCATTTCGCGTGGAGCGCGACCGAGCCGGGCTCGCCGCCGCCGATCACCGCGATCATCTGACGAAAGCCCGCCGCCTGCGCCGCCTCGATCAGCGCGGGCAGCAAGTGCGATCCGATGCCCTGGCCGAGCCTTTCGGGCGCGATATAAATACTGTTCTCGCACGTCTCGGCATAGGCCGCGCGGTCGCGAAACTGGGTCGCGTAAGCATAGCCGACCACCTCGCCGTCGCGTTCGGCGACCAGGAATGGCCATCCGCGCGCGACGATCGTCGCGATCTTCTCGCGCCACTCCTCGCCGCTGAGCGGTTCGACGTCGAACGTCGCGGTGCCGTGCAGCACGTGATGCGCATAGATTGCCGCGATCGACGCGGCGTCATCGGGGCGAACGGGACGGATGGGGCAGTCGGTCATGGCCGCAAAATTGCAAGCCGTCGCGATCGAAGCAACCGTCGATGTGACCTCAGCCCGCGTCCTTCCGAACGATCCGAACTGTCGTCAGGCCCGCGGTGGTGGCGGCAAGGCGCAGCAGCCTTTTCGGCAATGCCGGAAAAGGGCATCCCAGGCCCCTGACTCTTTGTCCGCCCTCCAACCGTCTTAACGCCATCAAGACGTTGGAGCATGGTCATGAGCCTTGAAGATAAGAATGTGGTCGTCACGGGTGGAAGTCGGGGCCTCGGCCTGGGCTTGGTTGAAGCGCTGGTCGACCAGGGTGCAAAGGTCACCGTCGTTGCGCGCGGAGCAGACGCGCTCGATATCGTCGCGCAACGGCTGGGCGTGGCAACGATCAGGGCGGATATTACCGACAAGGCGGCCGCGTATAAAATCGTCGGAGACGTTCGCCCCGACGTTTTGGTGCTGAACGCCGGTACGACACCGCATATGGGCCGTTTGGACCAGTTGAGCTGGGAGGATTTCTCTATGGCCTGGGAGACCGACGTCAAGGCGGGTCTGTACTGGGTTCAGGCGGCACTGAATGTCCCGCTCGATCCGGGCAGCCGCGTCCTGGTAGGATCGAGTGGTGCGGCCGTGAGCGGATCGCAGATGTCGGGCGGCTACGCCGGTTCCAAGCGCATGCTCTGGTTCATGGCCAAATACGCGAACGGCGTCTCTCAGGAGAAAAATCTCGGCATTCGCTTCCAGGCCATCGTTCCACGAATGATGATCCTCGACACCGGCATCGGAGATGCGGCGGCGGGCGCCTATGCGGGCTCGATTGGCATCACACCCGAGGAATTTGTCACGCGGTTCGGCTCGCCGATGCCGCCCAGGGCATTTGGCGATCGGGTGGTGTCCGTGTTGGAAGATCCCCGGTTCGCCGACGGTATCGTCTTCGGACTCAACGGTGACGCCGGTGTCACCGTCATGGAAGGGACCGCGACTTGAGCCAAAACCAAGTCTCTTCGGACGGTGCGCGGCGAGCGGAGCTTATCACCCTGGCCGAGAAGCTGCGGCCCGAACTCCATCGCTATTGCGCGCGTCTGATGGGCTCGGTCATCGACGGCGAGGACGTCGTACAGGATACGCTCACCAGGGCACTCATCGCGCTCGATGAGACGCGTGACGTGTCCATGCTCCGCGCCTGGCTTTTTCGGGTGGCGCACAATCGGGCGCTGGACCTTCTGCGGAGCCGTTCGATCCGTGCGGCCGAGCCGATAGAGGCGGCAAACATCGTCGCCGACGACGCTGCGCCCGATCCCGAGGAGATGTTGATGCGCGAAGAAGCGATCAAGACGGCGGTTTCGCGCTTCACCGAGCTGCCGGTCCTTCAGCGCAGCGTCATCATCCTGAAGGATGTCCTGGACGAGTCGCTTGCGGATATCGCGACCCTGCTCGAACTCACCGTGGACTCGGTCAAGGCGCATCTCGCCCGCGGGCGTGCGCGCCTTCGTTTGATCAACATGGCGGCCGACCCGGAACCAGCCCAAAAACCGACGTCCGACGCGGTCGCGCGATACGTCTCGCTGTTCAACCACGGTGACTGGGAGGGCTTGCGCGCGCTCCTCGCCGGCGACGTGAAATTGCACCAGTCTGCGCATCCCGTTCGTAGCGGCGCCGCCGATGTGGGGATGTTCTTCAGCATCTATGCCAAGATCGACGGCGTGCGGCTGATCCCCGGATGGCTCGAGGGCCGTGAGGTCATGGCGGTGTTCGAGAACCCTACCGATGTGAAGCCCAGCTACATCATGTGGCTGGAATGGCGCGACGGAAAGATCAGCTTCATCAGGGATTATCGCTATGCCCGCTACGTTGTCACCGACGCTGAATTGGCGCTGGCGACGAACGCAGCGAGCAGAGATCCGATCGGCTAGGTCCAACGCGGACGAATGGCCGCTTCCGGGCTTGAGATCATCGCCTGGGAGCGGTCGGTCGTTTCCCGCGATGCACCCTACGCAAAAGCAGGCAATCTCCGTCTCATGCCTGATCCATTTCAGGCTTACGCCTCGACGGCATGTTGTGCGGCCGCGAAGACGTCGCGTGCGGACGTCGTGCCCGCTACATGCTCGGTACCCTCGACGCCGAGTTCCATCCATCCCGCATTCACGGCGTCGAACATTTCCTCGGCAGGTCCGGTGTGGCCCTTCGCGATGCCGAATTGTTCGAACGCTGCCGCCCATCCGGCGCGCGGGACCGCAAAGGCCTTCACGTCGAGATTGAGGACGTCGCCCAATTGCTCCGCGACCTCATCGGCGCTGACCATCGAACCAAGCTCGATGACGCGGCGTCCCGACCAGGCCGGCCCGGCCAAAAGCGTCGCGACTTCCGCGCCGATATCGTTCGTCGCGACCATGGTCGATTTCCGGTTCGTCGGATCATAATAGACCGGCAGCGTTCCGCCCTGGGCGACCTGCAGCCCATAGAGGAAGTTTTCGAAGAAGCCGCCCGCGCGCACAAATGCGATTGGCGATGTCAGATCGCGAAAACCTTGCTCCATCAGCGACAAGGCGGTGATCATCCCGAGCCCGCTGGTCCTGTTCGCCCCCATCGACGACAGCGCGACCACGCGCGGCGGCGGGGCCTTGGTCAGCGCCTCGACATAGTTCGCGATCACGCTTTTTGCCTCCCTGTAGTCGGGCGAGGGCGCCCAGACCGCGGGCAACATGACGAACGCGCCTTCGACGCCGTCGAGCGCACGCTCGATGGCTGTCGCATCATTCCAATCGCCGTCGACCAGTTCGACTCCCTGGTCGGCCCAATAAGCCGCGCTCTCGCGATTGCGGACGAGCGCGCGGACATGCTTGCCGTGCGCCAACAGATGTTCCGCCGTCGCGCCGCCGACTTTTCCCGTGATTCCGGTGACCAAAAACATGCGTTTTCTCCTGATCTTGAAGGGCAGAGCACTGCCCCCAGTTGGTTCAATGATTGAGCGGCAGAAGCGCCCGGATACGGGGATCGCGCAGATAGAGGCCGCCCCACGCCATCGTGCCCAGCAACAGCGAAACGAGTTCCGGCGGCGATCCCAATTCGCCGATGCGGACATGGGCGCAGATCGCGCCTCCCAGAAAGCCCGTCACCAGGATCGCGCCGAGGACCGCGGTGGCCGGGATGGCGTAGAGGATCGCGCAGGCGAGGATGATCGGACCCACGACGCGGGTCAGGTCCATCGCGAACCCGGTTTCCTGCAGCATGCCCGCGATCCGTGCCGGTGCGAAAAGCTGGATGGTCCCGTCCGCCACCAGCGCGACTACGACAAGCGCGCTCAATATCCGGCCGGCCCACAGCGCGCGGCGCAAGGTCGGGGTTTCAGGCGCCTGATGCCGGATCACAGTTTCGGACACGTGTCATTCTCCGATGCAAGTCTCAATTCGGAGACTTACTGTGCCCAACCAACATGATAAACACCGGCAAACTGAACGCGCTGTTCCCTTTATGGGGAACAATATCGAGGCACGAAAATGCAGAATCTCGACCCGCTGCTCATCTTCATAACGGTGGCGGACATGGGGAGTTTCACCCACGCGGCAAACAGCCTCGGCATCTGCAAGGGGAGGGCCTCGACGGCGGTCCGGAAGCTGGAAGCAGACGTCGGTGTCAGGCTGCTGCACCGAACGACGCGCAGCGTGCAATTGACCGAGGACGGACGCGCATTTCACGCGCGTGCCCGTGATCTGCTTGCTCAAGTCGATGACCTGCACTCGATGTTCGCGGGCGATCGTGTGGCGCTGCGCGGGCGTTTGCGGGTCGACCTTCCGACCGAGGTGGCGCGCATGACGGTCGTACCGGCCTTGCCGGATTTCCTGGCGGCTCACCCAGAGCTGGAGCTGGAGCTGTCGAGCACGGATCGCCAGGTCGATCTGGTTCAGGAGGGATTCGACTGTGTATTGCGGCTTGGGCCGATACGGGACGAGACGCTGATTGCCCGTCCACTGGGCCAGTTGCGCACGGCGAATGCCGCCAGTCCCGCTTATCTGGCGCGCCACGGCGTTCCCCGGTCGCTGGACGATCTCCGGCGTCAGGGACACCGGACCATCCATTTTTCGACGACGCTCGGCGCGCGACCCCATGGATGGGAATATCCGGACGGCGACGGCTATGCGACGCTTCAGCTGCCCAGTGCGCTACACGTCAACAGCGCGCAGACCTACGAAGCCGCCGCCCTCGCCGGTCTGGGGCTGATTCAGGCGCCACTAATGGGGATCGGCCCCTATCTGGAGAGCGGGGCGCTGGTGGAGATACTGCCCGATTTTCGTCGCCGGGCGCTTCCCGTGTCCCTCGTCGTGGCTCATCGGAGCAATCTGTCACGCCGAGTCCGCGCTTTCATGAAATGGATCGAACAGGTGCTGACGCCGTATCTGGAATAGCGAGACGAACATCGTTGTCCGGCCCGCGAAATCGACATTCCGAAATCATGTCCGGTAACCGGCGACCCGCACATCCATGCCGCCGGCCAGATCCCTCGGTGCTTCGCGATAAAGGCGAACCTCATATCGAGTCCCTCGCGAAATAGGCGGCGGCTTTTTTAGTATATCGCGTTCCGCCTTCTACTTGGCCACTTCGCGGCGAAGCCGCTCGATCTCCAATTGCTCCGGCTTCATCTGACCGCGCCCCGGGAAGACATGGCCCGGATCGGTCGCCAACTCCTCGACCCATTTACGCAGCACATTCTCGTGCACATCCAGATCACGAGCCGCCTGGGCAACCGCTACGCCGCGCTCCCGGACCATCCTTACCGGCTCAAGCTTGAACTCGCGGGCGAACTTCCTTCGTTGCATTGATGCTCTCCGTTCGGTGAAAACACCTTATCTCGGTGTCCACCAAACCGGCAGCAGCTCATCGGGCCGCCGTCAGGTTCCGACCGCGCTACGACTGTTCATCGATCTTATCCGAGAGATGCGCCCGTTGGCGAACCCGACCTGACGTCCACTTCCGCCTTGCGCGCGCTGGAAGCAGAACAATTCCGGGAGGTAGAGGCGGGGCGTCGTTCCGCTTGGTTGCCGAGCGCCACGGCGGAGTTAAGAGCAGCGAGGTCAGGCGCGGAAGATTTCTTTCAGGCGCCGCTGAGCAGGCTGCCGTTTTCAACGATCGCGGCGAGTTCGGCCGACTCGACTTCGCCAATCGCATCTGGCGCATATAGTGGCCCTTCCGCGCCGAAGAGCGCGTCTATGATCCCTGCGCTGCCTGCAGAACGCCACAGGCGGGCAAATTCTTGCGCCATCGGATCGTCGACCGGTGCGGTGTCGCCGCGAATGAAGATGGTCCAGCCGGCCAATGCCCGCAGCGTGGCCGGACAAGGTAGGCCGCGCGACCGGTTGATCGCCAATGGCTTGAGCCAGCGCGGACCGATCTTTTGCGATCCGTCCGCAGCGATTTGCAGCAAGTTGTGCGGAAGGGCGGGGTTGGCAAACCGCGCAAGGAGCAACTCGATATAGGCGGAAAGATCCTGGCCCGGCGCCGCGTCGATGCTCGCCGTGGCTTCGTTGCGCATGATCCGCTCGACGACAGGCCGGACGCGTGGGTCGGCGATGGCTTCGTGGACGAAGCGGAGCCCTGCCGCGAGCCCCAGATAGGCGAGCGCCGAATGCGCGCCGTTGAGCAGCCGCAACTTGGCGGTTTCATATGGCTTCACGGCGGCGACGATTTGCGCGCCAACCGCTTCCCAACGCGGGCGTGGGCCGGCGAAGCGATCCTCGATGACCCATTGCTGGAACGGCTCGGTCGTGATGGCGCCCTCGTCGCGCAGCCCCATTTGAGCTTCGGCGTCGTCGAGCGTGGCCGCCGTCGCGGCCGGAACGATGCGATCGACCATCGTCGAGGGGCAGGCGCATTCGCTTTCGAACCAGCCGCGCAAGCCCGGATCGACGAGGTCCAGATACACAGCAAGACCTTGCTCCAGCACGCGGCCATTGTCCGCGAGATTGTCGCACGACAGCAGCGTCAGCCCCGGCAATCCTTCGGCACGCCGACACGCGAGACCCTGCGCGAGATGCGCATAAATGGTGTCGTCCGCGTTCCTGATCGCATCGAGGTCGAGCGCGCCGCCGGGCAGGCGGTGATAGCCTTTCTCCGTCACGGTAAGCGTGACGAGGTGCGTGTCTGCATGACTCAAGGCGGCCGTGACCAGCGCGGGCGTATCGCGCGCGACGATGACGTCGTGGACCGAACCGATAACCCGGGTCTGCGTCCCCGATGCGCTGCGCTCGGATACGGTATACAGTCCATCCTGCGGCGCGAGCGCGTCGCGGACGCCGGCCGAGCGCAGCGAGACACCGGTGATTCCCCAGCCGCGATCTCCAGCCGTCATCGCGTCGTCGGTGTAGACCGCCTGATGCGCGCGGTGGAACGCGCCGATGCCGAGATGAACGATGCCGCGGCGTTGCGCCGTCCGGTCGTAGTGCGGTCGAGCGATCTCAGCGGGCAGCCGGTCGATGGTGGCGGAAGACAGCCTCACAATTTGTACGCGCGCCGCGCCAGCCCGACAGTCAGTTCGTGCGCGAGGTCGGCGGCTTCCCAATCCTCGAGGCGATGTTCGGCGACCAGCCGAGCGAGCCAGGCGCAGTCGATGCGCCGCGCGACATCGTGTCGTGCGGGGATCGACAGGAAGGCGCGCGTGTCGTCGTTGAATCCGACGGTGTTGTAGAAACCGGCGGTCTCGGTAGTCATTTCACGGTATCGACGCATCCCTTCGGGACTGTCGTGGAACCACCAGGCCGGGCCAAGCCTGAGGCATGGATAATGGCCCGCGAGCGGGGCGAGTTCGCGCGCATATGTGCTTTCGTCGAGCGTGAAGAGAATAAGCGTCAGGTCGCGCTCGCTGCCCACCACGTCGAGCAGCGGCTTCAGCGCCCGGACATAGTCGGTCCGCGTGGGAATATCGGCACCCTTGTCGCGGCCATGGCTCGCGAACAGCACCGCATTGTGGTTGCGGAACGAGCCGGGGTGGATCTGCATCACCATCCCGTCCTCGACGCTCATCTTCGCCATTTCGGTGAGCATTTGCGCGCGGAACAGTTCGGCGTCGGCGGGGGTCCAGCTATCGCCGGTGATGCGGCGGAACAAAGCTTCCGCCTCGGCCGGCGACAGGTTGGCGGTGGCGGCGGTCGGATGGCCGTGGTCGGTCGCGGTCGCGCCGGCGGCGCGAAAATCGGCACGGCGCTTCGCGTGTGCGCGGAGATAGCCCTGCCAGCTGAACACGTCCTCGCCGGTCAGTTCGGCGAACCGCACCATCGCCGGTCCGAACGCCTCATGCTCGACATCGATCACGCCGTCCGGGCGATAGGTCGTGATGACGCGTCCGCCCCACCCTGATTGGCGGATGCGATGATGCGCGTCGAGGCTGTCCTGCGCGCCCTCGGTAGTCGCGAGAACTTCGATCCCGAACCGGTCGAACAAGGCGCGCGGGCGGAACGCATCGGTCGCGAGCCGCTCGCCGATCGCGTCGAAATAGTGATCCGCGGTCGCACCGTCGAGCAGCACATCGAAGCCGAATACCTCGGCGAAGACATGGTCGAGCCACAGCCGCGACGGCGTGCCGCGGAACAGATGATAATGGTCGGCGAATAACCGCCACGCCGCGCGCGGGTCGGTCGCCGGGGTGCCTGCGCGCGACGGGATGCCGAGCGCGTCGAGCTCGATCCCCTGACTATAGAGCATGCGGAAGACGTAATGGTCAGGCGCCAGTAACAGGCTGGTCGCATCGTGCCACGGCTTATCGTCCGCGAACCAGGTGGGGTCGGTGTGACCGTGCGGGCTGACGATCGGGAGCCCGCCGACGTCTGCATAGAGAGCGCGGGCGATGCTCCGCTGCGCCGGATCGCTCGAAAACAGCCTGTCGGGATGGAGGCGAAGCGGGCGGGTCATGCCATTGCGTCCTTCAGCACGAACGTCTGTTCCTGGTTGATCTGCCGTGCAGGCACGACGGGCCGATAGCGCTGCATAACCTCTCCTCACATCCAGACCTAGCATCGCCAAACTGGTCTTACCAGTATGGTCGTTTAACGCGATCGCATTGACACCGGTCTGGCCAATGCCGCATCGCCGCGCCAATCTGAGAGGAGAAACGGCAGATGGCGCGGATCGTGCTGGCGGGCGAAGGCATGATCGAATTGTCGCGCGGCGATGGGGGCGAGTGGCGGCTCGGCTATGGCGGCGACACGCTCAACACGGCGATTCACCTCGCGCGCCATGGCGAGCAAGTCGCCTATCTAACCGCCCTGGGCGACGATCCGTTCAGCGCCGACCTCCGCGCCGAATGGTCGGGCGAGGGCATCGATCCCGCGCTTGTGCTCACCGATCCGTCGCGCAACCCCGGCCTCTATGCGATCACCACCGATTCGGCCGGCGAGCGCACCTTCAGCTATTGGCGCAATGACAGTGCGGCGCGGCAGACGTTCGCGCTGCCCGGGATCGAAGCCGCGCTTGCTAAAACCGAACGCGCCGATCTGCTCGGCTTTTCGTTGATCAGCCTCGCTATCCTCCCACCCGAAGGGCGCGCGGTGTTGCTCGGCCTTGCCCGGCGGATGCGGGCGGCGGGCAAGGCGGTGGCGTTCGACGGCAACTACCGGCCGCGATTGTGGGCCGATGCCGGATCGGCGCGCGCGGCGCGTGACGAAGCGATCGCCTGCTGCACGATCGGCTTGCCGACGCTCGAGGATGAGGCGCTGATCGGCGACGACGGCACGCCCGAGGAGATCGCCGCGCGCTGGCAGGCGGCGGGCGCGGCCGAGGTCGTGGTCAAGCTCGGCCCCGACGGGTGCCTGGTGGCGGGCGAACGCGTCCTTCCGCCCGCCCGGCTCGCGCCGCGCGACACCAGCGGCGCGGGCGATGCGTTCAACGCCGGTTATCTCCACGCACGGCTTGCCGGCGCCGCGCCACCCGAGGCAGCGATGGCCGGACATCGCCTTGCAGGCTGGGTGGTGATGCGCCCCGGTGCGGTGCCCCCGCGCGATGCCGATTCGCCTTACGCCTGAGCCGTCACCTTCGGCCGGCGCAGCAGCGTCCACACCACTGCCGCGCCGATCAGGTCGAACACCGCGAGGCACGCGAACAGCGGATTGTACCCGATCGTGTCCGCCAGCGCGCCGATCACCAGCGAAAAGCCCATGCCGCCGATCCAGGCCGCCGAGCCCGCCATGCCGCCGGCAGTCGCGACAACCCGAGGGTCGAACAGATCGGCGGCCAGCGTCATCAGCGCGCCCGACAGCATCTGGTGCGCGAAGCCGCCGATGCAGAACAACGCGATCGCCGCGGCCGGTGAAACCGTCAGCCCGATGCAGGCGGGGCCGATCATCATCAGTGCGCCGGTCGTAATCACCACCTTGCGCGAGGTGATCAGCGAGGCGCCGAAGCGGCGCATCACCCAAGGCGCATAATAGCCGCCGAGCAACGATCCCGCATCTGCGGCGAGGAACGGTAGCCAGGCAAACGCGGCGATCCCTTTCAGGTCCATGCCCTTCGCCTCGACAAGGTAGAGCGGGATGAAGAAGCTGAACGTCTGCCATGCCGGATCGGCGAGGAAGCGGGGAATCGCGATGCTCCAGAAGTCGCGCGTGCGCAGCACCGCGCGCCAGTCCATCGCGGCGCCCGCCCCGTCGGCTGCAATCATGCGTCCTTCCGCGATATAGGCGCGCTCCGCCTCGCTCAGTCGCGGTTGATCGGCGGGTGAGCGATACAGCCCATACCACAGAGCGGCCCATACGAAGCCGAGTCCACCGGTGACGACGAAGGCGGAGCGCCAGCCCCACAAGGCGATACACGCGACAACGATCGGCGGGGCGATCATCGCCCCGATCGAGGTGCCGATATTGAACCAGCCGGTCGCGACGGTGCGTTCACGCGGGGGAAACCATTCGGCCACAGTCTTGAGCCCCGCCGGGATCGCCGCCGCCTCGGTCAGGCCGAGCAGCCCGCGGAAGAAAGCGAGCGCCGGCCATCCGTTGGCGAGGCCGTGCAGGCAATTGGCGAGCGACCAGCCGATCGCGAACAAGGCGAATCCCGCCCTTAGTCCGACAAGGTCCAGGATATAACCGGCGATCGGCTGCATCACGGTATAGGCGCCCTGAAACGCCGCCACGACCCAGCTATATTGCTGCGTCGACATCGACATCGCCTGTTTGAGCGTCGGCGCGGCGACCGAGAGCGATGAGCGCGCGAGATAGTTGAGTACCGTGCCGACGGTCACGAGGCTGATCATCCACCAGCGCCAGCCGATACGAAGTCCCACCGCTCTCTCCCTCATTCTTGTCGCGCCGGTGCCGGATGGAGCACTTGGCTGGCCACTTATCAACGGACCTGTACACTGGTCTGACCAATATCGACAAATGCTATCGGGCGCTATAGACCTGCTGCGAGCGGGCAATGCCGCGGGTCGGGGAGAGAATCGTGCGGCGGATACCGTATCTACGCTGGTGGATCGTCGCGCTGATCTGTCTTGGCACGATCGCCAACTATCTCGCGCGCAACTCGCTCAGCGTGCTGGCACCCGAACTCAAGACCAGTCTCCATATGACGACGCAGCAGTACAGCTACGTCGTGGGCGCATTCCAGGCCGCCTATACCGTGATGCAGCCCATCGCCGGGTTCATCGTCGATCGAATCGGGTTGCGCACCGGTTTTGCGCTGTTTGGCGTGGCATGGTCGCTGGCCAACATGTTGCACGCCTTCGCCGCGGGCTGGCTTGGCCTTGCCTTCTTCCGTGGCTTGCTGGGTCTGAGCGAATCGGCGGCGGTGCCGTCGGGGATCAAGGCGATCGCCGAATGGTTCCCGGCGCGCGAGCGATCGGTCGCGGTGGGCTGGTTCAATGCCGGTACCTCGCTGGGCGCGCTGATTGCACCCCCGATCGTTGTCGCCGTGACGTTGTGGGCGGACTGGCGCGTGGCGTTCATCGTCACTGGCGCGATCGGGCTGGTATGGGCGGCTGGATGGTATGCTTTCTATCGCAGCCCCGCCGTGCATCCGGCGATCACGCCGGCCGAGCAAGCGATGATCGCCGCCGACCGACCCACGACGCCACGACGCCGGGCGACCGCGCGCGAAATCCTCGGCACGGGCAAGTTCTGGGCAATCGCGGTCCCGCGTTTCCTCGCCGAACCGGCGTGGCAGACGTTCAGCTTCTGGATCCCGCTCTACCTTGCGACCGAGCGCGGGATGGACCTGAAACAGATCGCGTTGTTCGCGTGGCTGCCGTTTCTCGCTGCCGATATGGGCGGCATACTCGGGGGATATCTCTCCCCGTTTCTCGTCAAGCACGCCGGCCTGTCACTGGTCCCGTCGCGGATCGCGGGGATCAGCCTTGCGGCGGTGCTGATGATCGCGCCCGGCTGTATCGGGCTCGCCGCCAGTCCCTATGTCGCGATCGCGCTGTTCTGCGTCGGCGGGTTCGCGCACCAGATGATCTCGGTGCTGATCAACACGCTGTCGGCGGACGTGTTCACGCCCGAAGAGGTCGGCACCGCCAACGGCTTTGTCGGCCAGGCTGGCTGGATCGGCGGACTGCTCTTCTCGCTACTGATCGGTCAGCTCGCCGATAAGATCGGCTATGCGCCGTTGTTCGCCGCTTTGTCGGTGTTCGACCTGATCGGCGCGGCGGTGCTGATCCTTTTCGTGAAAACTCTTGTCCGAGCGGAGTCGCTTTGATGGCGCGTGCTACCTTGTCCAATCCTCCCCGTTTCACCCTGACCGAGCGCGCGCACGGTCGTCTGGTGCTCACCGCCAATACCGGCGCGGTCGCGCATCTGTTCGTGCTCGAGGAGGATATTGCGCGGTTGTTGCTGCTCGCCGACGGCAGCGTGACAAGCCCGCCGAGCTGGGCGATTGCGCCGGGGGCCGCCGACATCGCCGAGCCCGGGCGCGACCGCATGGACGTGGCGGGGTTCGCCTGCCCCGACTTCCGGCTGGAGGAAACCGCCGGCCGGATCGTTGTCGAAACCGCGCGGCTGCGGGTCACCATTCGTCTCGACGGACTGCACTGCCTTTGGGAGCAGCGCGAGGGGGAGGCGTGGCGCCTGATGGCGCAGGATCGCCCGACCCAATCCTATGATTTCGGCTGGTGGGACGGCCGGGCGCACCATTATGTCGCGCGGCGCAAGGGTGAGCGTTTCTACGGGCTCGGCGACCGGAGCGGCGACAATGATCGCGCCGGGCGAAGCTTTCGCCTGACCAATCTCGACGCGATGGGATACGATGCCGAGCATAGCGACCCGCTCTACAAGTCGATCCCCTATGTCCTCGTGGCGGATGCGGAAGGGCGCTGCCACGGCGCGTTCTACGACAGCGTTGCGGATATGCGTTTCGATTTCGGGCGCGAGCTGGACAATTATCACGGCTGGTATCGTCACATGGTGGCGGACGCCGGAGATCTCGACCTGTGGATGATCGCCGGGCCAGATCCGCTGGCGGTGACGCGGCGCTTCACCTGGCTGACCGGCCGCCCCGCGCTGATGCCGCGCTGGTCACTGGGCTATTCCGGCTCGACGATGACTTATACCGACGCGCCCGATGCCGCCGCGCAGATGGCGGGGTTCCTCGACAGGCTCGCCGAACATGACATCGGCTGCACCTCGTTCCATCTGTCGTCGGGCTACACCTCGATCGGCGACAAACGCTACGTGTTCCACTGGAACCGTGACAAGTTTCCCGACCCGGCAGGCTTCGTCGCGAGCTATGCCGGGGCGAGTGTCCAACTCGTGCCCAACATCAAGCCGGCATTGCTGCGCAGTCATCCGCGCTATGACGAGGTGGCCGCCGCCGGCCTGTTCGTGAACGACGAGCATGGCAACCCGGTCGAATCGCAATTCTGGGACGAAGTCGGCAGCCATATCGACTTCACCAATCCGCGCGCGGCCGAATGGTGGCGCGGACAGGTCAAGACCGCCTTGCTCGATCAGGGGATGGTCGCGACGTGGAACGACAATAACGAATATGAGATCTGGGACGCGCGCGCGCGCTTTGCCGGGTTCGGTCAGCCATATGCGGCGGCGGCGATGCGCCCGGTCCAGCCGCTGCTGATGGCTCGCGCGTCGCGGCGGGCGCAGGCCGAGGCACTGCCCGAACGCCGCCCCTATGCCGTCACCCGTTCCGGGATGGCAGGGCTGCAACGCTACGCCCAGACCTGGACCGGCGACAATCTGACCGAGTGGAAGACGCTGCGTTACAATGCCCGGATGGCGATCGGGCTGGCGCTGTCGGGCGTATCGAACAGCGGGCACGATGTCGGCGGCTTTGCCGGGCCGGCGCCGTCACCCGAATTGCTTGTCCGCTGGGTGCAGGCGGGGGTGATGATGCCGCGATTCAGCATCCATAGCTGGAACGACGACCGGACCGTCAACGAACCGTGGATGTTCCCCGACGTACTGCCCGCGATCCGCCGCCTGATGGCGCTTCGCCAGACGCTGATCCCGTTTTTCTATGATCTGCTGCATCGCTATCACGCCAGTTACGAGCCGATGGTCAGGCCAACCTGGCTCGACTTTCCCGGCGATCCGCTGACGTGGGAGGAGAATGACGAGCACCTGCTAGGTCCCGATCTTTTGGTTGCAACCGTCATGGAGCCGGGAGTGGAGACTCGCCGCCTGCACCTGCCGGCCGGAACCGAATGGATCGATGTGTGGAGCGGCGAGCGTCTCGCGGGTGGCACGGAAGCAGTCCTCGCCGCGCCGTTCGGTGGCCCGCCGCCGCTGCTCGCACGCGCCGGATCGGCGATGCTGGTCGATCTCGGCAAAGGCGGGTGGCGGCCCGACCCCTGTCGCCGCGGCGTCTGGTTGTTCCCGCCACGCGACGGCGCCTTCACCTGGTCGGCGGTCGAGGATTCGGGCGACGGCGATGGGCCTGTCGATCGCTGGCACGTGACGGGCCGCGCGGATGCCAGCCGGATCACGGTCGAAGTCCGTCGCGAAGGTCCCGGCGTTTGGGGCGACAGCGACGTCACGCTGCTCTTGCCGCCCGGCGACACTCGCGAGCTGGCGGTGAATGGCGGTGCTGGCAGCGCGGTCGACCATGACGGCCGACGCGGTGTGACACTGACGCTTTAAACCGCGACCCGGCGCGCGAGGTCGGTCCGTTTCGCCTCCACCTCGGCGCGGGCGCGCTCCAGCGTGTCGGTTTCGGTCGCCTTGAGCAGTCCGTCGATCACGCGCGCGAGATGGTCGCGCATTGCCTTGCGCGCCGCCTTGGGGTTGCGCTCGCGCAGCGCGGCGAGGATCGTCTGGTGCTCGTCGATCCGCGGCACGACGCCGACGCTGCGCGCACGTTCGAGCATGTGCTGGCACAACGGCGAGCGGTAGCGCGCGTCCCATAGCGACTCGACCACATCGACCACCGCCGAATTGCGCGTGGCGCGCGCAATCGTCAGGTGGAATTCGCGGTCGGCATGCTCGCCGCTGACATGTTCCTGATTTTCGCGATCCATGTCGCCGATCAGCGTTTCGAGCGTCGCGATCTCTTCGTCGGTGATCGACACCGCGGCGAGCGCCGCCGCCTCGGCCTCGAACAGGCGGCGCGCCTCGGTCAGTTCGAAGGCGCCGATGTCGAGCCCGATCATCGGCGTGTCGAGCGGGGGATTGTCGGTGACGAAAATCCCCGACCCGTGACGCGATCGCACGATGCCGATGACTTCGAGCGCGATCATCGCCTCACGGACCGTTGGGCGGCTGACCTTATACTCGTCGGCCAGTTCGCGTTCGGACGGAATGCGCTGGCCGGGCCCGAAGTCCCCGCGCTGGATCGCGTCAGCAACGGCGGCCGCGACCTGCTGGTAGAGTTTGCGCCCATCGGTCTGCGGCGCGAACGCCGCTGGTTTGGAAACTGGCCTGATCAATCTCGGTGTGGGCATAACTGGCTGATACCTATCAAAACTCGCGTACACCGGCAACAGCCGCCTTTCTGGTATAGCGTCCCGAGACAAAGTTGTCAGGCAACACTTGCATGTGGTCAGGCCATTTGGTAACTCGACCGACGAAGCGCCGGCAAGAAAAGATCCGTCGCTCGATATCGGAGAGGACAAGATGATCGGATTGCACACATCTGTCGGTCGAGGCGCGCTGGCCCTGTCGCTTGCTTTTTGCGCGACACCGGCGCTGGCCGCGACGGACAAACCGGCCGATTCGGGTCAGACCACCACCGACGCGACCGCGCCGCAAAGCAGCGCTGCCGCACCGGCCAGCGCAGCGCCGGAAGACGCCGTCGCCGGCGACATCATCATCACCGCCCAAAAGCGCTCGGAAAATATCCAGAAGGTGCCGCTGGCCGTCTCGGTGGTCAGCGAGGCCCAGCTCAAGGCGTCCGGCGTCACCCAGTTCCAGGATCTCGGCAAGATCGCGCCGTCGCTGACGGTCCGCCCGGCCGAGCATCCGGTCAACGCCAACGTCTCGCTGCGCGGCGTCGGCACGTTCGCGTTCGGCATCGGCGTCGAGCCGAGCGTTGCGGTGCTGGTCGACGAAGTGCCGCTCGCCTTCCAGGCGCGGGCCTTTACCGACCTGCCCGATGTCGAGCGGATCGAAGTGCTGCGCGGCCCGCAGAGCACGCTCTACGGCAAGTCGGCCTCGGCCGGCCTGATCAACATCATCACGCGCCAGCCCACCGACACGTTCCACGCGCGGTTCAACGTGATGGGCACCACCGACAGCGAATATGGCGGCAATTTCAGCGTCTCCGGCCCGATCAGTTCGCAGTTCGGCTATGTCCTGTCGGCCAGCTATTCCAAATGGGACGGCAATGTCCGCAACCTGTTCAATGGCGAGAAGGTGAACGGGCGCGAGGCGTTCAACACCCGCGGCAAGCTCCGCTGGGAACCGGCGTCGAACGTCACCTTCACCTTGTCGGGCAACTACCTCAACGGCAATACCACGGTCGGACGCCCGTTCATCCGCATGGACCCGGCCGCATTACTCCGCAAAGTACCGGGCCAGACCCAAGCGGTGACGATGCCTGGGGTGACGATCGGTCCGGACAATCAGGACATCAGCAACAATTACAATTCACGTACCAAATATGAGGGCGGCGGCGCGTCGCTGCGCGGGGAAGTCGGACTGGGCGACCTGACGCTCGTGTCGATCACCTCTTATGACAAATTCCGCCTCAACGACTATCTCGACCATGACGACACGTCGTCGACCTTGGCGAACGGCAGCAACATCCAGGTCGGCCAGTTCCACTCGAAGCTGTTCACGCAGGAAGTCCGCCTGGTCTCGTCCAGCGCCAAGCCGTTCCGCTATACACTCGGCGCCTATTACGCGAACGTGAAGTTCGAGCGCCCGTTCCTGCGCGGCCCGGCTTTCTCGCCGGCCAATTGGTATGCCACGTCGAAATCGCAACAGATCGCCGGCTTCGCACAGATCGACTGGGAAATCGTGCCCAACCTGACGTTGACCGCCGGTGGCCGTGTCCAGAACGAGAAGGTATCCTATACCTTCCAGGACAACCTCGCACCCGCGGGCTCGCAGTTCTTCAGCGGCAGCGCCTCCGACACCGCCGGCACCTACCGGCTCGCTGCGCGCTACCAGTTCACGCCTGATTTGATGGCCTTTGCGAGCTATTCGACCGGTTACAAGGGTCAGACTTATGACCTGACGACCGGCTTCAACAGGACCCGCGCGAATGCGGGGCCGATCAAGCCCGAGCGCTCGCGCGATAAGGAAATCGGCATCCGAGCGCAGGTGCTCGATCGCAGGGTGACGCTCAACCTCACCTATTTCGACACCAATTATAAGAACCTGCAAGCGCAGACGATCGAGACCTTGTCCGACGGCTCGACCAATTTCCGCCTGACAAACGTCGGCGGACTAAACACCAAGGGCGTCGAGTTCGACAGCACGGCGCGGATCGGTCAGGACTTCAACTTGACAGGGTCGGTTGCCTATCTCGATGCCAAATATACATCGTACGAGCAGGCACAATGTTATCCGCTGCAGACGCAGGCGCAAGGATGCATACCCGCGGTGGTGGCGCCGGCAACCCCGGTGCACCCTGCCTATCAAGTGCTGACCGGCGCACGCGCGATCCAGGCGCCGAGATGGAAGTTCGCGATCGGCGCCGATTACTCGCCGTCGCTGGGTGGCAATCTGAAGGGTATCCTTCAGGCCAACTGGCAATATCAGAGCAGCGTCTATTATGTCGCGGAAGATCCCCAGACCTTCCAGAAGGCCTATAGCATCGTCAATGCCGGACTCGGCGTCCGCGACAAGGACCGCAAATGGGAAATCGTCGCGTTCGTCAACAACCTGTTCGACGTTCAATATTATCCGGCGCTGGTCAACACGGCGGGAAATTTCGGCGACAATACCGGCAACAAGGTCGCGACCCAGGCGCTGCTGCCGCGCGACTTCCGGCGCTATGGCGGGCTGCGGCTGGGCGTGAACTTCTGATGATGAGGCGGGGCGCCCGCCGCCCCGCCGCTTCAATCGGATCGGGAGCGGCATGATGGTTCGTTTCGCGCTACCGGTGGCGGTGGGTGCCGTAGCGCTGCTTGCAGCGGCAGGTGCGCCTGCCCAGGTTGCACCGGCAAAGCCGGGAGTCGATGCTCCCGAACTCGCCGCGCTCGGCCCGCATCCGGTCGGCGTCGCCGATGTGGAGTTCATCCAGCCTCGCCAGGCCGATCCTCTCCAGGGTCAGGAGCAGCCGGCGATCGTCGATCGGCGCCTGGCGCTCAAGGTCTGGTACCCGGCCGCCGCGCCAGGGAAGGGCACGACCTACCGCTCGGCGTTGCCGGGCGAGAACGGAAAGGATGTGGCCTTCTCCGTCGCCGGCATCGCATCGCCCGGCGCGCGTGCTGCCCAGGGGAAGTTTCCGCTCGTCATCCTGGCACACGGCTATAGCAACACGCCCGTGGTGCTGTCGTGGCTTGGCGAGAATCTCGCCAGTAAGGGCTATGTCGTCGTCGCGCCCGACTTTCGCGATCCGCCGATCACCATCCGCACCGCGGCGGTGGCGGCCGGTCCGCTGGCGCGTCGCCCGCTCGACATCGCTTTCGTCGCCGCCGAAG
>DASVNU010000463.1:0-4651 GCA_036383655.1 Sphingomonas sp. | reverse complement strand
TCCAGCTCGTCAGCTCGAAATCGCCCGGATCGATCAGCTTGAGCTTGCTAGTGTCGGCGAGCGGGATGATCGCCAGCCGCAGCTTGCCTTGGACCGCGATCCGCGCAGCGATGCGCGTCCCGTCGGGCGACAGCGACGGCGCCTCGATGAAGGGCAATTGCGCGAAGGCGGCGGCGGGGGGAGGGCCAGCGTTGGCCGCGGCCGGCTTGGTCTCCGGTGCCGATGCGGCTGGCTTGGTGTCTTGCGCCGACACCACGGTGACCGCCGGAAACAGCGCGGCCGCCGCCGCTATCGATACGATACGCCCGAACATGGCTTTCCCCCCAATGCCCCGGCGCCAAGTCTAGCAATGAAAAAGGGGCAGACAAGCTGCCCCCGATCCAATTTTATATCCGAAAAGAACGATCTGCTCCCATCCGGCGCGATGGCCGGATGGGAGTAACACCGTTTAGCCGACGCCGTGCGCGGCCAGGGCCGCGAGCAGCAGAAGTGCCACGATGTTGGTGATCTTGATCATCGGGTTGACCGCAGGGCCGGCCGTATCCTTGTACGGATCTCCCACGGTGTCGCCGGTGACCGCGGCCGTATGGGCTTCGGAGCCCTTGCCGCCGTAATTGCCGTCCTCGATATACTTCTTGGCATTGTCCCACGCGCCGCCGCCCGAGGTCATCGAGATGGCAACGAACAGGCCGGAGACGATCACGCCGAGCAACATCGCGCCGACCGTGGCAAAGCCCTCTTCCCGATTCGCCACCGCCTGGATGACGAAGAACACCACGACCGGGCTCAGCACCGGCAGCAGCGACGGGATGATCAGTTCCTTGATCGCCGCCTTGGTCACGATGTCGACGGTGCGACCGTAATTGGGACGGCTGGTCCCTTCCATGATCCCCTTGTCGGCGGCGAACTGCGCGCGAACGTCCTCGACCACCGATCCCGCCGCCCGGCCGACCGCGGTCATGCCGAACGCGCCGAACAGATAGGGAAGCAGCGCGCCGAGCAGCAACCCGACGATGACATAGGGATTGCTCAACTCGAAGTTGATCTTGCCGATGCCGAGCTGCGTCGCATAGCGATCGAGGTCGGTCGTATAGGCGCCGAACAGCACCAATGCGGCGAGCGCCGCCGAGCCGATCGCATAGCCCTTGGTCACTGCCTTGGTCGTGTTGCCGACCGCGTCGAGCGCATCGGTACGATGCCGCACGTCGTCGGGCAGCCCCGCCATTTCGGCGATGCCGCCGGCATTGTCGGTGACCGGGCCATAAGCGTCGAGCGCGACCACCATGCCGGCGAGCGCGAGCAGCGAGGTCGCGGCGAAGGCCACGCCGATGATCCCCGCCAGCTGGTACGTCGCGATCACCGCGACGACGATGACGAGGGTCGGCAGCGCGGTCGATTCGAGGCTGATCGCCAGCCCCTGGATGACGTTGGTGCCGTGGCCGGTAGTCGATGCCTTGGCGATCGACCTGACCGGGCGGTAATTGGTGCCGGTGTAATATTCGGTGATCCACACCAGCAGGCCGGTCACGACCAGGCCGATCAGCATGCAATAGAACAGCGACATGCCGTTGAAGCTCTTGTCGCCGACATTGCCGATCGCGGCGTTGAGGTCGCCGAGCACCCATTTCTCCGCGCCGAAGATGGCGAAGGCCGACAGCACGACGGTGGTCCAGAACCCCTTGTACAGCGCGCCCATGATCGACTGGCTCTTGCCGAGCCGGACGAAATAGGTGCCGATGATCGAGGTGATGATGCACACGCCGCCGACGATCAGCGGCAGGCTCATCAGCGCGAACAGATTGGGCGCGTCGGACAGCAGCAGCGCGATCGAGACCATCGTCAGGCCGATCGTCACGACATAGGTTTCGAACAGATCGGCCGCCATGCCGGCGCAATCGCCGACATTGTCGCCGACATTGTCCGCGATCGTCGCCGGGTTGCGGGGATCGTCCTCGGGAATGCCCGCCTCGACCTTGCCGACCAGGTCGGCGCCGACGTCGGCGGCCTTGGTGAAGATGCCACCGCCCAAGCGCGCGAAGATCGAGATCAGCGAGGCGCCGAAGGCGAGCGCGGTCAGCGCGGCGACGATCTCATGATCGCCCGGCTCGAGATGCTTGAACCCGGTCAAATACCAGAAGATCCCGGCGATCGAGAGCAGGCCGAGGCCCGCCACCAGCATGCCGGTGATCGCGCCCGAGCGGAACGCCAGGGTCAATCCGCCCTGGAGCGAGGTGCGCGCGGCTTCCGCCGTCCGCACGTTGGCGCGAACCGAGATGTTCATGCCGATGAACCCGGCAATGCCCGACAGCACCGCGCCGATCAGGAACGCCACGGTCGACAGCGTGCCGAGCGTGAAGAACAGGATCACGGCGACGACGACGCCGACGATCGCGATGGTGGTGTATTGGCGGCCCAGATAGGCCTTGGCGCCTTCCTGGATGGCGGCGGCGATATCCTGCATCTTTTCGTTGCCGGCCGGCGCGCGGAGCACCTGCTGGCTGGTGATGAAGCCATAGACTACGGCGATCAGGCCGCAGACGATGGCCGCATAGACAATCGTCATTCCTCTTCCCCTATTAGACACGTAGCGCCGAATGGCGCTCGCGAACTTTCCCGAAGGTGGGCAGGAGGTATAAGGGGGGAACGAGCGAGCGCAAGCGCCCAGGGGATCCTGGGGATCAGTGCTGAAAACCGAGCTTGGCCGGGAGCGGGACGGAGACGCCCTGCCACGTCAGCGTGATCCCGTTACCGGCGTCGAAACGGCCGACCGAGAAGGCGCCGATGGGCGGCTCGTCGCCCTTGGGCAGGGCAAACAGCAGTTCATAGTCATCACCCGCGGTCGCCGCGGCGAGATGAGCGGCGAGGTCGGCGCCCGCGAAGGCGAGATAATCTGCTGATAGCGGTATGGCGGCGAGTTCGACGGTGACCGCCAGGCCCGAGGCCGCGGCCATGCGGCTGGCGTCGATCAATAATCCGTCCGACACATCCATCATCGCATGGACGAGCGGGGCCAGCCGGAATCCCTCGGCGAGACGCGGTGTCGGGCGGCGATAGCGAGCGAGCAGTGTCCTTGGCCCCGCCGCTCCCTGCGCGATCCGTAAGCCTGCCCCAGCGTCCCCGATGGTACCCGTCACCCACAGCTCGTCGCCCGCTTGCGCGCCTGAGCGTAGCGGCGCGGGTGCGTCGCGACCGATCGCGGTCAGTGTCAGCACGCGCGGCGCATTCGCCGGAAGCGACACGGTGTCGCCGCCGATCAGCGCGCAGCCGAACGTATCGAGTGCCGCGTGCAGGCCGTCGAGGAACGCGCGATCCCACGCGTCGCTCGACAGCGGATAATTGAGCAGCACGCCTTCGACCTGCGCGCCCTTGGCGGCGAGATCGGACAGATTCACCGCGAGCAGTTTCCAGGCGACGTCGCCGGGCGGATCGTCGGGCAGGAAATGCACGCCCTCGACGATCGTGTCGGTGGTCACGGTCAGTCCGGCGACCGTCGCGGTGTCGTCGCGCAGGTCGTGCGCGCCGGGATGGAGCGGCAGCGCGCGCAAGGCCGCGATGAAATCGGCCTCGGTCACGGCTCGCGCTTCGCGCCGTCCAGGTCGCGTCGGCGGCGCTCGGCTTCGGCTTTCGCGGCTTGCTTCTCGGCTTTGGTGCGCCCGTGCGCGGCGCGGTTGGTAGCGGCGGTCGTCTGGGCCTCTTGCCGCGCTTTCGCCTTGCGCGCGCGGTTGAGGTTGACGATCTCCGCCATCGTCCGCGTCAGGCGCGCGCGGTCTTCGCGACGCCGTCCAGGATGCCGTTGACGAACCCCTTTTCGCGCCGCTCGTAGAAAGCGTCGGTGACATCGAGATATTCGTTGATCACGGTGCCGACCGCGACGTCCTTGCGCGCGAGCAATTCGTAGGTGCCGGCGCGCAGGATCGCCTTCATCAATTTGTCGAGCCGCTCGATCTTCCAGTCGGCGGTGACGTTGCCGGAGATCAGGGCATCGATCTCCGCGATCCGCGCCAGCGCGCCCTGCACCAGATCATCGAAGAATTCGACGTCGGCATCAGCATATTCGGCGTCCTCGATCGTCGCGCCGAGGCGATGCTGGTGGAATTCGTGGAGCAGCGAGGCGACCGGCGTGCCGTCCATGTCGTGCTGATAGAGCGCCTGGGTCGCGGCGAGCCGCGCGGCGGCGCGTGCCTTGGATCGGCCGGCGGTACGGGAAGTGGCGTGAGTCGTCATTGAGGAGCCTTTAGCCCGTTCGACGGGCGATTGTCGAAGGGAAGGGGGTTCAGCGCAGCCGCAACGCGACCGAGCGGGCATGCGCGGGCAAGCCCTCGGCCTCGGCCAGGGTGACCGCCGCCGGTCCGATCGCCGCGAGCGAGGCGGGGTCGAGCGACAGGAAACTGGTGCGCTTCATGAAATCGAGCACCGACAGACCGCTCGAAAAGCGCGCGCGGCGGCCGGTCGGCAGGACGTGGTTGGGCCCGGCGACGTAATCGCCGACCGCTTCGGGCGTGTAGCGGCCGATGAACACCGACCCGGCATGTTTGACCATGTCGAACAGCGCATCGGCCTCGTCACAGGCGAGTTCGAGATGCTCGGGCGCCAGCCGATTGACCAGCGGCATCGCCTCGACCAGGTCGGCGGTGACGATGATCGCGCCGTT
>DASVNU010000462.1:0-8478 GCA_036383655.1 Sphingomonas sp. | reverse complement strand
TGGTCCAGGCGCCGATGGCCAATTTCGCCGGCAGTGCGCTGGCGATCGCCGCGCTCAGGGCTGGAGCGGTCGGGAGCCTGGCGTGCGCGTCGCTCGATCCCGAGCGGGCGGCGGCCGAGGTCGCCACCATCCGCGCCGCCTCGACCGGGCCGCTCAATCTCAATTTCTTCTGCCACACGATCGGCCCACAGCCCGACGAGACCGCCTGGCGACAGGCGCTCGCGCCTTTCTATGCCGCCGAAGGGATCGGCCCACCGGCCAATCCGCCCGCGCTGCGCAAGCCGTTCGATGCGGCGATGGCCGACCTGGTCGAAGCGGTGCGCCCGGCAATCGTCAGCTTCCATTTCGGCCTGCCCGACACCGCGCTGCTCGACCGCGCCCGGGCGAGCGGCGCGCGCATCTTCGGCAACGCGACGACGCTGGCGGAGGCGCACGCCCTCGCCGATGCCGGGGTCGACGCGATCATCGCCCAGGGGTTCGAGGCCGGGGGCCATGCCGGCCATTTCCTTGCCGGCCACCGCCCGATCGGCGTGCTGGCGCTGGTCCGTCAGATCGCGGCGCAGATCGACCTGCCGGTCATCGCCGCCGGCGGCATCGCCGACGCCGGCGCGGTCAGGGGTGCGATCGCGGCGGGGGCGGCGGCGGTCCAGGTCGGCACCGCCTATCTCCGCGCCCCGGAAAGCCTGGCCAGCGCGGTGCATCGCGGCCGCCTCGCCACGGCAGGGCCCGACGACAGCGTCTTCACCAACCTGTTCACCGGCGGGCTGGCGCGGGGATTGCGCAACCGGCTGATCGAGACGCTGGGGCCGGTGAGCGACCTCGCCCCACCCTTCCCTTATGCCAGTGCCGCACTCGCGCCGCTCCGCGCCAAGGCGGAAACCGAGGGCCGCGACGATTATACGTCGCTATGGGCCGGCCAGGGCGTCGGCCTGTCGGGCGACGAACCGGCCGAAACATTGACCGCCAGACTGGGCGCCGCCGCGCTCGAAGGAAGCAAGGCATGAGCAATCTAGAGATCGTCCGCATTCCCGCGCTCAGCGACAATTACATCTGGCTGGTCCACGACCCCGACAGCGGTGAGACGATGGTGGTCGATCCCGCCGAGGCCGACCCGGTGCTCGCCGAGGCGGACAAGCGCGGCTGGACGATCAGCGCGATCTGGAACACGCATTGGCACCCCGATCACACCGGCGGCAATGCCGCGATCAAACAGGCGACCGGCGCTCCGGTGATCGCCCCCGCCGCCGAAGCCGCCAAAATCCCGACCGCCGACCGGCTGGTCGCGGAAGGCGACATCGTGACGCTCGGCAAGCATGCCGCCACGGTGCTTGAGACCCCGGCGCATACCGCCGGGCATATCACCTATCATTTTGCCGACGACGCCGTCGTCTTCACCGGCGACACCTTGTTCGCGATGGGATGCGGCCGGCTGTTCGAAGGCACCGCGGCGCAAATGTACGCCAACCTTCAGCGGCTGGCCGACTTGCCATCCGAGACATCGGTCTATTGCGCGCACGAATATACGCTGTCGAACGCGCGCTATGCGCACGTCGCCGAGCCCGACAATCGCGCGACCGCCGATCGATTGCGCGAGGTGGAAGCAATGCGTGAGCGCGGCGAGGGGACGGTACCGACGACGATCGCGCTGGAACGTGCGACCAATCCCTTCATGCGCGCGCAATCGGTTGAACAATTTGCCGAAAGGCGAGCCTCTAAGGATGTATTCCGCGGCTGAACCAGTGTAGGATCAAGCCGAGGGGATGCGAAGGAGCCGCATATGCGTAACCGTATCTTTCCGCTTGCTCTGCTGTCCGTAACGGCGGTCGCGCTGTCGTCCTGCGCGATGACGCCCGCCGAGACCGCGCGCGCCGCCGACGCCAAAGCCGCAACCCAGGCGTCGCTGGGCAAGGAACTCGCCGGGTTGACCGCGACCGACACCAATGATTGCGCGCCGCTGTCGATTCAGCCCTCGTCGCTCAAGGCCTATGGCGGGACGCTGGTCTACAGCGTCAACAAGTCGCTCAAATATGTCAACGACACCGGCGGCGGCTGCGAAGCGGTCGAACGCGGCGACATCCTGGTCACCAAGTCGAACGGCGGACGGCTGTGTCGCGGCGATATCGCCCAGACCGTGATGCCCGGATCGCGCATGCCATCGGGCAGCTGCGCGCTGGGATCGTTCGTCACCTATCGCGCGAAATAACGCCATGCGTATCGTGCTGATCCCCATCGCGGCGCTGGGCTTGCTCGCCGCCGCCGCGCCCGCCGCTCCGCGTCAGGAAACCATCGAGAGCGCACTTGCCGGACGGATCGCAGGCAAGCCCGTCGATTGCGTCGACCATTCGCGGCTCGAAGGCCCGCAGGTCATCGACGAAAAGACGCTGATCTATCGCGAGAATGGCCGCCGTATCTGGCGCAACGACCTGATCGGGACGTGCCCGGGCCTCAGGCCGATGGACACGCTGATCGTCGACGTGTTCGGCAGCCAATTATGCCGCAACGATCATTTCCGCGCGCTGACGCCCGGCATCCGGATCCCCGGCGCGATCTGCCGGCTGGGCAAGTTCACACCCTACGACAAGCCGGCAAAGGCGAAATAGGCAATGTCATCCCGCGCGCACGACAGGCGCGGGATGACATGCGAGCCGGTTACAACACGAAGCGGCTGAGGTCGGTGTTCCGCGCGATCGAGGCGAGCTGTTGGTCGACATAAGCGGCGTCGATCGTCAGCGTCGTGCCCGACCGGTCCTCGGCATCGAAGCTGATTTCCTCGAGCAGCTTTTCCATCACCGTCTGCAGCCGCCGTGCGCCGATATTCTCGACCGCGCCGTTCACCTCGGCAGCGATCTTCGCCACCGCGCGGAGGCCGTCGTCGGTGAAGTCGATCGTTACGCCCTCGGTCGCGATCAGCGCCTTATATTGTTCGGGCAGCGACGCCTTGGTGTCGTTGAGAATCGCGACGAAATCGTCCTCAGTCAGGCCCTTGAGCTCGACCCGGATCGGCAAGCGCCCCTGAAGCTCGGGCAGCAGGTCGGAGGGCTTGGCGACGTGGAACGCGCCGCTCGCGATGAACAATATATGGTCGGTCTTCATCGGCCCATATTTGGTCGCGACCGTGGTTCCCTCGATCAGCGGCAGCAAGTCGCGCTGCACGCCTTCGCGGCTGACCGATCCGCCGCGGACGTCGCTGACCGCGATCTTGTCGATCTCGTCGAGGAACACGATACCGTTGGACTCGGCGTCCACCAGCGCGACGCGCGCGACGTCCTCCTGATCGAGGCGCTTGTCGGCTTCTTCCTCGACGAGCTTGTCCCAGGCCGAGGGCACGGTCAGCTTGCGGCGCTTCATCTGGCCCTGGCCGAACGCCTTGCCCATCATCTCGCCGAGATTGATCATGCCGACCTGGCCGCCGCCGGGAATCTCGAACGGCATCTGGGGCGCGGCCTCCAGCTCGATCTCGATCTCGGTTTCGTTCAGGTGCCCGTCCTTGAAGCGCTGGCGGAACGCCTCACGCGTCGCGTTCGAACTGTCGCGCCCGGTCAGCGCATCGAGCAGGCGGTTCATCGCCGCATCCTCGGCCTTGTCCTTGACCGCGATGCGGCGGCGTTCCTTCTCGAGCCGGATCGCTTCCTCGACCAGGTCGCGCGCGATCTGTTCGACGTCACGGCCGACATAGCCGACCTCGGTGAACTTGGTCGCCTCGACCTTGACGAACGGCGCATCGGCGAGCTTGGCCAGACGGCGCGAGATCTCGGTCTTGCCGCAGCCGGTCGGCCCGATCATCAGGATGTTCTTGGGGGTCACCTCGTCGCGCAGATCGGCCGACAGCCGCTGGCGGCGCCAGCGATTGCGCAGCGCGACGGCGACTGCCTTTTTCGCGTCCGTCTGGCCGATGATATGCGCGTCGAGGGCGGCGACGATCGCCTTGGGAGTCAGTGTGTCGTTCATTTTCTTCTTCTTCAGCCCCTCCCCTTCAGGGGAGGGGTTTGGGGGTGGGGGATATCTCGCAGAGTGAGGCGCTTGTGACTGCCCCACCCCAACCTCTCCCCTGAAGGGGAGGGGCTAAGTTTAAATCGCGCTGTCGAGGCTCTCCACCGTCAGCCGGTCGTTGGTATAGACGCAGACTTCGGCGGCGATCTTCATCGCCTTGCGGCAGATGGTCTCGGCGTCTTCCTCATATTCGACCAGCGCGCGCGCCGCGGCCAGCGCGTAATTGCCGCCCGATCCGATCGCGGCGATGCCACCCTCGGGCTCGAGCACGTCGCCATTGCCGGTCAGGATCAACGTCACTTCCTTGTCGGCGACGATCATCATCGCTTCCAGGTTGCGTAGATACTTATCGGTTCGCCAATCCTTGGCGAGGTCGACCGCGGCGCGCATCAACTGGCCGTTGGCGCGTTCGAGCTTGGCCTCGAGCCGTTCGAACAGGGTGAAGGCGTCGGCGGTCGCGCCGGCGAATCCGCCGATCACGCTGCCGTCGCCCAACCGGCGGACTTTCTTGGCGTTGGGTTTCATCACCGTCTGGCCGGCAGTCACCTGGCCATCGCCGATGATGATCACCTTGCCGTTCTTGCGCACGGAGAGAATTGTCGTGCCGTGCCACGTCATCTTGTCGCTCATGTCAGCGGATGTAGTCATCGGTTGCGCTGGCGCAACATCGCGCTCCCCGCGGCGGCAAAACGATGGTATCATCGCCAGGACGTGCTGCCGTTACGGCAGGCGATGTCGGGTCGATCCAATAAATGGGCCGCTGAACGCGGCAGAAGGTGACGGTAGCGGCGCGCTTCAGCGCGGAAAAGAAAGGGGTTTCAGCACCATGGCGAGCGAATTTCCCAAGGATATCGGACAGCCTCCGGTCGGCGGTGGCGGCATGATCGGGCGCATTCAGCGACTGATATTGAAACCCAAGGATGAGTGGCCGGCGATCGACGCCGAACCGATGACCGTCCAGGGCATTCTGATGGGCTGGGTGGCGCCCCTCGCCGCGATCGGCCCGATCGCCCACCTGATCCAGGGTCAGGTTTTCCCGATGAGCTACTTCGGCGTGACCTGGCGGCCGCCGCTGATCGGCTCGATCGTTACGGCGATCCTGGCGTGGGCACTGACCATCGGCCTGACCTATGTGTGGGCGCTGATCATCGACGCGCTCGCCCCCAGTTTCGGTGGCACCAAGAACCCGGTCTCGGCGCTCAAGGTCGCGGCTTTCTCGGCGACCGCGGGTTGGATTGCGGCAGTGCTCGGCATCCTGCCGGCGCTTGGCATCATCGGCAGCCTGATCGGACTCTATAACATCTACCTCCTCTGGGTCGGTGGCCCGATGCTGATGAAGGTGCCGCAGGATAAGGCCGTCGGCTTTGTCGTCGTCTCGATCATCGTCGGCGTGGTGGCGATGTTTGTGGCCGGCCTCGTCGCGGTCGCGATCGGCGGCGCGATGTTCGCGATGACTCCGAACGCGTTCGGACCCGCCGGTGGCGGCGGCACGATCTCGGTCGGCGGGACGACGCTCGATACCGGCAAGCTGAACGACGCGGCGGCGAAGATACAGGCCGCCAGCAGCTCGATGGAGGCATCGGTCAAGGGCGGCAACGGCGCGGTCAAGGCGGTCGATCCGGGCGCACTTCAGAACCTGCTGCCCGGCTCGATCTCGGGCTGGAACCGCACCAGCGTCGAGAATCAGGGCGGCGGTGCGGCCGGCATCGGCGGCAGCAACGCCCGCGCCGAATTCCAGTCGGGTGACCAGAGCTTCAGCCTCTCGGTCACCGACACCGGCGTTCTCGGCAATATTGCAACCCTGGGCGGCGCGCTAAACGCGTCGTCCAACAAGCAGACCACGACCGGCTATGAGAAGTCCGAAATGCAGGGCGGCAACATGGTCAGCGAGAAATGGGACAACCAGTCCAAGTCGGGCAGCTATTCGGTGCTCGTCGCCAGCCGCTTCTCGGTCGAGGCGAGCGGGTCGGCGCCCAGCATCGACACGCTGAAATCCGCGGTTGCCGCGGTCAATCTCGGTCAATTGCAGTCGATGGCGAAGTGAGCCGCCGAGCGCGCTCCCACGCCGCTCAATCCTGCAGACGAGCCCGGTGAGGCTCCGCATCATTCTGGCCGGCGCCATGCTCACCTTGGGTGGTTGCGAAGCCGGCAACGACAATCAATCCACCGACGATCGCGGACCGACCACCACCACCGCGGTTGCGGGGGCCGGTAGCGCCCCGGCCGATTGCGGCAAGCTCCCCGATTTCGTCCCGCTTTATGCCGATGCGCGTATCGAGACCTGCGTCTCGGGGCCGGCCGGCGAACCGCGGCGCGAGAGCGGGACTTTGGTCTATACGACTGGCGCCACGCCCGAGGCGATCATCGCCTGGTACAAGGACAAGGCAGTGCTCGACGGCCTCGTCCCCGCCTTGTCGACCCCGACCCTGTTCGCCGCGCGCGACGGCGGCAAACGCTCGATGATGGCATTGGTCGAGACCGCGCGCGGCGCGACCAAGGTCACGCTCAATTGGGGGCGGGATATCTAACCCGCAGCTATGTCGACCTCTCTTCAACGTCGGTCTGGCAGGATGGTACCCACGCCACCCCGGCGAAGGCCGGGGCCCAGTCGCGATGAATTGGAGAAGGCGCCCCGTCGCTGAAAGAACATCGCTGCTGGGCCCCGGCCTTCGCCGGGGTGGAATTGCAAACCAGGCGGATCGGACGCCTGCCCCACAATTTTTATGGGTCAGCCCGCAATCACCCCGATCAACAACTTCACGTTGAGCACCACGATCGCCGCCGCAACCCCCCAGGCGGCGATCCGCAACGGCCAGGGGCTGGCGAAATCGCCCATCATCCGCCGGTCGCTGGTGAACGAGACTAGCGGGATCACCGCGAAGGGCAGTTGCAGGCTGAGCACGACCTGACTCAGCACCAATAGGCTGGTCGTCGACCCTTCGCCGGCGATGCCGATCACCAGCGCCGCGGGGACGATCGCCAGCAGGCGCGTCACGATGCGGCGCAGCCAGACCGGTAACCGCAGATCGAGGAACCCCTCCATCACGATCTGGCCCGCGAGCGTGCCGGTGATGGTCGAATTCTGCCCCGAGGCAAGCAGCGCCAGCGCGAATACGACACTCGCCGCGCCCGCGCCCAACATCGGCGACAGCAAGCGATGCGCCTGCTCGATATCCGCGACGTCGGCTCGGCCCGCCGTGTGGAAAACCGACGCCGCCAGGATCAGGATCGCCGCATTGATCAGGAAAGCGAGCCCGAGCGAGACGATCGTATCGACCGTGGCTAGCCGGATCGCGCCGCGCTCGTCGCCCGGCGCGACCTTGCGCGTCTGCACCACCGCGGAATGGAGGTAGAGATTGTGCGGCATCACCGTCGCGCCCAGGATGCCGATCGCGATGTAGAGCATCGCCGGATTGGTGACGATCTCGGGCCGCGGCACCAGCCCGCCGGCAACCGCTCCCCAATCGGGCCGCGCCAGCCACAATTCGTACGCGAAGCATCCCGCGATCACCACCAGCAGGGTGGCGATGAACGCCTCCAGCTTGCGGAAACCGAACCGCTGCAGCGAGAGCAACAACAGCACGTCGAACGAAGTGATCGCCACGCCCGCCAGCAACGGCAGCCCGAACAGCAATTTGAGCGCGACCGCGGTGCCGAGCACTTCGGCCAGATCGCAGGCGATGATCGCCAGCTCGCACAACAGCCACAGGACGATCGTGGTCTTGCGTCCATAGCGCGCGCGGCATGCCTGGGCGAGATCGAGCTTTGCCGCGAGGCCGAGTCGCGCCGACAAGGTCTGGAGCAGGATCGCCATCAGGCTCGACAGCAACACGACCGCCAGCAACGTATAGCCGAACGCCGATCCGCCGGCGAGGTCGGTCGCCCAATTGCCGGGATCCATATAGCCGACCGCGACCAGATAGCCGGGGCCGACGAACGCGAAGAACCGCCGCCATGCGCCCGTCGCCGGGACCGCGACCGTGGCATGGCTTTCGGCAAGCGACGGCCGCCCGCGCGCGAACGGCGCGCCGTCGTGGATCGCATCGCTGTTCGGCGGTGGCGTCATTCGGGTTCCTGTCCGCGTCCGCGCGCTCAAGTCGCGCGAGCGCCGATCGTTCCTAGCGTCGCAACGCCCGGCCCGCCACCGCGTCGAGCTTCGCCAGCAATGCCGGGTCACGCTTGGCCGGGTCGGTGATCAACGCGACGTCGAGACAGGTGTCGATCGGCGACGGCGAGCGCTCGCTGGGCAATGCCTTGACGAACGCCTCCACCGTGCGCCGCGCGACCTCGCCGTTCTTGTGCATCTGCGCGATCACTTCGGCGACCTCGACCGGCGCCTCGCTCTCGCGCCAGCAATCGTAATCGGTCACCATGCCGATCAGCGCATAAGGCAGCTCGGCTTCGCGCGCGAGCTTGGCTTCGGGCATCGCGGTCATGCCGATCACGTCGGCGCCCCAGTCGCGATAGAGCAGGCTTTCGGCGCGGGTC
>DASVNU010000461.1:0-3071 GCA_036383655.1 Sphingomonas sp. | reverse complement strand
GGGCCAGCCGCTCGGGCGCAAGGTCCAGATCGGATACGAGGACGGCAAGCCGGTCTATGAGGAAGAGCAGCTCGAATTCGAGCCGCTGCCACAGATCGTCGTCATCGTCGACGAGCTCGCCGATCTGATGATGACCGCGGGTAAGGAAGTCGAATTCCTGATCCAGCGGCTGGCGCAAAAGGCGCGCGCCGCGGGCATCCATCTGATCATGGCGACGCAGCGCCCGTCGGTCGACGTCATCACCGGCGTGATCAAGGCCAATCTGCCGACGCGCATCTCGTTCAACGTCACCAGCAAGATCGATTCGCGCACCATCCTGGGTGAACAGGGCGCCGAGCAGCTGCTCGGCAAGGGCGACATGCTGTACATGGCGTACGGCAAGCAGATCAGCCGCGTCCATGGCCCGTTCGTCAGCGACGACGAGGTCCGCGCGGTCGCCGATCACTGGCGCGCGCAGGGTCAGCCCGATTACATCCAGTCGGTCACCGAGGAGAATGAAGACGGTTTCGCGCTCGATGGCGCGCCGTTGGGCGAGGATTCGGCCGAGGACCAGCAATATCGCAACGCGATCCAGTTCGTGGTCGAAAGCCAGAAGGCGTCGACCTCGTGGCTGCAGCGACAGATGCGGATCGGCTATAATTCCGCCGCGCGCCTCATCGAGCGGATGGAGAAGGACGGCATCGTCGGCCGGCCGGACCATGTCGGCCGCCGCGAAGTGCTGCGCGACCGCGAGGGCAATCCGCTATAGGGTCGCCTTCGCCTACGCGACGCACAACCGGCCGGGGGCCGCTGAACCAGAGCCCGGCTCCAGGCGTTCAGAGCGGGTTCAAGCCGGTCGCGCCATGCCTTGCGCGCTTTTCAGGAGAATATTCGTGACGTCTCGCGCCCTAGCGCTGCTGTTCGTGCCCGCCCTCGTCGCAACCGCCGCTACCGCCGCGCCCGCCGTGACCTCGCCCGACCTCGTCAAGGTGCAGGAGCATCTGCGCGCGGTCCAGTCGATGACCGCGACGTTCAGCCAGTACGACCGCAACGGCAAGACGCTGACCGGCACCTTGTCGTTGAAGCAGCCGGGCAAGATGAGGTTCCAGTATCAGAAGGGCGTGCCGATCCTGATCGTCGCCGATGGCAAGTCGCTGTGGTTTCTCGATTATCAGGTCGGGCAGAAGCAGCGCTGGCCGATCGGCGGGTCGCCGCTCGGCGTGCTGCTCGATCCCAGCAAGGACATCAGCCGCTTCGCCAAGGTGATCCCGACCGCCGACCCTTCGGTCATCTCGGTCGACGCGAGCGATCCCAAGCATTCGGAATATGGCCGCATCACCTTGGTGTTCGAGCGCAACGCGGCGGGTCCGTCGGGCCTGATCCTGCGTGGCTGGGTCGCGCTCGATGCGCAGAATAATCGCACGACGATTCGACTGACCGATCCCAAGTTCAACGTACCGATTTCAGACGGAACGTTCCGCTTCAACGACCCGGTGCGTAGTGGCCCGAGAAAATAACCGCCTGTTCATCTGGGCGACAGCTTTGGCCGCCTAATACAGTTCTCGCGGATGTGGGGCGGTTCGGGATTTTCCCCCTGTTGCCCGAAGCAAACCATTTCCCGCCTGCGTGACGAACGCTAGGTCGGCCCCTGTTCCATGCCCCCGGAACAGGGGCCTTTCCTTTGCGCATGGCGGATGGCGGCGTCCGACGGCGGCGCGGCTTTGCCGCGACGCGTGCAAGGGTGACGAATGGCTTACAACTCCCTAAGTGCGCTTCCGTGAAGATCGTTTCCTGGAACATCAATTCGGTGCGGTTCCGCATCGACATCGTCGAGCAATTCCTGCGCGAGGTCGCGCCCGACATCTTGTGCCTGCAGGAAACCAAGGTGATCGACGCCGACTTTCCCGAAGGTGCGTTCCGCGCGCTCGGCTATGACACGATCTTCCTGCACGGCCAGCGCATGCACCATGGCGTCGCGATCATCAGCCGGATTCCGCTGGTCGAGGACGACCGGTTCGACTGGCAGGCCAATCGCGAGGCGCGGCATGTCGGCGTGCGATTGCCGAACGGGGTGCGGCTGGAGAACGTCTATGTCCCGGCCGGCGGTGACATTCCCGATCGCGAGCTCAATACCAAATTCGGCCAGAAGCTCGATTTCGTCGAGCGGATGACCGCCTGGTCGGCAACGCTCGATTGCCCGACGATTTTGACCGGCGACTTCAACATCGCGCCGCTCGAATCCGACGTGTGGAACCACAAGCAATTGCTCAAGGTCGTCAGCCATACGCCGATCGAGGTCGACGCGCTCAACCGGCTCAAGGACTCGAACTCCTGGGTCGATCTCGGCCGCCATTTCCATCCCGCCCCGGCGCGGCTCCACACCTGGTGGAGCTATCGATCGCCCGACTGGACGGTCAACGATCGCGGTCGCCGGCTCGACCATATGTGGGCGACCGCCGACGTCGCGGCCAAGGCGACCTCGCATCAGGTATTCGAGCAATGCCGCAACTGGCTCAAGCCGTCGGACCATGTCCCGATCATGACCGAGTTCGACCTGTGAAGACGCTGTGGGTGAAGGGGCCACGATGAGCGCGCGCGACGTCGCCCGTGCGATCGACGCGCTGCGCCGCGGCTGGCCGATCGCCATAAAGGGGGCGCGCGCGCCGGTCGGCCTGCTCGCGATCGAGACCGCCGATGCCGGGCGGATGAAGGCGTTCGATCCCGCGGGCGAGTCGCCGATCCTGCTGTCGGCCGGGCGCGCGGCGACGCTCAAGCTCGCCAACCAGCTCGAGGCTGCCATCCCCGATTCGCCGGTATTGGTCGAACGCACCTTCTGGATCGATTTCGACTGCGCGGTCGCGCTGGCCGATCCGCAGCTCGACATGGCGACCCCGATGAAAGGGCCGTTCCGCGCGATCCATGTCGACGATCGTGACGTCATGACGGCGGCTTTGTCGCTCGCGCGCACCGCGGGCGTGCTTCCCGCCTTCTTCGTCGGCCAAGCGCCCGACGAGGTCATCACTATCGCCGATATCGAGGCGTTCGAAGATCCGATCACGCTCGCCATCGCGGCGCGCGCCAAATTGCCGGTC
>DASVNU010000460.1:0-3760 GCA_036383655.1 Sphingomonas sp. | reverse complement strand
CACCGCCTGCTCGCGCGCACGCGCGCGCAGCGGCTGCATCTGTTCATCCGGCCGGGCGGAATGTCGGGCATGCCGCCGATCAAGCGGACGATCCGCGTCCACGGCTATGCGCCGAGCGCGACGCCCTTCGACCTCGAAGCCTTCAGCGAGGCCGGCCTGCTGCCCTATGCCTCGCTGCGCCCCAACCGCGTCTATTCGCTCGAGGAAACGACGCTGCGCGAAAGCCCCGAGGCGGTGAAGCGCCAGCAAGGCGTGCTCGATGCCGCCTGGGTCGCCCATGCCCGCTTCATCCGCATCGTCGCGCGCGGCGATCACAATGCCTGGCTGGTACTGCTGCACGACCGGCTCGACTTCGGCGCGGGCGACAGCGCCCTGCTCTCTTCGCTCGCCCCGCATTTCGCGCTGGCGCTAGGGCTGCTCATGGAACTGCGCGGGCTGCGGCTGCGCGCGACGATCGCCGAGGACGCGCTGGCCCTGCTCGGCGTCGGCCAGGCGATCTTCGATGCCAGCAGCCAGGCGATCATCGCCGACCGGATCGCCACCGAGGAACTCGACATCCAGAGCACCGGGCAAAGCACCGGACGCGCCCAGCTGCGCGCCGGGCCGACCCAAGCGCTGAGCGCCGCCTGCCGCGAGCTGGCGACCGCCGGCTCAGACGCACGCCGCACGGTCCGCTTCGACGACCGGCTCGGCAAGGACCTGCTGCTGCGCCGCGCACCGATCGCCGCCGACAGCCCGCTCAGTAGCGGCTACTCGGTCGGCCTCGTGCGCCGCGACCGGCGCGAGAACGCGAAAAGTGCGGTGCCCGTGGTCGCGGCGACCCTGGGCCTGTCTACGCGCGAGGCGGCCCTGGCCGAAGCGATCAGCCAGGGCCGCTCGATCGTCGAAGCCGGCGCCGAACTCCAGCTCACGCAGGAAACCGCGCGCAACTATTCGAAGCGGATCTACGCCAAGACCGGCGCTAGCGGACAGGCCGACCTGGTGCGCATGATGCTCACCGGGCTGGCGCCGTTTGCGTGAGCCACCTTCTCCCGCTGGCGGGAGAAGGATAGCGCAGCTTGCTCCGTCAGGAGCTAGCGGAGCTTGGATGAGGGTGGTGCAGCGCTACGCCCGCCCCCTCACCACTGCGACTAGGCGGCAAGCCGCCAAGTCTCGCTCCTCTCCCGCAAGCGGGAGAGGGTTTCGCTTACTCGCCCAGCGCCGCATCCACCTCGGCGATTTCCGAGCGCAGCCACATCGTCTCGCTGAGGTTGCTCTGGCCAGAGCGTTCGAGCAGCTGCTGCGAAGCGCCCCTCTTGACCGTCAGCGCAGCGCGGTTCGTCGGCTCCACGCCCAGCACGATGGCGACCAGGTGCAGCGCCTCGAGCGGTTCGCCGGCATCGAGCCGCGCCTGCGCGCGCGCCGCCAGCTTGTCCGCCCCGCCCGCCAGCTCGACGATGTCGGCATCGACCGACGAGCGCGGCACGCCGTAGAGCTCGGTGGTGCCGTCCTCGTAGTGGAACCAGCCCGAATATTCGCGCCAGATCGACTTGACCGCCCACATCGCCTTGCCGTGGAAGTCGCCGATCCTGATGTCGTCGGGAAAAGCGAAATCGCGCATCAGCTGGTGCACGGTCTTGCCCGCCTTCATGCCTTCGAGCGTGTAGTCGCGGACATAGCTGACCGCGGCGTGCATCTTGTCCAGATCGGCCTTGATCCGCTCCTTGCCGACGATCGGTTCGCCGTGGCCGGTGACGACGATCTCGGCGCCGAGGTCGCGGATCTTCTCGAGCGACTTGAGGTAGGTCTTGACCAGCCGCGGCTTGTCGCCGCGCAGCGTGTTGAGAAAGGGCATCGACAGCCAGACCGGGCCGAAGGTGTTGCCGGTGAAGACCACCTTCTCCTTGGGCATCCAGACGGCGATATTGTCGACCGTCTCGCCCTCGGGCGCGTGGATCAGCTGGAAGGTCCGGTCGCCGACTTCGAGCGTCAGCTCGCGGTCGACGAAGATGTCGGGCGTGACATGCGGGATCGGCATGGGCGGCTTGTCGCGCTTGAGCGTCGTGCCCCAGAGCTTGAAGGTCCGCTTCCCGAAGAACGACTGCAACCCCATCATGTCGTCGCGCGCGCCGACATAGTCGGGCCCGCCGACGATCTTGGTGCCCGCTTCCTGGAACTCGGGCACGCCGCCGAAGTGGTCGGCGTGGCTCTGCGTCAGGATGATGTAGCGCACCGGCCCGGTGCGGTGGGGCGCGAACAGCACCTTCGCGCGCTCACCATCCTCAGGCATGCCGGCGTTGATGATGACATCGCCATCGCTCGTGGTGACGAGATGCGCGTTCGACACGCCGTGCGCGAGGAAGATGAAGGGGGTGACCTGCACCGCCTCGGTTTGCACGTCACCCGCACGGACCAGCTTGGCGAGCGGGTTGACCTCTTTGGTGTCGCTCATGCCCCAGCCTCGCCGAAATGAACCATGACCTTGGCGGAATCGGGCTTGGCGGCGATCGCGAGGCCCTCGATCACGTCGTCGAAAGCCACGCGGTGGCTGATCAGCGAGGCGATCTTGTCCTTGAGCCGCGGCATGGCGGCGATCACATCAGGCATTTCGGTCGGATAGCCGACCGCCGTGGTGATCGTCATCTCGCTGGTCAGCATGGTGCTGAACGGGGTTTCGACCGGTTTCATATAGGCCGCGGTGACCACCAGGCGCGAATGGAACTTGGCCATGTTGATCACGTCGCTGATCACGGTCGGCCCGCCGGCAGCGTCGATGAAGGCATCGGTGCCCACGGCCTGCTTGTGCATGCACATCTCGGTGCCGTGGAGCTTGCCGATCTCTTCCTTGATGTCGACTTCGCGCGGGTTGAACGCGGCGCGCGCGCCCAGCGCCAGCGCGCGGTCGAGCCGCTCCTGCGCGAGATCGAGCGCGATGACGTCGGTCACGCCGCGGTCGACCAGCCAGAGGATCATGCCGAGCCCGATCGGGCCGCAGCCGAAGACCACAGCCTTGTCGCCGGGCTTCACTTCCATGCGGTTGACGCCGTGCATGGCCACCGCGAGCGGCTCGCACATCGCGGCAATCTCGTAGGGAATGCCCTCGGGGATCGGCAGGATGGAATCGTTGAGCCGTGCCTCGCGCACCAGCAGCTCGTTGACGAAGGCACCTTCGGGGCCGCCGCTGCCGACCGCGCTCGGCGTGTTCATCGGGTTGATGATCACCGCGTCGCCGGGCGTGATGCCGGTGACTTCGCTGCCGACGCGGAGCACTTCGCCCGCGCCCTCGTGGCCGATCGGCGTCACGCCGCCGGGCTGGCGCATGATCCCGCCCCACTTGATGTAGGAGAGGTCGCTGCCGCAGATGCCCACGGCCTTCATCTTGACCACCACGTCCTTGGGGCCGGCCTGGGGCAGTTCGTAATCGTCGAGGCGAACGTCGTTCACTTCGTGGATGTTGAGGACCTTCATCGTCTTTCTCCGGTATTCCGCTGGCGCGGGCTTCTGGGTCGCCGGCTCAGGCGCGGATCATGTAGCCGCCATCGACGGTGATGGTCTCACCGGTGATGAACGACGAAGCGTCGGAACAGAGGAACGCGCCGATGCCCTCGAAATCCTCGGGATAGCCGGTGCGCTTGAGCGGGGTCGTCGGGCCATAGGCACCTTCGAGGTACTTGGCGGCGGGGCCTTCGCGGTCGCCCATCATCGGGGTGATGATCAGACCCGGCGCGACGATGTTGGCGCGGACCTTGAATTCGCCCATCTCGGCCGCGAGGCAGCGGAT
>DASVNU010000459.1:0-2581 GCA_036383655.1 Sphingomonas sp. | reverse complement strand
CGCCTCGCCGAGGAATTCGTGATCTGGGCGTCGCAGCCATTCGGTTTCGTCGCCATGTCCGACCAATGGTCGACCGGCAGCTCGATCATGCCGCAGAAGCGCAACCCCGATGCCGCCGAACTGGTGCGCGGCCATGCCGGGCGGATCATGGGCTGTATGACCGCGCTCTGCGTGACGATGAAGGGCCTCCCGCTCGCTTATTCGAAGGACATGCAGGACGACAAACCGCCGGTGTTCGAGGCGCACGATCTGCTGGCACTGTCGATCGCGGCGATGACCGGGATGGTCGAGAGCGCGACGTTCCGTACCGACCGCATGCGCGGGCTGGCCGAATCGGGTTTCGCCACCGCCACCGATCTCGCCGACTGGCTGGTGCGCGAGGCCGGTCTGCCGTTCCGCGAGGCGCATCATGTCACCGGCCGCGCGGTCAAGGCGGCGGAAGAGGCGCAAGTCGCGCTCGACCAATTGCCAATCGAAACGTTGAAAGCGATCGATGCACGAATCGACGAACGCGTCTATGATGTGCTGAGCGTCGATGCCTCGGTCGCGAGCCGCACCAGTGCTGGCGGCACCGCGCCGGTCAGGGTACGTGAGGCGATCTCGGCCGCAAAAGCGGTGCGCGCGGGAGAAGAGAAGTGAAGCGGTTCGTTATCCTCGGCCTGGTTCTCGCGCTGTCGGCCTGTGGTGCCGCGCGCGACTTGAAACCGGCCGCGGGCAAACCGCTGCCGGTCGCGCCTTATGGTGCCACCGCCACGCCGACGCCGACCCAGCTCCTCACCGCCTCGGGCCAGGCGCGCCCCGGCCGCAGCGACGAATTGCTGACGAGTTCGGAAGAGCGCAAGGGCAACGAATTCGACCTCCCACCCGCCAACTGAGTTTTCATGGACGATTTCAACCTGAAGAACGGCGAGCTCTACGCCGAAGACGTCCCCATGGCGCGCATCGCCGCCGAGGTGGGGACTCCCGTCTATATCTATTCGCGCCGCACCTTCGAGCGCCACGCCCATGCGTTTCGCGAGGGGCTGAAAGACGTGCCGCGGGTCCATCTCGCTTATGCGATCAAGGCCAACCCCAACCTCGCGGTGCTGCGCGTGATGGCCAATGCCGGCTATGGCGCCGATGTCGTCTCGGGCGGCGAGCTCGAACGCGCGCTCGCGGCCGGCGTGCCGGCAAAGGATGTAGTCTTTTCGGGCGTCGGCAAGACGCGCGGCGAGCTGGCGCAAGGGCTCGACCGCGGCATCGGTCAGTTCAACCTCGAGCTCGAGGCGGAAGGCGCCGCGCTGTCGGAGATCGCCGCCGCGCGCGGGATCAAGGCGCCGTGCGTGCTGCGGGTCAATCCCGACGTCGATGCCGGGACGCACGCCAAGATCTCGACCGGCAAGGCGGACAACAAGTTCGGCGTCGCGATCGCCGACGCGCCCGCCATCTATGACCGGCTGTCCAAACTCCCCGGCCTCGATCTGCGCGGCGTCGCCTCGCATATCGGCAGCCAGTTGCTCAGCGTCGCGCCGATGGAGGCGACCTATCGCCGCATCGGCCAATTGGTCACCGACCTGCGCGCCGCCGGCCACCGTATCGACCGCGTCGATCTCGGCGGCGGGCTGGGCGTCGCCTATCGCGCCGAGGACAGACCCGAAAGCCCCGCCGCTTATGGCGAGATGGTCGCGCGCGTCACCCGCGACTGGGACGTCGAATTGATGTTCGAGCCCGGCCGCGTCATCGCCGGCAATGCCGGGGTGCTGTTGACCCAGGTGATCTGGGTGAAGCCCTCGCCCGCCAATCCCTGGGTGATCGTCGACGCCGCGATGAACGACCTGGCGCGCCCCGCGCTCTACGACGCCTGGCACGATTTCGTCGCGGTCAAGCCGAGCGGCGAGCGCTTCGTCGCCAATATCGCCGGCCCGGTGTGCGAAAGCGGCGACACCTTCGCCAAGGCGCGCGACATCGACCGGGTGAAGGAAGGCGACCTCGCGATCTTCCGCACCGCTGGCGCGTACGGCGCGACCATGGCATCGACCTATAACAGCCGCGCCTTGGTGCCCGAGGTGATGGTCGATGGCGACCGCTATGCCGTCGTCGCTGAGCGCATCCCGGCCTATCGCGTGATGTCCGAGGAACATGTTCCCGAATGGCTCGGGACGGTGCCCGCGTGACCTTGCACAGCCTGCCGGTCTTCCTCCGGCTGGCGGGGCGGCCGGTGATGCTGATCGGCGAGGGCGACGGCGCGGACGCGAAGCGCCGCCTGCTCGAGCGCGCGGGCGCGACGATCGTCGGCGAACACGACGCGGCGGTGCTGGCGATCGTCGCGCTCGACGATCCCGACACGACGGTCGCCAGGCTCAAGGCACGCGGCGTGCTGGTCAACGCGGTCGACCGGCCCGATTTGTGCGACTTCACGCTCCCCGCGATCGTCGACCGCTCGCCGGTGATCGTCGCGATCGGCACCGGCGGCGCCTCGGCCGGGCTGGCGGCGGCGTTGCGTCAGCGGCTCGAAGCCATGCTTCCGACCACGCTGGGCGGGCTCGCCGACGCGCTGCACGCGGCCCGCGCGCGGTTCAAGGCGCTGCTGCCCGACATGGAT
>DASVNU010000458.1:0-4147 GCA_036383655.1 Sphingomonas sp. | reverse complement strand
CAGGCAGTCAAGCGCGATTTCGCCTTCACCGTCCCCGCCGGCCTGACCGCCGACGCGCTGACGCGGGCGGTGCGCGGATCGGACAAGGCCGCGATCACCGCCGCGCGCGTATTCGACCTGTTCGAGCGTGATGGGGTCAAGTCGATGGCAATCGAGATCACGCTGCAACCGAGCGACAAGAGCTTCACCGATGCCGATCTGAAGGCAGTGGCCGACAAGGTGGTCGCGGCGGCGGAGAAGCTTGGGGCGACGCTGAGGGGATAACACAGACCCTCACCCTTCCCACCCGGCTGCGCCGGGCGGGCCCCTTCCCTCTCCCGCATGCGGGAGAGGGAGGGGGGCGCGAAGCGCCGGAAGGGTGGGGGTCTGTTGAAAAAAGCGGAAGGAATAGACGATGCGCACGGCCCTGATCATCGGCGGAACACCGGGTTTCCGCGGGACGGTGGTGCGCGCGTTCGTCGCGGGGGCGATTCAGCTCGGGGCGGCGCTACGGGGATGAAGATCGACAGTTTCCTCGTCGGCTTCACCGCGCTTCATGAGGAGCCGGGCGATATCTACACGCCGATCCTGCTGCCCGGCGATTTCGATCCGTTCGAGCGGCAAGCGCGGTTCACGCAATATATCGACGCCGAATTGCGGATGACGGGCCTCGGCAGTGCCGGCGGCGGCAGTGCCATCCAGTTTCTCGATGAAGACGAGGATGATGGGAACGAGGACGGCGACGACCAGTGGCGCGTGCTCTATTCGATCATCGACACCGACGTGACGGACCTGGACGCCGGGCGCGCGCTGATCCGCGCGCAGTTGGCGGAACTCGGCTGCCCTGCCGGCACCTTGCTGCAGTTCGACGATCGCGAAGATCGCTGGGACGGCGAGCGCTGGCATCTCGCCGAAACGCGATCGATCGACGAAGACAATTTGTAATTTCAGGGAGCCTGCAATGCCGACAGCTTTGATCACCGGCGGAACCTCGGGCATCGGCGAGGCGGCGGTGCGCGCGTTCGTCGCGGCCGGCTGGCGCGTGATCGCGACCGGGCGGCGCAAGGAGCGGCTCGACGCACTGGCCGCCGAGCTCGGCGCCGACAAGGTGCATGGCGCGGTGTTCGACGTCCGCGATGAAGCCGCGCGTGACGCCGCGCTCGACGCGCTGCCGGACGCGTTCCGCGGCATCGACCTGTTGATCAACAACGCCGGCCTCGCGCTGGGTACCGCGGCCGCGCAGGACGCCTCGCTCGATCAGTGGAAGACGATGATCGACACCAATGTCACCGCCCTGGTGTCGCTGACGCGCAAGCTGTTGCCCGCGCTGATCGAGCGCAAGGGCGCGATCATCAATATCTCGTCGGTCGCGGCGACCTATCCCTATTTCGGCGGCAATGTGTACGGCGGGACCAAGGCGTTCGTGCATCAGTTCAGCCTGGGGCTGCGGTCGGACCTGGCCGGCACCGGCGTCCGCGTGACCTCGATCGAGCCGGGCATGGTCGAGACCGAATTCACGCTGGTCCGCACCCAGGGCAATCAGGACGCGTCGGACAAACTCTATGGCGGCGCCAATCCGATGACCGGCGAGGATATCGCCAACACGCTGCTGTGGGTCGCCCAGCTGCCGCCGCACCTCAACATCAACACGCTCGAGCTGATGCCGGTCAGCCAGTCCTTCGCCGGGTTCCAGGTCGCGCGCGCCTGAAAGGTTCGCGCGCAGGTTTCGGGTTGCGCCGGATCGTCCGCGCAACGACACCGGCGAGATGACCGACTCCGACTTCGCCGCGATGATGCGCGCCGCCCAGGGCGCGATCGACTATCGCCGCCGCATCGCCACGGCGGAGACTACTCCCGCCGCCACTTATGGCGAGATCCTGCCCGCGTTCGACGCGCCGGTGCCCGAGCAGGGCGGCGAGGCCGATGCGATCATCGCCGAGTTGATCGAGCGCGCGACGCCGGGCATCCGCGCCTCGACCGGCCCGCGGTTCTACGGCTGGGTGATCGGCAGTTCACACCCGACCGGAGTCGCCGCCGATTGGCTGACATCGGCCTGGGGGCAGAATGCCGGCAATATCCTGGCCGCGCCGGCGGCGAGCGCGGTCGAGGCGGTCGCGGCACGCTGGTTGCTCGACCTGCTTGGGCTTCCCGGCGAGGCGTCGGTCGGCTTCGTCACCGGCGCGACCGTCGCCAATTTCGTCTGCCTGGCCGCGGCGCGGAGCGAAGTGTTGCGCCGGGTCGGCTGGGACGTCGAGGGCGACGGCATGTTCGGCGCACCGCCGATCAATGTGCTGATCGGCGCCGATGCGCATGCGACGGTGTTCTCGGGCCTCAAATATCTCGGTCTTGGCGCCAAGCGGGTGACATGGGTCGCGAGCGACGATGCCGGGCGAATGCTGCCGAGTGCGTTCGAGGCGGCGTTGAAAGCGGCATCGGGACCGGTCATCGCGATCGCGCAAGCCGGACAGATCAATAGCGGGGTGAGCGATCCTTTCGCGGCGATCGCGCCGATGGCGCGCGCGGCCGGTGCCTGGCTGCATGTCGATGGCGCGTTCGGATTGTGGGCGCAGGCCAGCCCGCACTATGCGCACCTTACGCAAGGCGTCGAGCTTGCCGACAGCTGGGCGACCGACGGGCACAAATGGCTGCAGACGCCGTACGATTCGGGGTTCGCGATCGTCCGCGATGCCGAGGCGCATCGCCGCGCGATGGCGATCTCCGCCAGCTACCTCCCGCCCGCCGAGGGCGCCGAGCGCGATCCGTCGGCCTATGTCCCCGAACTGTCGCGCCGCGCCCGCGGGTTCGCTGCCTGGGCGATGATCCGCCAGCTCGGCCGCGCCGGAATCGCCGAGATGGTCGAGCGTTGCTGCCGCGTCGCGACGCGGATCGCCGAGCGCGCCGCCGCCGAGCCGGGGATCGCGCTGGTGCTGGCGCCCGAACTCAACCAAGTGATGTTCCGCTTCGGCGACAGCGACGACGCGACGCGCGCCACGGTGCAGCGCGTGCAGGACGATGCCGTCGCCTGGATCGGCGGGGCCGAATGGCACGGGCAATGGGTGATGCGCGTCTCGGTCAGCTCGTCGGCGACGACCGAGGCGGATGCGGACCTGACCGCGGAGGCGATCGTTTCCGCCTGGCGGGCGGTAAGGGAGAAGATTGCGTGACTGAAAACCTGATCAAGATCGGCAACGACCGGCTGTCGGCGGCGATCAATCCGCTCGGCGCCGAGCTCATGCACCTGCACGATGCCGAGGGGCGCGAGCTGATGACCGATGCCGACCCCGCCTATTGGACGGGACACGCGCCGATCCTGTTTCCGATCGTCGGACGGTTGAACGGCGACACGCTGCGGCTCGATGGACGCGACTATGCGATGAAGCAGCATGGCTTTGCGCGGAAGCAGATGTTCGAACTGACTGCGCGGTCCGCTGCCGGCGCCACGTTCGGCCTGGTCGCCAACGACGAAACGCGCGCGCTCTATCCGTTCGACTTCGGGTTGGAGCTTGCCTATTCGATCGAGGCGGCGACGCTGGCGATCGGCGTGCGTATCTCCAATCCCGGCAGCGCGCCGCTGCCCGCGAGCCTGGGCTTCCACCCCGCCTTCGCCTGGCCGCTGCCTTATGGCCGCCCGCGCGACGAGCATCGCATCACCTTCGCCGCCGACGAGCCGGGCGACATCGTCGAGCTTTCCGGCGGGTTGTTCGCGGCGAAGCGTCCGTCGCCGCTCGATGGCCGCATCCTGCATCTTGCCGACGATCTGTTCGCCCATGACGCGCTGATCTGGGACCCGGTCGCGTCGCGCAGCGTGACCTATGGCGCGGCCGACGGCCCGCAGCTGAGGGTCGATTTTCCCGACACGCCCTTCCTCGGCATCTGGACCAAGCCCGGCGCGGCGTTCGTCTGTATCGAACCGTGGCACGGCCATGCCGACCCCGCCGGGTTCGACGGCGATTTCCGGACCAAGCCGGGCGTGTTCGAGGTCGCGCCGGGCGCGGACTGGCGCTGCGGAATGGCGATCACGCTCGAGTCCTGACCCTCGACCTGAGCCTACCCTGCGGCTAGGAGCCGCGACCATGAGTATTTCCGACCGCCGCACGTTCGCAATCATCTCGCACCCCGACGCCGGCAAGACCACATTGACCGAGAAGCTGTTGTACTTCGGCGGCGC
>DASVNU010000457.1:0-4318 GCA_036383655.1 Sphingomonas sp. | reverse complement strand
ATCGGCATATTCGGCGATCAGGCAATGCGCGGTCTGTCCGCAGGCGCGGGCGACAGCGGCATTCCAGCCGGTCAGGTGGAACGGCGTCGCATCGGCATGCGCGCGGACATAGGCATCGATCCGCGCACGCTCGCCGGCCTGGGTCAGGTCGGCGGCGCTGATCGCCACCGGGGTCGAGACCAGAGGCATCGTCACTGCAGGCGCGCCGCTTCGACCGCGACGACCGCATCGACGCGGCCCCAATCGTGGCGCTTGACCAGCCCGCGCAACTTGCCGGCCATCGCGCCGAGCCGGCTGTAATGACGTAACCGCGACTTGATCGGCGCGCGCGCGACGCGCGGCTGATCGGGATCGACTTCCCAGGGATGGAAATAGAACACCGCCGGACGCTGCTCATCGCGATTGGCGCGCGTCACCGCGCGATCGGTGATCGCCGCCGGAAACAGCCGAAAGAACCCGCCGCCGGTGGTGATCTTGCGCCCCGCGACATCGGCGAGCGTGATCGGCAGTTCGACCAGGTCCGATCCCGCGACCGGGCGATAGGCATGCTTGGGCGCATCGGCCCAGCCGTAATGATCGTGGACGAGCGGCGCGACGCTCGACGAATAGGCATAGCCTTCCTCGGCCAACACCTGATGCGCCCAGGGCGTGCGCTGGTCGATCGAGAAACTCGGCGCGCGGTAGCCGGTCACGCGCTGCCCCGATGCATCCTCGAGCGCGATGCGCGCGCGCTTGAGATCGGCGCGGAACGCGTCGGCGGTCATGGTGAAGACGCGGTCGTGGTCCCAGCCGTGGCTGGCGACCTCATGCCCCTCCCCCACGATCCGCCGGATCAGGCTGGGGTGACGCTCGGCAACCCAGCCGAGCGTGAAGAACGTCGCCTTGACCCCCGTTTCGGCGAACAGGTCGAGCACCTTGCCGGTATTATAGGCGACGCGGCTGTCCAGGCCGTCCCAATCGGCCTTGTCGATCACGCGTTCGAACGCGCCGACCTGGAACCATTCCTCGACGTCGACCGACAGGCCGTTGCGCATGATTCCGCCCCCCGTCGCGCGTCAGGCCGCGCGGCCACCGCGCGCTGCCGCGGCCTCGTTACCCTCGACCCAGTCGACCAGCAACGCCAATACGCGGCGCAAGGCGGCATCCTGCTCCTCGAGCCGCGCCTCGATCGCCGCGAAACGGTCATGCGCGATCTCGATCGACGCGGGCTTGGGGTCGTTGGCAGGCGCCACGGGTTCGGCCACCGCAAGCGGTTCGCGCATCGCGATCGGCTCCGGAGCTTTGATCGGCTCGAGGGCTGCCACCGGCTCCGGCGCGGCAACAACCGGCCGCGGCGCGGGCGCGCTGGGGGCGGGCATATCGCCGGTGATATCGGCGATCACCGCATCGACCACCTTGGCGTCGATCACCTCGACCTGCTCGATCGCGCCGAACAGCAATACGCGCCCCGCCAGCTGGTTGAGCCGGCGCGGCACGCCGTCGGACCCGCGATAGAGCGCGGCGAAGGCATCGGGCGTGAATTGGGGGCGGCCGTTCCAGCCGACCAGCGACATGCGGTGCAGAACATAGGGTTCGACTTCATCGGCGCCCATCGGATCGAGATGATGCATCGCGATCACCCGCTGGCGGAGCTGTTCGAGCCGGTCGCCGCCATGCAATGCGGCGCGGAATTCAGGCTGGCCGAGCAGGAATATCTGCAGCAGTGCGTGGCCGCCGGCCTGGAAATTGGACAGCATACGCAATTCTTCGAGCGCGCCGGTGTGGAGCGCCTGCGCCTCGTCGACGATCAACAGCGTGCGGCGGCCCGAGCGTGCGATCGAATGCAGGCCGCGCTCGATCGCGACGAGCAATTGCGCCTTCATCAGGCCCGCGGTCTCGACCCCCAGCCCGGTCGCGACGATGCGCAACAGATCGTCGCCGTCGATCTGGCTCGACACCAGCTTGATCACGTGCAGCCGCTCGCGGTCGATCGTCGCCATCAGATGGCCGACGAGCGTGGTCTTGCCCGCGCCGACATCGCCGGTGATGACGATGAAGCCCTCGCCCTGGCTCAGGCCATAGCCGAGATACGCCATTGCCTTGCGGTGCGTGGCGGTGTCGAACCAGAATTTCGGATCGGGCGTCAGCGCGAACGGGCGTCCGCTCAATCCGTAATGGTCGTCATACATCTCATCATCTCCGGGCGGGCGTTACCCCGCCGCTCCGGTCAGAACTGGTAACGGGCCCCCAACGATGCCTGCGCCGTCGTCTGGTCCTCCTGCCCCTTCTGGCTGAAGGTATAGGCGCCAAGCGAGACGGTCGTGCCGAGGCGGCCAAAGCTGCGCGAGACCGATCCGGTCGCACCCAGGCTGTAGATCCCCGGCGCCAGGCCGCTATCGAAATAATTGGCGAACAGATCGGCGTTGAACGAGGTGTGCTGGCCGATCGAGGTCGAGTAGAACAATTGCGCGTAATAGCTTTCGTCGCTGGTGCCGATGATCACCACGCCCGGGCTGTTGGGCGCGTAGAATTTGCGGTTCGAATAGCCCGCGCCGAAGCCGAGCGTCGACGCGCCGCGAGTCAGACTGACCACCGCATCGACCCCGCGCGAACGATAGGTCGCGGTCGACACCGACTGGAACACCGAATTCATGCACGCGCCCGCGGCGCCGCCGCCGGTCGTGCCGAAGGTGCAGCCGCTGAACTGCTGAGCCAGCAAGTCGCGCGTCGCGGTGAACTGGGCGGGAAGTCCGCGCAGGCTGCGCTGCAGCTGGCTGCCGAAGGTCTCGACCGTGTCGTAGACGCCGACCTGGACGCCGACGCCCTTGGACGGGGCATAGCTGAACGAGCCGGTATAGCTCCATGAGCCGTAGCGACGGCCGACTCGCGCTTCGAGCATGGTGCGCGGGCTCGGGCGCCATACGACGCCGGCATCCCAATAGATGCCGTCGGTCTTGTAAGCGATGCGGCGCGGTGAATTGGGGTCGGTGACGAACCGGCCGCGGCTGTCGGTGACCGGCGCGCCGCCGGCATCGAGCAACGGATCGCGCGCGCTGGAAGTCAGCTTTTCGTAACCGACGCCGCCTTCGACCGCCACATTGCCCGACAGGGGCATCACCGCGTCGACACGGCCATAGAGGTCGTCGAACCGGTTGCCGAGCTGGCTCTGGTCGTCGCGCGTCCAGCCACCGCTGGCGGTCAGGCCGACCGGCAGCACGGTGCCCGATCTGAAGCCGACCGAGGCTGTCGCGATCTGCGTCTTCGAATCGTCGAAATAGTCGAGCCGCGGGCTGCCCGGGGCGACCCCGGTCGGACCCGGTTCGGTCACCTTGGTATAAGCGAAGCGATAGGCCGCGTTGATCGCGACCGGCCCGCTGCCGGTGGTGAGCGTCGGACCGACATAGCCCGAATAGACGTTGCTGACATTGTCTCGGTCGTTACCGAAGAACACCGGCGCGGCACCGCGAATGTCGTTGCGCGAGCGCGTGGCGATGCCGCCCGCGTCGAGCGACAATCCGTGCGCCACCCGCACCTGGGCGTTGGCCAGACCAGTGACGACATCGGCGTCGCCGCTATTCTTGTCCCAGGCGAATTGATGCTCGTAGCGCGCCGACAGATTGACCGACACGCGCCGCGTCTCGACCGAAGCGTCGACCCCTGCGGCGGCCGAGCTGTAGGTCAGCACATCGCCCGACTGGACGTCGGCGGTGAGCACCTGGCTGAGCTCGATATAAGGCGCGATCGTGACCTTGCGGCCCCTACCCCCACCGTCGCGGTCGTCCTGCGCCGCCGCCGGCATTGCCGCCAGCAGCGTCGCAAGCGCGACCCCCGCGGAAATAACGCGCATCATTGGCCCTCGTCCTCCTGGCCGTAATAACTGCCGAAACGAGCCCCCCCCGGGGCAAACGCAACGCTGTTCAACAAAAGCTGGATGTGCTCGCAGCCCTCAAGGCGCTGCACGGTGTCACGGATCTCGCCTTCCGTCGTCTTGTCGGCGCGGACCACGAGCATGACCTGGCCGACATGCAGCGCCAGCACCGAAGCGGGCGACGCCGACAAAGCCGGCGGCGAATCGAAGATCACCATGCGATCCGGATCGGCAGCGAGCAGCCGCGCGATCAGATCGGGCGTGCGGCCGCTGGCGACCAGTTCGGTATCCGAAATGGTCTGGGTGCCGGCAGGCAGCAGGCTCAGATTGGGAATATCGGTGCCGACCACGCATTTCTCGATATCGATCGAGGGATCGTTCAGCGCGTCGAGCAGCCCCGGACCATCCTGGTCTGCTCGGCCAAGCCGGGCGACGGCAAGACCTATTGCTCGATCAATCTCGCCATTTCGA
>DASVNU010000456.1:0-6596 GCA_036383655.1 Sphingomonas sp. | reverse complement strand
AGCACGCGCGACGGCACGCGCGAAGCGATGCGCGAGGGGCTGCTGGGGCCGATCGTCGATCCGCTCGATCAACAAGCGGTGGTCGATGCGGTGATCGCCAGTTTGGACCAGCCGCGCGCTATTCCCGCAGGACTCGATTATTTCGCTTTCCCGGCCTTCGCGCAGCGGCTCGCGGCGATGACCGGCGCGCTGGTGACGCGAGCATGACGGCGCGGTCGGCGCTGATCTGGGGCGTCGGGGGGCAGGACGGTGCCCATCTGGCGCGGTTGCTGCTCGACAAGGAGTATCGCGTGCACGGGACCAGCCGGGGCGGCGCGATACCGGACAATCTTGCGCGGCTGGGGATCGCCGACAGGATCAGGCTTCACCGGACCGATCCCTCCGACAGCGCCCGGGTCGCCGAGGTCATCGCCGCGGCGGCGCCTGATGAAATCTATTATCTCGCCGGACAAAGCTCGGTCGGACGGTCGTTCGCCGAGCCGGAGGCGACGTTCGCGGGCGCGGCATTCGGATTGCTCAATGTCCTGGAAGCGGTGCGGCGTGAGGCGCCGGATGCCGTTCTGCTCAACGCCGCGTCCGGCGATTGCTTCGGCGAGACCGTCGAGCCGGCGACCGAGGGATCGCGCTTTCGCCCGCGCAGCCCCTATGCCGTTGCCAAGTGCAGCGCGCATCTGCTGATCGAGGCCAATCGCATCGCCTATCGGCAGCGCGCCTGCTCGGCTTTCCTGTTTCCGCACGAATCGCCGCTCCGGCCCGACAGTTTCGTCATCGGCAAGTTGATGGCGGCGATCCGCCGCTTTGCCGCGGGCGATCGCGCGCCGCTCGAACTTGGCGATCTGAGCGTCGTGCGCGACTGGGGCTGGGCGCCCGATTATGTCGCGGCGATGTGGGCGATGCTCCAGCGCGAGACGCCCGAGGATCTGATCCTCGCCACCGGCACGAGCATGCGGCTGGAGGATTTCGTCGCCGCCGCCTTCGCCGCGATCGACCTCGACTGGCGTGAGCATGTGAAAAGCGTTCCCGGCCTGCGCCGTCCCGCTGATATCGTCGAGCAGCACGCCGATCCGTCGCGCGCCGCCGAAACGATCGGATGGCGCGCGAGCGTTGCCGGCGACCAACTGGTGAAGCGCCTCGTCGCCGCCGCTATTTCGCCATCCGCGTGAGCATGTCGGCGGTGTAGATGCCGCCCTTGGTCGAGGCCATTTCGACCATCAGCCGGAATTTGATGCTCAATCGGATCATCTGCCACAGCACATAGCGGATCGTGCTGACCAGCCCGTGCGGGCGCGGGCCGCATTCGCGGAAATCGAACCGCCTGAACCCGCACAAAGATCCGATCTGGCGGAAGGCGGAGGGCGTGTAGGCGATCTCGTGGGTGATATCCCAATATCGCGTCATCGATCCGAACGGCGATCCGGCATTGGGAGTCATCGCGACCAGATAGCCGGCCGGCTTGAGCACGCGCGCGGCCTGTTCGAGCACGGTAGCGAGAGTCTGTTTGTCGATATGTTCGAGAATGTTGAGCGCCATGATGCGATCGACACTGGCGTCGGCCAGGCCCTCGAGGCCCGAGATCAGATCGGTGTCGAGAAAGGTCGCGCCCGGCACGCGCTCGCGCGCGAGCGCGTTCTCGCCGCTCGACAGGTTGATGCCGGTGGCGCTGGCGGCGCCGCGCGACAGCGCGAACAGGCAGCCCTCACCCATCCCCGAACCGAGATCGACCATCACCTCGCCCGGCTGCGCCCCCCAGTCGCCGAGCAGGCGGCCGAACGTCGCGACGGCATTGGCCTTCATCTCTTCGGTGAAGGCGGTGCGCGACGACGTCGTCTCGAAATATTGGTCGATCACGCGTTCCTGCGTGGTCGGCACGGCGGCGTCGGTCATCCGATCAATCTCCTCATCGCGGCTTCGACCATGGCAGCCTGTTCGGGCCAGGTGAAGAAGCGTTCGGGCATCTGGGGGTCAGGAATGAAGGCTTCGGCCGCACCCAGGGCAGCGGCGAGCGCGGCGGGCGTTGTCGGCAGTGCGAGCGGGGCGCGGAGCCGGTCGGCCTGCGCGATGCTTTCGGGCAACTCGCCGCCATAGGCGATCACCGGCCGGCGGCAAGCGAGCAGCTCGAACAATTTGTGGTGAAAGCCCCGACCGAAGAAAACGTACAGATTGGCGACGGCATGATGGCAGATTCTCGCCATCTCGTCGGTCGGCACATAGCCTGGCAGCTCGACCGCGACGCCGCGATCATTGGCGAGCCAGTCGCCATCGCGGCCGAGATAGACGATGCCGAGCGGCGGCTTGGCGCTGGCGGCATTGTAGCGGGCAATGCCATCGACGATCTCCGCAACGGTTTCCTTGAAATAGAGGCTGCCTGTCAGCGTGACGTAACGGCGCGGCGGTTCCGGGGCGGCTGACGCCTCGAAAAAGCATTGGTCGACTCCGCTATAGACGACTTCCGCCGGGTGGCCGAGCCAGCGCTCCGCGGCCTCGGCGTGGAGCACCGAATTGGTCTGCAACGCGCCGAACCCGCGCAGGCGCCATGCCAGCAAGCACCGCGCCGGTCGCGGTACATAGAGGTCGGGATTGTCCTTGTCGTCGAAGATCCACGGGAAATGCTGGTCGCGCGCCAGCGTGCGGAGCGCCGTCACCGCCTCTAGCGAGCCGAAGGTGGCCCAGCCGACCTGGGGACGGAAGTCCACCGCCAGCGCGCGGCCTTGCGCGATGGCGTTACGCTGAAAGCCGACGCGGCGGCCGCCATAGCGCAGCACATTGCAGAGCGTACGGATCGCGCTGCCGCCCGCCGGAGGAGGATCGTCGGCCTCGACGATCAGCGGCAGCGACCAATCATGTGTCGCGATCGGTCGAGGCTGCTGCGCCTTCGCGCCGGGCAGGGGAGGACAGATCAGCACGCAGCGATGTCCCATCCGCGCCAGCTCTGCGGCGAAACGCCCCGCACGTGCGCCGGAAATGTGCGGCGCCGCGGGATGCGTCCCGTTGATCAGCAGGATATCCATCGTGGCGGGCGTGTCAGGCGGCGAGCCGCTTCGGCTCGACGCTCCGGGTGGCCGGCTTGAGGAAATGCTGTTTCCACATTTCGTGGACGAAGGGCTGCCAGATATTCCAGCCGAGCCCGAGGTCGCCGCCGCGGATGCGGTCGAGCACCTTGATCCACCATTTCTGGTCCCAGATTTCCGACTGGCGGAACGATGCGGAGGTCAAAGTGTCCTGCATCAGTTCGAGGAAGGCGGGCGAGGTGAACCAGAGATCCTGCGGCGGCCGGAAGCCCTGCTTGTTCCAGCGCGTCGCGATCGATTCGGGCAGGAAGTCGCGCAGGCCCTCGCGGATCGGCCGCTTGGTCTGCACGTCGCCCATGATCAGCTCGGGCGGCGCCGACAGCACGAACTCGGCAAGGCGATGGTCGCAGAAGGGCAGGCGGACCTCACGCGAATGCGCCATCGAATTGCGATCGCCATAACGCAACAGCGTGGTTAGGTGCTTTTGGAAGCTGTCCTCGTAGAGCGCGTCGCGCAACGGATCGCCGCTGCCATGGTCATTGCGTCCTCTCTGTTCGGACACTGCCTCGCTATAGCCGGGCTTGAGGCCGAAGCGGATGTCGGAGCCGCGGTTGAGCATATGCGCCAGCGCGTGGCGCAGCCGCTGCGGTACCGCCGACTTCATCCGCATCGCGCGATCCATCTGCGCGGCGGGATAGCGGCGTTCGATCTCGGGCAGCTCGCGCGCCAGCCGCGCGGTCTCGCCGCGCGCCTTGAGCGAGCGGATGTAGAAAGCGAAATATTGCTCGTACCCGCCCATCAACTCGTCGGCGCCCTGGCCGTCGAGCAGCACGGTGACGTCATGCTCCTTGGCGATGTGGAACACGCACCATTGCGCGAACTGGCTCGACGATCCGACCGGCAGTTCGTTGTGCCACATGAACCTGGGCAGATCGGTGATGAAGCGGTCGACGGTCGGCTCGACGATATGGCTGACGACGCCCGAGGCGTTCACCACTTGCTCGGCGAAATGCCATTCGTCGGCGGGGGTGCCGGGGAAGCGGCCGGTGAAGGTATGATAGACCGCATCGGGGCCGAGCAGATGGCGGACCGCGCCGACGATCGCCGAGGAATCGAGCCCGCCCGACAGGCACGATCCGACCTCGACGTCGGAGCGCATGCGGATGCGTACTGAATCGACGAACAGGTCGCGGAACTCGGCCATCGCGTCCTTCGGGTTAGCGAAGCTGCGCTGACGCGTCAGGTCGATGTCGAAATAACGCCAGGTCTTGCTCTCCAGCGTCGTGCAATTGACCACCATCGCCTCGCCCGGAAGCAATTGCTCGATCGCGGTGAAGACGGTCTGGCGCTGGCGGTCCGCGCTCGATCCCGGCTGGCACGTTTCGGTGACGACGCGCAATTCGTCATGGTCGTGCGGCACGCCCGGCAGTGCGAGCAGCGCCTTATATTCCGACCCGAAAGCGAAGAAGCGGTCGCGCATCGTGTAGAGGAACGGCTTTTCGCCATAACGGTCACGCGCGCACAGCATCATCCGCTGGCCGCGGTCGTAGAGCGCGATCGCGAACATGCCATTGAGCTTCGACAGCACGCCCACGCCCCAGGCGCGATAGCCCTCGATGATGACTTCGCTGTCGCTTGCCGACTGGAAGGTCGCGCCGGCGGCGATCAGCTCGTTGCGCAGCTCGACGTAATTGTAGATCTCGCCGTTGAAGATCAGCACGAAGCGGCCGTCGACAGAGTGCATCGGCTGATCGCCGGCATGGCTGAGGTCGATGATCGACAGGCGACGATGGCCGAGCCAGACATTGTCGGCCGAATCGTGCCAGGCGCTGTCGCCATCGGGGCCGCGATGCGCGATCAGGTCGAGCGCGGCGTGCGCATGTCCGCGGTCGATCGGGTCCTTCGATACTAGTCCCAGGATACCGCACATACCCTAACCTTCCTTCGCCGATCGCGCTGCTGTCCCTGGCGGGCGAACCAGCAACGCATATAAAAGCGCCGTAACCGTCCATGCGCCGAGCTGAATATAGCCTAGAATGTCTCCGCGCAGGCCATCGGCAAACCACAGCGTGCCGAAGATTGCGATACCGGCGAATGGAACGCACAGTAGGAGTTGCATCCACATCCGGCCGCTTGCCACCAGTTCCTGTTGTCGCGCAGTGACATAGGCAGTGGGGACCAGTGCCACCAGGAAAAGCGAAAAGAGAAACTGCTGGCCGCGGAATGCCGAGCCATAAGCGGCCAGAATCCACCCCGAGCAAAGCACCGCAGCCACCGAAAAGACGATCGCGGTGCCGGTGTTGAGCAATATGTGATAGCGCTGCAACCGGTTGGTTTGCGCATGATCCGCCGTTCCCAAATACCGGCCCAGCATCGGTAGGATCGCGCTGGAAAGCGATGCCATCACCACCAGGATCGGCGCTCGCCATTGCACGCCGGTGTTGATTATCGCCATGTCTTTCAGACGACCCGGCTCGCGCGTGAGGTAATAATTGCCGATCCATGTCGACACGCCGATCAGCAGCGAGACCAGCCCACTGGGCAAGGAGAAATGCAGGATAATCGATCCCTGGCGCAGCGCAGCGCGGAAATCGGTATGGGCGACCAGGCGCGCGCTGATCTTGCGCGCCGGGATTGCGACCATGACGAGACGGACCAAGCCGCCGCCGGCGATGACCAGCAGCACCGGAATGAGACCCGTTGTCAGGATTGCGACGGGCGCGAGCGCGGCAAGCGTAAGTAGAGCTGCGCTCAGCCGAGCGAGCGCGAGTGTCCTGAACCGCTCGCTCGCCTGGAGCAAGGTGTCGCTGAGCCCCGACTGGACGCTTGCCGACAGGATCACCGCGCCGAGGATGATCGCCATCCGATAGTCACCGGCATTGTACAGCCATTGCGATAGCGGCAGCGAGAATATCAGCGCGATCACCACGACGCTGGCGGTCGTCGCGAGCGTCAGACGTCGGCCGAGCAGCACCACCGCGCCGGCGCGCTCGGGCTCCCGCGCCTGGTAGCGGGAGACGAAATAGATGATGGCATAGGGCAATTGCAGCCCGACCAACGGGGTCAGCAGGCTGATCGTCGAGAATAGCAGCGCATAGCGCCCGTAATTGTCGATCCCGATCGCGCGGGCGATCATCACCGTCTGGACCAGCGCGGCGGCGCGTTCGATCAGCGACGAGGTGAACAGCCAGCCGGCGCCGCGCAGCCACGCCGCGATCGGGCTGTCGCTCAGCCAGTAGCTCGGGCTGAGTAGCTTGCGGACGACGTTCATCGCGGTCGTGCCAGTGCGGTATCGATCCCGCGATGGACGCCGGCGACGCTCGCCTTGATGTCGAGCTCGTCGAAAATCTCGAGCGACCGCGTACTCATGGCCGCGCGCCGGGCATCGTCGCTCGCGAGTTCATCGATCAACGCGGCGAGCGCGGCGGTATCGGCGCAGGGGAAGATCAACGTATTCTCACCCGGCCGCGCGATGTCGGTGGGGCCGGCGGCGCCGACGCGATCGCTGAGCAGCATCGGCAGCCCGATGCACGCGCTTTCCGAACAGATCAGCGGATGTGGGTCGGCCTGCGACGGATGCACCAGCAT
>DASVNU010000455.1:0-11604 GCA_036383655.1 Sphingomonas sp. | reverse complement strand
CGCCGCGCCGAAACAGAAATGCGCCGCCCAGCCGAAGGCGAGATGGCGATTGTCGCTGCGCGTCAGGTCGAGTTCGTCGGGATTGGCGAAGCGCTCGGGGTCGCGGTTGCCGGCGGCCATCACCGCCATCACCGCCTCGCCCTTCTTCATCAGCTTGCCGCCGATTTCGGTGTCGTGCTTGACGATGCGCGCAGTGTGCTGGCTCGGTGTCTCGTAGCGCAGCAATTCCTCGACCGCGCTCTCGATGATCTCGGGATGCGCGCGCAATTGCGCCATCTTGTTGGGCTGGCGAGTGAGCGTCAGAATCCCGTTGCCGATCAGATTGGTGGTGGTTTCCTGTCCACCGACCATCGTCACGATCGTGTTGGCGATGACTTCGTCCTCGGACAGGCGCTGGCCATCGACCTCGGCATCCATCAGCGATCGGATCAGGCCGTCATGCGGGTTGCGTTCCTGCTCGCGCACCGCGTCGCGAAAATAGCCGGTCATGTCGGCGACGCATTTGAGCACGTCGCGGATGCGGTCGGGGTTGTGCTGGAAGTTGCCGAGCATCTCGGCGAAGGTCGCCGACCAGGATTTGAGCTGGCGGTGATCCTCGAGCGGCACGCCGAGCAGGCCGGCGGTGACGATCGCCGGGAAAGGCTCGGCGAAATCGGCGATCAACTCGCACTCGCCGCCCTTCACCATGTCGTCGATCAGGCCGTGCGCGATCTCGCGGACCTTGTCCTCCATCGCCTCGACCCGGCGCGGGGTGAAGGCGCTCATGCACAATTTGCGCAGCCGCGTGTGATCGGGCGCGTCGAGGAACAGCATCTGCCGCGCCATCACGTCGGCGACCGGGCCGAGCGAGGGCAGGCCGAGCGCTTCCATCTTCTTGGGATCGGGGGTGCGATCGGCGCTGAATTCCTTCAGCACGACATGCACATCCTCGTATCGGGTAACTACCCAGGTGTGCATGAACGGATCCCACATCACCGGCGCTTCCTCGCGGAGCCGCTGGTAGAAAGGGAAAGGATCGGCATGCACCGCCGGGTCGAGCAGCTGGAACAGGCTGAGGCTCGGGTCGAACGGCGTCGCGGCACCGATGGGGGCGTGCTGGGTCATGGTTGGTCCTATTGCGCCGCGCGGGCTTGCGCTTCGTCGTCGTCCATCGCCTCGATCATCTGCATCACGATTTCCTCGATCCGCGTGGCGAGCTGGCGAATGGTCGGCGCCTGGAACAGGTCGCGCAGCGTGAGGTCGATGCCGAACGCCTCGCCCGCGCGCAGCACCACCTGGGTGCCGAGCAGCGAATGGCCGCCGAGCAGGAAGAAATTGTCGTCGACCCCGACATTGCCGCGGCCGAGCACGCCTTCGAGAATTTCGGCGAGCTTGGCTTCGGCCGGCGTCTCGGGCGCGGCGAAGCCGGCCGAGGCGAGCGCGTTGGCGTCGCTCGGTTCGGGCAAGGCGCGCTTGTCGAGCTTGCCGTTGGGGGTCAGCGGGAGCGCGTCGAGGCGGACGAAGGCGCTCGGGATCATATATTCGGGCAGCGTCTTGCCGAGGAACTCGCGCAGCTCCTCGGCCGACAACGTCTCCTTCTCGACGACATAGGCGACCAGCATGTCACCGCCATCGGGCGACGGCGCCGCGATCACCGCGCCCGAGCGGACGCCGTGATGGGTTCGCAGGACGCTCGCGGTTTCCTCGGGCTCGACGCGATGACCGCGCACCTTGGCCTGGTCATCGACACGGCCGTGGAAGGTGATCTGGCCGTCGGGCCGCCACGCGGCGCGGTCGCCGGTGCGATAGAAACGCTCGCCGTCGATCGTGACGAACGCCGCCGCGGTGAGGTCGGGCTGATGGCGATAGCCGCGCGCGACTTGCGGGCCGCCGATATAGATTTCGCCCTGTTCGCCATCGGCGACGGGGCGGCGCTCGCCGTCGAGAATGCGGATCGTCGTGCCCTTGATCGGATAGCCGATCGCGGGAAGGCCGCTTTCCTCATTGCCCGTCGGCACGATCGCGGAGGTGGCGACGACGGTGCATTCGGTCGGACCGTAATTGTTGACCAGCGCGAACGGCAGGCCGGGGCGCGGACGTCCAAGCAGGCGGTCGGCGCCAGTCAGGATGTAGCGCAGCCGCGTGCCGGTGGCCCAATCGTCGCGGACCAGGTCCTGCGCGAGCGCTGTGGGGACGAACGCGACGGTGACGCCCTGGACGATCAGCCAGGCGCGCAGCCGCTCGTCCGAGGTGCGGACGTCGTCGGTGGCGAGGACGACCGAGGCGCCGGCGCAGAGATACGGCCAGACTTCCCAGACCGAGGCGTCGAAGCCGAGCCCGGCGAGATGGCTGCCGCGATCCTCGGCGGTGACGCCGAACGCCTCGTTGTGCCAGGCGATCAGCCAGGAGAGATTGGCGTGGGTGACCTCGACGCCTTTGGGCTTGCCGGTCGTGCCCGAGGTGTAGATGACATAGGCCAGCGCTTGCGGGTCGTTCGGCGTCGCGGCGAGCGGCTCGGCGGTCGCGAGCTCCGGGGCTTGCCAATCGAGCGTTACGATCGGGGTCGGGCTGTTTGGCACGCGGGCGGCGGTATCGTCGCGGCCGACGACGAGGGCGCAGGCTGCTTCCTCGACGATCGTCTGGAGGCGACCATCGGGCCAGCTTGGATCGAGCGGCAGATAAGCGGCACCCGCTTTCCATGCGCCGAGCACGACGACGAGTTGGTCGAACGAGCGTTCGAGGCATACGCCGACGAGCGATTCGGGCCCGACGCCGCGTGCCTGCAACCAGGCGGCGACGCGGCTCGCCTGGGCGTCGAGCTCGGCATAGCTGAGCGTGCCGCACGGCGCGACGAGCGCGGTGGCGTCGGGATGGCGCTTCGCCATCTCCGCGACGACATGCGGCGTCGCGAAGGGCGGCGCGACGTGATCGGCCGGGCGGATTGCCGGGGATTCGCCGCCCTGCGACGAATGGAGCGATGCGGTGTGCTGGCTAGCCATGGGCTCGCGCTTAGCCGACCAGTCGTTTTGATTTATTTAAAGCGGCGGCAACCTTCCCCGCCGGGCGTGGCGAACGGGGACATGTGGCGGCTTCAGGTGATGCGGGGCAGGATGATGGTGATCACCAGTCCCGGACGATTGTCGTCGATCGCCACGCTGCCGCCATGCGCCGCCGCCACCGCGCCGACCAGGCTCAGGCCAAGGCCGTTTCCCGGCGTCGTGCGGCTCGCCTCGGTGCGGTAGAAGCGCCGCATGATCGCGGCGCGGTCGGCGTGCGAGACGCCGGGGCCGTTGTCGGCGACCGCCAGCCTGACCCAATCGCCGCCCGCGTCGAGCGACAGCGTAACCTGCGTGCCCGCCGGGGTATGGACGCGGGCATTGTCGAGCAGGTTGGTGATCGCCTGCGCGAGCAGCTCGCGATTGCCATGGACGACGATCGCCGGGTCGATTTCCCAGGTCAGCGCGTGGCCGCTGTCGGTGAGCGCGGGCCGGAAGCTGTCCGCGACGTCCTCCGCGAGGCTCGACAGGTCGACCCTGGCAAAGCTTTGTTCGAGCCCGCCGCCCTCGACCTCGGCGATCCGCAGGATCGCCGCGAACAGGATGATCAGCTCGTCGCCCAGCTCGATCGCACGTTGCTCGGCGCCTTCGACCCGGCCGACCTGGTCGAGCTGGCCGCGCAGCTTGAGCAACGGCGTGCGCAGATCGTGCGCGACGTCGCTCGATACCTGGCGCAGATTCTCCATCAGCCCGGCGACGCGATCGAGCATCGCGTTGAGCGCGAGCGCCGCGGCGTCGAACTCGTCGCGATTGGGACCGACCGGCATGCGATGGTCGAGGCTGCCGCCGACGATCGCGTTGGCCGTCGTCGCGATCGCGCCGAGCCGGTGGCGGAGATAGCGGCCGAGCAGCAGCGCGCCGACCGCGCCGACCGCCAGCACGACCACGAAGGCAATACCGAACAGCCACAGGATGGTGGCGTCGATCGTCTCGATCGGTTCCGAATCCGCCGCGACCACCAGCCGATCCCCATTGGCAAGGTCGATCGCCTTGGCGCGCGCGAGATCGGGGCCCTCGACCGGATCGCGGAAAATGATCTCGCCGAACCCCGTCGGCGGGCGCGGCGTATCGAGCGCGCCGGCAACGCGCTTTCCGCTGCGGTCGAACAGGGCATAACCGAATGCGACGGTGGCGCGGCCGGTCTCGCGCTCGGCGATTTCGCGGGCGAGGTTGGCGCGGTTGCCCTCGCCGGCGAGATCAGCGACTTCTTCCGACAGGGCCTGGTCGCGCTGGCGGCGGAATTCGGCGTCGGCGGCGAAATAGACCGCCACGCCGAGCAGCAGGATCGCCGCCGCGAACGCCGCCGCATAGGTGAAGGCGATGCGATAGGCGGCGCTGGTACGAAAATTAAGGCGCATGGCGATGCGCCTCAACCATCCGCGCGGATGCGGTATCCGGCGCCGCGCACCGTTTCGATCGGATCGCTGGCGAACCCCTCGCGCAGCTTGGAGCGCAGCCGGCTGAGATGGCTTTCGACGATGTTGGTCTGGGGATCGAAATGGAATCCCCAAATCTCCTCCAGGAACATCGTCCGCGTGACGATCCGCCCGGCATGACGCATCAGGAATTCGAGCAGCGAGAATTCGCGGGGCTGAAGGTGGACCGGACGTCCGGCCCGCGTCACCTCGCGCCGCAGGATATCGAGCGCGATGTCGCCGATCTCCAGCCGCGTGACGACGTCGGTGATCGGCGGGCGCCGCATCAGCGCGTTCAGCCGCGCGACGAACTCGGCCATCGCGAACGGCTTGACCAGATAATCGTCGGCGCCGGCGTCGAGCCCATCGACGCGATCGGCGATGCCCCCTTTCGCGGTCAGCACCATCACCGGCGTCCGGACCCCGGACGCGCGCAGCCGCCGCAGCACGTCGAGCCCCTCGACCGCCGGCATCATGCGATCGAGCACGATGACCTCGAAATTTCCGGTCAGGCCGATATGGAGCGCATCCTCCCCGGTTGCCGCCCGGGTGACGACATGGCCAAGCTCGCCCAGCGCGCGTTCGATGAACGTCGCGGCCTCGGCATCGTCTTCGGCGAGGAGGATGCGCATCTCTTGGTTCAGTCCTTGTCGCCCGGGGCTTCGTATTTGTCCTCGACGATCGTGCCGGTCATCGCGTTCACGCCGATCTCGTGGATGCGCGCGCCTTGCACGATGTCGAACGAATAGCGCCAGCCATGCCCTTCATATTCGTACTCGGCGTCCTTGATTCGGCCGGGAGCGTGCTTGAGTGCTATCGCGCGTGCCTGCGCCATGGTCAATTTGGGCTTGGGCTTGGCCGCGAGGGCGGGCGTCGAGGCGCAGCCCAAGGCGAGGACGGAAAGGGCGAAGAGATGGATCTTCATTTCTTGGTTCCTTGACAGGCAGTCGAAAACGCGACCGCCGGTCCGTTCTGCGCTTCCCTCCATTGCCCCTTGATGACGCGATCCATCCGCTTTCCCAATGTTCGTTAACATCGCCGGGCGCGCGGGCCGATTGAATTATCCCAATGTCGATCCGCCGGGTGGTCCGGCCGCCGCGTCTGGCGCAAGACCGGCAGGACGATTCGGGAGCCCTGCCATGCGTCGACTAGCCTTTGCCTTACTCGCCTGCGCCACGCCCGTATTCGCCGCCGGCGGCGATGCGGCGCCGTCCTATGCCGTGACCGGCCAGATCGCCGGGCCCGACGGATCATGGGATTATGCGCAGGTCGATCCCGCGGCGCACCGCCTCTATGTCGCGCGCTCGGAGTCGGTGACGGTCGCCGACCTGACGAGCGGCGCGGTCACCTCATGGGGCAGCATCGCGCGCGGCCATGCCGTGGTGCCGCTGTCCGGCGGGCGCCTGCTGGTCACCAGCGGCAATGACGCGACGGTACGCGTGTTCGATACCAGGACCGGCCAGCAGACCGGCAGCGTCGCGGTCGGCAAGAAGCCCGACGCGGCGATCGACGACGCGCCGCGGCATCGCGCGTTCGTGATGAACGCCGCGGCGGGCTCGGTTTCGATCGTCGATACGCGGACGATGAAGGTGACTGCGACGATCGCGGTCAAGCCGGGGCTCGAATATCCCGCATTGGTCGGCGACACTTTGTTCATCAACAATGAGGATGCCAACGAGATCGATACGGTCGACCTCGCGCGTGGCAAGGCCGGGGCGCCGATCGCGCTGACCGGGTGCGAAGGGCCGACCGGGCTGGGCTATGACGCGCGGCATCAGCGGCTGATCAGTGCCTGCGCCAACGGCAAGGCGATGGTGGTCGATGCCCGCACGCGGCGGCTGGTCGCGACGATCGCGATCGGCAAGGGTCCCGACGCCGTCATCATGGATGCCGCGCGGCGGCTGGCGTTCATTCCGTGCGGGCGCGACGGCGTGCTCGACATTCTGGCGCTCGATGCGCCGGGCGGCGTCGCGCGGGTCGGCCGCGTCACGACCGAGATGGGCGCGCGGACCGGAGCGCTCGATCCCGCGACGGGGGCGATCTATCTGCCGAGCGCGCGCTTCACACCGCCCGCGACCGCCGGCGGACGGCCCGCCGCGGTACCGGGTTCGTTCCACATATTGGTGATCAAGCCGTCCTGACGATTCCGGCGGCGGCGAGTTCGCGCCGGGCGGCGTCGAACGCGGCGCGGACCTCGGGCTTCGTCATCAGCCGCTCGGCGATCAGCAGGCCGAGCGCCTCGCCCGCGGTCACGTCGCTGCGGAAATGTTGCGCGCAGACGATCCGGCTTTCGCCGTAGCGCGCGGCGCGCGCCATGATCGGTCCGGCTTTATCGGGCACCAATCGGGCAAGCACGCCGGCCATCGAAAACGCCATCGAGGTATGGCCGCTGGGATAGCTCGACAGCGGGTCCTCCCCCCTCGCGCAGCTCACGATCGCGGGATCGGCGATCCATGGGCGCGGGCGCTTGAACTCGTCCTTGCCGTGATCGACGACCTGCTTTTCGGTCGCGCGGACCATGTCGAACAGGCGATTGGTCGCGGGTAAGTTGGCGAGGTCGAATTTGGGCCCGAGCACTTCGGCGAAGATGGTCGGGTTCTTGGTCTCGCCCTCCAGCTTGGCGGCGGCGATATCCGCGGCGCTGCGATGCTGCGTCATCGCGTGGAGCTCGGCGAGTTCGGCCACCGCCTGCGCGCTCCCCGCCGCCGGGGGTGGGGGGAGCACGGCCTGCGGATCGAGATCGGCGGCGGACAGGAGAGACACGCCGCCGTCCCGCGCGGGCGCGCCTGTCGCGACCGCGCCAAGGGTCAACGCGATGGCGATCAGGGGCAGGTTACGCATGATCAGAACTTGAACGTGATGTCGCCGGTGATCGCCCGCGGCGGCTGGTAATAATATTGATCGACATTGTTGACGTTGACCAGGCCGATATACTGCTGAGCTGTCCCGTTCGATGTGATATTGGTCACGCGCTTCGAGTTGAACAGGTTGGACACCTCCACGCCCAGGCGCAGCTTGCCGATCTCGTAGCTCGCGGCGAGGATCGCCGTGTTGTACGGCGCGAGACGATAGGCGCGGTACAGCGCGACGTAATTGGCCTGGGTCGGATCGGCGCTGTTCGCATATTGCGGGCCGGTGAACTTGTCGATCACCGAGAAGCGGATCGGGCCGCGCTTGACGATCACGCCGCCCGCCGCCGTCATATAGGGGGCATTGGCGACCTGGAGCCGGGTGATCTTGTCGATCGCGCGGTTGCGCGAGCCATTGGCGAACAGCGCGACGCCGTCGATCAGCGCATAGGTGATCTGGCCTTCGACGCCTTGATAGAGGGCGCCGCCGGCATTGTAGAAGATCGTGCCGTAGACCGGATCCTTCTTGCTCTGGAACTTGTTGGCGAAATCGATCGAATAGACATCGGCGTCGATCGACAGCTTCTGGCCGTGATAGACGAAGCCGGCCTGATAATTGGTCGACTTCTCCGGCACCAGGTTGGAGCGCGCGGGGTTGTCGACATAGATGGCGCTGAGCGGCGGCGCCAGGAAGCCCTTGGCGAATTCCCCGTAGATCGAGAATTGCGACGTCAGCTGCCAGTTCGCCTGCAGGAAGGGCAGGTTGGCGGAATAGTCGCTCGTGACATTCTGCGCGTAGCGCGTCTTCTGATTGTAGCGCGCACGGATGGTGCGGCCGTAATCGACGTGCTTGAACCCGGGGGTGATCGACAGGCCCGGCAGCGGACGCAGTTCGAGCTCGATGAACTCGTTGTCGTTGCGGCCGTTGCTGTTCTGGTCGAACTTCACATAGGCTGGCGTGATGGCGTTGGTATTGGGGTTCGTCACCTTCTTTTCGATATAGTTGAACCCGCCGGTGGTCAGATCGACATCGGTCTGCTGGCGATAGGTGTTGTTCCACTCGATCATCGCGCCGACGGTCATCGTCGCGAACGATGTGAGCTGCAGCTTCACCTTCGCGATGTCGCCGAAGACGCGATATTTGTTGGTCTTGGTATAGCCCGGATTGTTACCGATAATCTTGATGCCGGCGGCATTGGTGGTCGACACGACCGATCCGGGTGGCAGCGTGACGTCGTTCGCCGACAGCGTCTCGTTGTCATAGTAATAAGTGTACATGCGGTTCTCGAAGACGCTGTTCGGGGACAGCTGCGCCTCGAGCTTCACGATCTCGAAATCGGTCACCTTGTTGGTGTGGTTGTAACCGTAATATTGCGGCGTCTTGGGGTCGTTGTTCAGGCTAAAATACTTGCCGTAGAGCGACTGCTGATACAGCGTCGATCCGTCATTGTCCGGCTGGTTGAAGCGGTTGTTGTTATAGGTGCCGAGGATCGTCAGCGTCACATCCGACGACAGCGGGATGACGGCTTTGCCGAACAAATTGTAGTTGCGATACTTCTCGAAGCTCAGCGCGCCGTCGGTGTGCACATATTGGCCGGTGAACACGAACTTCGTGCCACCGAGCGCGTCGATCGCGCCGGTGTCGAGCAGGCCGCGGACGAGGTAGGTGTCGAAGCTGCCATAGCTCGCCTTGAGCTGGCCGCCGAACTCGTCGCGCGCGGCGCGGCTGAACAGGTTGATGTTGCCGCCGAAGGTCGCCTGACCGAGCTGGCTGGCATTGCCCGGACCGCGATCGACGACCAGGGTCTCGATCGTGTTCGACGGGAAGAAGGTGGTCGAATGATGGGTCGGGTCGTTGGTGTCGCCGAACGGCACGCCGTCATAGGTGATATTGTATTCGCCGTCCTTGAAGCCGCGGATCTGGGCCTTGGACTCGGACAGGCCGATGCCGTTGTTGCCGCCATAGTTGGAGACGCTGGGGGTGATCAGCGCGATCTGGTTGAAATCGGCGGTGGCTGGCAGCGAATCCTCGATCAGCGAGCGGCTGACGATCGCCTGCGGCTGGCGGGCGGCCAGCGAAGCGGTCACCGGGGCGATCTCGTTCGCCTTGGTCGCGGTGACGACGATGTCCGAGCCCTCGGCGAGGTCGGTCTTCTGGCCGCCGGCGGTACGCTGGCCGTCGTCGGTCGCGGCCGCGGGCGTGGCCGGGGTTGCGTCGGCGACCGGCGCTGTCCGGTCCGCTGCATGCGCGACCGAGACGACCGACGACAAGATGAGGGCAAGGGCAGTCGTTCGCAGCAGGCGCGCGCCCGGCAGGTTGGCATTGGTCATGATTGGAATCCCCACGGCCTGATTGGCTCGTCGGGGCGCTATGAAGGCATAGTGACACTTTGGTTGCGCAGGTGTTGCAAAACAAAGATTGGGAAAATGTAATGTTCGGCGCGGGCCCGAAATATTCGATCGCAATCCGGATTTGTGAGCGTTCTCAATTGCTCTGGTATGCGTTAGCATCGCTTGTCAGGGCTGATGGAGGTAATTGGAATGTTGGCGCAGGCATTGCTGTTACTCGCCGCCCAGGCGACCAATCTGTCCGCCGCCAATTACCGCGCGGACGTGCCGATGGCCGCGCCGCGCGGCGCGCCGAGCTGGTCGGACGAATTTGACGGCGCGGCGATCGACGCGCGCAAATGGCGCTACGACACCTCGCGCAACAAGGCGGGCTGGTTCAACCACGAGAAGCAATATTACGCCGCGGCCCGCGCCGAGAATGCGCGGATCGTCGGCGGGGCGCTGGTGATCGAGGCGCGCAGGGAGAAGCTCTCCGCGATGCCCGATTGGGGCGGGCAGGACTATAGCTCGGGCAAGCTGATCAGCCGGCAGAAGCTCGGCTACGGCTTCTACGAAATCCGGGCGAAACTGCCTTGCGCACGCGGCACCTGGCCGGCGATCTGGCTGTTGCCCGACAGCGGCAACTGGCCCGACGAGGGCGAGATCGACATCATGGAAATGGTCGGCTGGCAGCCCAATGTCGTCCATGCGACCCTGCACTCGGCGCTGTTCAACCATGTCCGCGGCACGCAACGTGGCGCCGAGACGCCGGTGCCGACGAGTTGTACCGAATTCCATCGCTACCAGCTCGACTGGCGCGCCGACGCGATCACGATCGGAGTCGACGGACGCGGCTATATGCGCGTTGCCAACGATCAGCCGGGCGGGCGCGGCGCCTGGCCGTTCGACCGGCCGTATCAGATGATCCTCAATCTCGCGATCGGCGGCGACTGGGGCGGCGCCAGGGGGATCGACGATGCGGCGCTGCCGCAGCGGATGACGATCGACTATGTGCGTTACTGGCGCGCGGCGGGGCGCTGAGTGGCGCCGACGACTACGCTCCATCGCATCGGCAACGAGCAGCAGCCGGTCGTCGTGATCGACGATTTCGCGGTCGATCCCGATGCGTTGCGCGCGGCGGCGATCACTGCCGCGTTCGGACCGGCGATCCATCACTATCCCGGCATCCGCGCCCCTCTTCCGGATCATTATCTCGCGGCGCAATTGCCGGTGGTCGAGGCGGCGTGGGGCGAAGCCTTCGGTGATTTGCAGCGGCTCGACGTGATCGACGCGAGCTTCTCGATCGTGACGACGCCGCGCGACGCCTTCTCGCTCAGCCAGCGGTTGCCGCATTGCGACGCTTATGACGCGCGGCGGATCGCGATGGTCCATTACCTCTCGCCCGGCGATCGCCATGGCACCGGCTTCTTCCGCCATCGCTCGACCGGGTTCGAGAGCGTCGATGCGCGGCGCGCTGGCATCTATCCTCATCAGGTCGATGCCGAGCTTCGCTACGGGAGCCAGCCGCCGCCCGACTACTGGACCGGCGACGGGGACTTGTTCGAACGCATCTTCGCGGTCGACGCCAAATATAATCGCGCGATCGTCTATCCGAGCTTCCTGCTCCACAGCGGCTTGATCGGCGCCCACGCCTCGCTGTCGCCCGATCCCGCGACCGGGCGCCTCACCGTCACCGGTTTCTTCTCGATCCAGCCTCAGGGAGCATAGAATGTCGCAACCTCATGATCGACGGTCGGTGCTGGCCGGGCTCGCCGGGCTGGCGGCGGCTGCGCATCCGGCAGTCGCGACGGCGACGCGTGCGACGGCACCGCGCGATCCCGATCTCGGCCCCAATGTCCTGATCGTCGATCCGGCGATGCCCGCGGCCGACATCCAGCGGCGCGTCGATGCGATCTTCGCGCGGATGGAGCGCGCACAGTTCAGCGACGAGCGACACGCCATATTGTTCAAGCCCGG
>DASVNU010000454.1:0-3190 GCA_036383655.1 Sphingomonas sp. | reverse complement strand
TCGCGTCGTCAACATGCTCGACGGCCGCATCCTCCAGGAACGCCGCCGCGCGGCCTGACACCCCAATCGTCGGAGAGGCCAGATGTGGCGTAATTACCTGATCGTCGGCATCCGCTCGCTGCTCAAGAGCCGCGTCTATGCCATGGTCAACATCCTTGGCCTGGCGATCGGCCTCGCAGCATGCGTGCTGATCCTGCTCTACGTTCGCTACGAGAAGAGCTACGACGGCTGGCTGCCCGGCACCGACCGGGCGTTCCAGCTGCAGACCTATTATCACCCCACGCCGCAAGGCGGGGAGGAGATGTACCTGCAGATGAGTTCGCTCGCCGCGGGACGGGCGCTGGCGAAGGACTTTCCCCAGATCGAGAAGGTCGTGTTCGTCCGAGGCTTCTCGCCGATCGTGATCCAGGACGGCGAGCCGTCGCAGAACCTCATCCGGATGGTCGACGGTAACATCTTCGACATCATCCAGGTGCCGTTCGTGAAGGGCGACGCGCACAATGCACTCAATGACACGCATTCGATGGTGCTGAGCGAGAGCGAGGCGAAGCGGCGGTTCGGCAACGCCGATCCGATCGGCAAGACGCTGACCGTTGCCGACAATGCCGGGAACGTCGATTACCGCGTTACCGGAATCTTCAAGGACATTCCCAAGAACAGCAGTTTCAGCGCGACGATGGTCGCGCGGTTCGACATGGACGTGCAGTTCGGCGATCGTTCTCCGTCATTCGCCAACTGGGACGACCAGGAGGGCTGGCAATATGTCAAGTTGCGGCCGGGCGCCGACATCGATGCGATCCGGACCCAGATCCCGGCCTGGCAGAAGCGCAACATCCCCGACACGGTGACCAACGGCCAGCGCTACAATCCCGGCGACGCGCAAGCCTATAAGCTCGTCAACCTGCGCGATATCCATCTTGGTAAGGCACAGAATGGCGCGATGACGCCGGGCAATGACGATGCCACGGTGACGACCTTCGCGGTCATCGCGATGCTCGTACTCGGCATGGCCTGCGTGAATTTCGTCAACCTGGCCACCGCCCGCGCGTCGCAACGTGCTCGCGAAGTGGCGCTGCGCAAGGTGCTCGGCGCCAGCCGGCGCCAGCTGATCGCCCAGTTCATCGGGGAATCGGTGCTCGTCGCGCTGGTCTCCCTGTTGGTCGCGTTCACCGCGGTCGAGCTGATCCTGCCGTTCTTCAACCGCTTCCTCGATGCCGATATCCATCTGCGCTATTTCGGGCTCGGCGGCGTCCTGTTGCCCGGCATCGCGCTGGTGTTGCTCGTCGGGGTGATCGGCGGGCTCTATCCCGCCGTCTATCTGTCGCGCTTCGAGCCGGCCAAGATCCTCAAGGCCAATAAATCGTCGGCCGATGCGCAGGGCTCCGGCCGGCTGCGCAACGTGCTGGTGATCGGGCAATTCGCGGTCTCGATCGCGCTGATCGTCTGCACCAGCGTGATCTATGCCCAGACCGTTTATGCCCGCACGATCGACGCCGGCTATCATCGCGATGGCCTGCTCCAGGTCGAGAACCTCAACTTCAGGGGAGTGTCGAGCGAACAGGCCTTGTCGCTGGTCGAGCAGATCCGCAAGCTGCCCGGCGTGCGGGCTGCGGCGGGCACGCAGATCGCGGTTGCGCCCGGCAACAACTCGATCACCGCCTTCTACCTGCCTGGCAGTTCGACGCTGGTCGAACTTGGCGTCTATGGGGTGCAGGACGGCTTCTTCCAGGCGATGGGGATGCGGATAGCGGCCGGTCGCGACTTCTCGCAGAACTATGGCCGCGACGACGGGACGACGCCGATTCCAATGAATCCCGACGCCGAACGCGCGCTCGTCGCTCGCGGCCTCAATATCGTCGTCACCGAAAGTGCCGCGCGCCGCCTGGGTTTCGCCGACGCCAAGAGCGCGATCGGCAAGCAGCTCTCGGGGAAGCTCACGCTCCCCGAATTCGGCCAAGTGCCGTGCACGATCGTTGGCGTCGTATCGGACGCACGGTTCCGGTCGCTGCGTGAGCCGCTGCAGCCGATCGCCTATGTCATGCAGCGCAACGCCTTCAGGCAGGTCGCGGTGCGTTATGCGGGTGTGGCGCCGGCAACGATGCGCGATGCGATCGAGCAAGTGTGGCGCCGGCTGATCCCCAACGTTCCGTTCAAGGCGAGCTTCGCCGACGATCTGGTCCGCCAGCAATATGACCGCGAGACGGCGCGCGGCCAGTTGTTCGCGGCGTTCGCGATCCTGGCTGTGGTGATCGGCTGCCTCGGCCTGTTCGGCCTCGCGGTGTTCACCGCCGCGCGCCGGACCAAGGAAATCGGCATCCGCAAGGTGCTCGGCGCGCGCACCCTCGACATCGTCCGGTTGCTGGTCTGGCAGTTCAGCCGCCCGGTGCTGATCGCCAATCTGATCGCCTGGCCGGTCGCCTGGTGGCTGATGCGCGACTGGCTCAACGGCTTCGACACGCGGATCGCGCTTGGCCCGACGCCGTTCGCGATCGCCGGTGCGCTGACGCTCGGCATCGCGCTGGCAACCGTCGCCGGCCACGCCATCCGCGTCGCGCGCACCAACCCGATCAACGCTTTGCGGTACGAATAGGAGAAGCCCGATGTGGCGCAATTATCTGACCGTCGGCATCCGTGCCCTGCTCAAGAACCGCGTCTATGCGGTCATCAACATCGTCGGGCTGGCGATCGGGCTGGCGGCGTGCCTGCTGATCCTGACCTATGTCCGTTACGAGTTCAGCTATGACAATTGGCTGCCCGAGGCGCAGAACACCTACGAAATGGCGACCGAGTATCTGCCGTCGCCGGGCGGGCAGCAGCCTGGCACGTCGCTGACTACCGCTTATATCGCGGGCGGCGCGCTCAAGAAGGACTTCCCGCAGGTCGACCGCGTGGTCTGGGCGTCGTCGCAGAACGTGACCTTCCTCCAGGACGGCGCGCCGACCGCGGCGAAGAAGGCGCTAATCACCGATGGCCCGCTGTTCGACATCGTGCGGGTGCCGTTCGTGCGCGGCGATGGCGCTACCGCGCTCAATGACCCGCATTCGATCGCGCTGAGCGAGAGCGAGGCCGAGGCGCGGTTCGGCAATAAAGATCCGTTGGGCAAGACCGTTACCATCGCGGCGGGTGACATGACCGCCGATTATCGCGTGACCGGCGTGTTCAAGGACCTGCCCAGGAACAGCCATTTCGA
>DASVNU010000453.1:0-7536 GCA_036383655.1 Sphingomonas sp. | reverse complement strand
CGCCGGCAAGGTGAAGTCCTGCGCGTACGGGGTGTCGGTCTTGTCGCGCAGCCGAATCTGGCCGCCGAACTGCAATTTGTCGTTGCTGCCGATCCAATGGGTATCGAGCGTGGCATTGATCGCGCCCGACCATTCGCGATCGCGCGCATGTTCGGTCGAATTGCCCAGCTTGGTCAGCTTGTAGAGCTTCGGATCGTTGACGTTGGTCGCATTGGTGATCGCCAGCGCGGGAAAATCCGCACTGGTGATGTTGTCATAGGTGAACGGCACATTCTTGGGACCGGTATAGGTCGTGCCATAATTGCGGCCCACGTCGAACGTCGCGATCGACAAGGCGGCGTGATAATCGATCGCGAAGCCGCCGAAGCGATTGCGCCCCCCGATCACATAGACCTGGTTGCGGTGCGTTTCCTCTTCGTCGGTGCCCTTGATCGTGATTGCGGTGGTCGTGGCGTAACCGGCTGGATGGGCCGGATCGACGGTCAGATTATCGGCCTGGTTTGTTTTGTCGTCGAACTCGCCGAGCTTGTCATAGGTCAGCCGATTCTTGAGCACGGACTCAATGTAACCCGCTACCGACGCGCGAACATAATATTGGCTGTCGTCGTCGGGCGTATAGGCGAATTCGCCGCCAAAGCCGAACCGGCGACGATTGTAATCGTACCGTCGCAACTGAATGTCGGCCAACGCCTTGTTGACCTGAAGCGGCGATAGCGCCGCCCCGGAGGCTGCGGTCAGCGCGGGATTGTCGACATAATCCTCTTCGATATCGTCGAACCCGCGCTTGTCGTCACGGCGCGATCCGGTCAGCACGAACGAGAAGGGTTTGTTGGCGCCGCCGAAGCGCCCGCCGATCGCGAGATCGAGATTGAGCGGGCCGCCATGCTTGTGCTCGGGTTCATAGCCATAGCCGATCGCGCCTTCGGCGAAGGGTCGGTCGACATTGGCGGCCGAGCGCGGGGTCAGCTCGATCGAGCCGCCCAACCCTTCGGCGTCGTGATTGGGCATGCCGGTCTTGGTGACGATGAGGCCGTCGATCGCGCCGGTCGGGATAGTGTCGAATTCGACCGCGCGGCCGCTCCCGAACACCGTGCCGGCGGGGTTGGTGTTGAGCAGCACGACACCGCCATAAGTGGCGCCGTTGAGATTGCCGTCGATGCCACGAATGTTGACGAAACGCCCCTCACCGGTGTCGCTCGACAGCGAGACGCCGGGGATGCGGCTGAGCGCTTCGGCGGCGTTGAAATCGGGATATTTGGCGATCGCTTCCGCCGACTGGACGTTGATGACGTTGGGAGCGGTGCGTTGCGTCTCGCGCGCCTTGGTTTCTTCACGCGGCGCGGTGATGACGATGTCGTCCTTGCGGGCCCCGGTCGCGGCGGGCACCGGTGCGGTCTGAGCCTGCACGTTGCTGGCGGCGAAAAGGGACAATGTTGACGAGGCAAGCGCCATCGCTCGACGTTTCATGACGAAACCCCCAAAAATAGACTGGTAATGATCGTTTTCTTCGACCGCGTGCCCGCAGCTGGCGGCCGCCCTGATGGTGCGGGTTTGTGACCGTTGGACGACTCCGGCCAACCAACCGTCGACATTGGGATTATTTAATCTTCGGCGAGAATCGGCGCCATCCGATCGGCAGGGAAACTGGTCCTGAGCTGGCCAAGGCCGATCGCTCGCCTTGTAACCGCTGGCCAATTGGTGAAGACGGCGGGACTGTTCACCATGCCCGAAAGTCCGCGATGCGCCATCCTTTCGTCACCCTCGCCTTGTTGATCGTCTCGGCGTCGATCGCGTCGGCCGCAAACGCCGGACCAGATGCGCCATCGCCGATCCTGACCAGCCCGGATGCCAAGGACGTGCTCAGCTATGCCCGGCCGGAAATCGCGCGAGTCACGCATGTCGATCTCGATCTGACCGCCGATTTCAAGGCGCATGTCATGCGCGGCACCGCGACGCTCGACATCCTTGCCCAGCCCGGCGCGCGCGAGATCGTCCTCGACGACAAGGATCTCGTCATCCTGCGGATTGCCGACGCGCGCGGGCGTCCGCTCAGATGGTCGGTCGGCGCGAACGACGACTATAAGGGCGCGCCGCTGACCATCGCGATCGGCGCCGCGCGGCGGATCGTCATCACCTATCGGTCCGATCCCAAGGCGCGTGCGCTCGGCTGGCTGGCGCCCGCGCTGACCGCGGGGAAGAAGAAGCCTTATCTGTTCAGCCAGGGCGAAAGCATCAACAACCGCAGCTGGATTCCCACCCAGGACAGCCCGGGCATCCGCCAGAGCTGGTCGGCCAGGATCACCGTTCCCTCGGACCTGGTCGCGACGATGAGCGCCGAGCGGTTGACGCTCGCCGGTCTGCCGGCCGCGCGCGGCTGGCGCAGTTACCGCTTCCGCATGGACCATAATGTCCCGCCCTATCTGATCGCGCTCGCGGTCGGCGATCTCCGCTTCCAGGCGATCGATGCGCGGACCGGCATCTACAGCGAACCAAGCGTGCTGGCGAAGGACGCCGCCGAATTGTCCGACACCGGCAAGATGGTGACCACCGCCGAGAGCCTCTACGGCAAATATCGCTGGGGCCGCTACGACGTGCTGGTGCTGCCGCCTTCCTTCCCGTTCGGTGGCATGGAGAACCCCACCCTCACCTTCGCCACGCCGACGATCATCACCGGCGACAAGTCGAACGTGGATGTCATCGCCCACGAGCTGGCGCATAGCTGGTCGGGCAATCTGGTGACCAACGCGACCTGGTCGGATTCGTGGCTCAACGAGGGGTTCACGACCTATTTCGAGAACCGGATCGACGAGGCGCTGTACGGCAAGGAGCGCGCGGCAACGCTGGCGGACCTGTCGTGGGACGACCTGCAGCGCGACCTCAAGGCGGCGCCCGATGCCAAGGCGACGCGGCTCCACGGCGATCCCGAAGGGGTGTACGGCGAGCTCGATTACACCAAGGGTTCGACCTTCCTGCGCACGATCGAATATACCGTCGGCCGCGCCCGCTGGGACGCCTATCTGCGGTCCTATTTTGATCGCCACGCTTTCCAGCCGCAGACCACCGCGGGCTTTCTCGCCGATTTGCGCGCCAATCTGATCAAGGGCGATCAGGCGCTCGAGGCGAAGCTGCAGCTCGACCAATGGGTCTATGGGACGGGCCTGCCGGACAATGCGGTCCATGTCCGATCGGCCACGCTCGCCAAAATCGACCAGGCCTTGGCATCGGTCGCGGCCGGCGCGCCGATCGGCTCGATCGATACATCGCGTTGGTCGACCCAGGAATGGCTGCGCTTTCTGAACGGCCTTCCGCGTCAGCAATCGGCGCAGCGGCTGGCGGAACTCGACCGGTCACTGGGGCTGTCGACATCGACCAATGCCTATATCCGCTCAGCCTGGCTCGTGCTGGCGATCGGCAATCGCTACGACCCGGCGATCCCGTCGATCGCGCAATTCCTGCCCAGCGTCGGGCGCGGCCTGCTGATCCTGCCGGTCTATGCCGCGCTCAAGGCGCAAGGCGATTGGGGCTTGCCGATCGCGCGCAAGGTCTATGCGACCGCGCGCCAAGGATACCACCCGACGATTGCGGGCGCGATCGACAAGATGCTCGGCTGAATTTTGCAGCATCGTGCGGAAAAGTGGGCACCGGTTTTCCGCAAAGATGATGCGACCACAAATAGATAGGTAACGGAATCGGCGTCAGCGCCAGAACTCGACCTGGAAGCTGACGCGGCCGATCGGTTCGACATTGTGCAAAATCGTCGGCTCGATGACACCGGCGGGCGTTTCCGGGCTCAGGATCGTGTCGAGCGGGACGCGGCGCGGATCGGTGACGCGATAGCGCAGCTGACCCTCGGCGACGTGGATCAGGCCCCAGGTTCCAGCCTTGGTATCGTGATCGGAGCGCAGAGCGGCGGGGACCGTGCTTTCGGTCATCGTCGCGGTGCGGCGATAGGATTCGAGGCCCTCGGGCAGGCGGTCCGGATTGAACCCGAATCCGCCGCGCGTCGCATCGGTCACGTTCTGATCGTGGCCGCTCTTCGAACTGAAAAAGGCCACGGCGAACAGGCTGCAGCCGAGCAGCACCGAGACGAGCACGCCGAACGTGGTCGCGATCACCATGTGGACGGTGAGCGGCCCGAACAGCGACAGATACCAAAGCGCACCCGCGACCATCAGCACGCCGATGACCGCGATCCAGCGCAGCGAGCGGGCGAACTCCACCCGGGCGCTGGCGGGAACGCCCGGGCCTGTCAGCGTGTCGAGCCAGCCGAGCATGTCAGGCCACCATGCGGATATCGTCCGCATGATCCGGATAAGGCGCGACTCCTTCATGGTCGACGTCCAGGCCGGCAAGCTCGTTCGCGAAGCCATGGTTGACGTCGCGGTGATGCGCTTCATCGGCGCGGACCACGAGCACCACGTCGCGCAACGTCGCGTCGTCGGCCAGCTTCCAATAATGCCTGGCGATCGCCGGCGCGGGGCCGTTCGGGCTGCGGCCCTCATCGAGCTCCCTGAGGTAGAGCGTGTAGCTGATCACCGCCTCTTCCTCGAAATAGCCGACCACACGGTGCGCGGTCTTGGCGCTGACCAGATAGAGCGCGAAGAAGGCGAGGTAGAACACCCATTGCACGCCAAGGATGACGAGGCGTTCGAACAGCGTCGGCCTGGCCACCTCGATGAAGGTCATCAAGTGCATCCGCTCATTCTCGGCCTCTTCCATCAAGGTCCGGATCCAGCCCTTGTCATCGCACATCCGGCGCAGGCACTTCAGGTGGGTGAGTGTGGCGCCGACCATGCCGGGCACCGCGGCGACGGTTTCGAGCACGATCGCGCGATGGCCGTAGCGCTTGGCGAAGAAGGTGTCGGCGCAGAAGCGCAGGGCCTTGGTGAAGCCGAGCGCGATGCGGTCGGAGAAATCCACCGGCTGGTGATGGGCGCCGATGTCAACGAACGGTGCGGTCTGCATGGCACTTACCCTTTCGGTCTAGGCGGGGACGCGGCCCGGTTTGGAATGCGGATCGAGACGGAAATAGAGCGCGAGCTGGAGACTCTCGGAGATGCGCGCGGCCTTGGCCTGGAGCGCGGCGGCCGCGGCCGGCGCCATCACCTCATCGGTGGTCCGCGCCCACAGCGCGAGCCAGCGATCGAACAATTCGGGAGTGATCCGCGCCTTGTGCTTGAGGTGCGCGATCATCGGGTTGCCCTTGTAGCGCCCGCTGGTCAGCATCACCGACGACCAGAAGGCGACGAGCTTGTCGAGATGCTGGGGCCAGTCGGCGACCGCGTCGTCGAACACCGGGCCGAGTTCGGCATCGTCGCGCACGCGGCTGTAGAAGAGAGGGATCAACCGTTCGAGGGCGGCATCGTCGATCTGCGCAGCCTGGTCCACGACTCACTCCAATCATGTATTGATGACGCATGTATCGCGCCGATTTGAAACATGCAACAAGAATGCATATTATGTGCGACGGATCGATCCGGGAGATGGCATGCGCCTGACGCTCTATACCGATTATGCGATGCGGGTGCTGCTCTACCTCGGCGCGCGGCCCGATCGGCTGTGCTCGATTGCGGAGATATCGGGCGCGTATCGGATATCGCAGAACCATCTGATGAAAGTGGTCAACGACCTGGTCCGCGAAGGCTATGTCGCGAGCGTCCGCGGCCGGTTCGGCGGAATCCGGCTGGGCCGCCCGGCGACCGAGATCAATGTCGGCGCGGTCATCCGCCATACCGAGGACGGGTTCGATCTGGTCGATTGCGGTTCTTGTGTGATCGCCCCCGCCTGCGGCCTGACCGGCGCGCTCCACGAGGCGCTCGCCGCGTTCATGGCGGTCCTCGACGGTTATACGCTCGATGATCTGTTGGCGAAGCGCCTCGACATCGGCGCGTTGCTGGCCGCGCGCGCGGAGACTGGGGCGATATGATGCCCCCCACTCTCCCCCAGCCCGCCTGACGGCGCGAGCCATGGAACGGGAAATTTCGCGCACACGTTGCGTCGGCGACGACGGCTCGTCGCTGATCGTGGTCGAATATCAGCATGTCGACCGCCGTGAGACCGGATCGGGCGAACGAACCTATCCGGGCGCCCGTCGCCTCGCGCTCGCGAACGGCGAGCCGGTGCGGTCGCTGGGCGACGGCGCGTGGGAAGTGATCGCGACGGGCGAAGTGCTGCGCCGGGCGTGATCGCGAGAGAACGCAGAAACAACCGCTCGCGTCGCGCCGCGAACGGTTGACGCGGGCGCGCCATGCGTCGATCCCGCGCGCATGACGTCCAACCACCCTCCCCATGACCGCGCCTGGGCCGACGAAGCTGTCCGGCTGATCGAGGCCGACTACAATCGTTCGGCCGACACGCATTTGATCCCGATTCCGTTGCCCCGGTTTCCCGGCGTCCAGCTCTATCTGAAGGATGAATCGAGCCACCCGACCGGCAGCCTCAAGCACCGGCTGGCGCGCTCGCTGTTCCTCTATGCCTTGTGCAACGGCCGGGTCGGGCCCGACACGACGATCGTCGAGGCGTCGAGCGGATCGACCGCCGTGTCGGAAGCCTATTTCGCCCGCATGCTCGGGCTGGCCTTCATCGCGGTGGTGCCGCGCGGCACCTCGGCGGAAAAGATCGCGGAGATCGAATTCTACGGCGGCCGGCCGCATTTCGTCGAGCAGGCGGTGGAAGCCGCCGGCGAGGCAGCGCGGCTCGCCGACACGCTGGGCGGCGTGTTCATGGATCAGTTCACGTTCGCCGAGCGTGCGACCGACTGGCGTGGCAACAACAATATCGCCGAATCGATCTTCGCCCAGATGGCGCTCGAACAGCATCCGATCCCGCACTGGATCGTGTGCGGCGCGGGCACAGGCGGCACGTCGGCGACGATCGGCCGCTATGGGCGCTATCGCCGGCTCGCCACCCGGATCTGCGTCGCCGATCCCGAAGGGTCAGTGTTCCACCGCCATTGGGCCGACCGCAGCGTCGCCAAGCTGGATCGCTGCGCCAGCCGCATCGAGGGGATCGGCCGCGCGCATGTCGAGCCGTCGTTCGTGCCCGAAGTGATCGACCGGATGGAGATCGTGTCCGACGCGCGCAGCATCGCCGCGGCGCGGTTGTTGAGCGAACAGCTCGGCCGCCGGTGCGGCGGGTCGACCGGGACCAATTTATGGGCGTGCGCGACCTTGGCCGAGGAGATGACGGCGGCGGGCGTCGAGGGATCGATCGTCACCATATTGTGCGACGACGGCAATCGCTATGCATCGACCTATTTCGACGATGCCTGGTTGGAGACGTGCGGAATCGACTGGAAACCCGCCGCAGCAGACTTGGCGGGCCGGTTGGGCTGGTCAGTCGATTAGCGCCGAGCAGCGGGCGAGCCGGACCCAAGTCCGCCACGCCCGCCGATCGTTATTTGGTTGGATTGCCCGTCGTGCAGTTCTTGTCGTCGCCGCACACCGCGCTGGTCTGCAGATCGACCGAGTTGCCTGCCGGCGGATCGGCCTGAAGCTGCGAGGGCAGCGGCTGCGCGCGGAATGCCGGCTGGAGCCC
>DASVNU010000452.1:0-2001 GCA_036383655.1 Sphingomonas sp. | reverse complement strand
CGCTACCGCGCCGATCGGCGTCACGACGCGCGCGCTCGCGATGCTGGCGCGCGCGCGGCCGAGATGGTGGCGCACCGTCGCGTCGAGCCGCGCGATCAGCGTCGCCAGCCGCCCATCGGGATCGCGCCCGGGCTCGCCGGCGACCAAAGCGAGCGTGGCGATCGGCGTCTTCAGGCCGTGAGCCAGATTGGCCGCCGTCCCGCGCGCGGCGGCAAGCGCCGTCTGGTTGTCGGCGACCAGCGCGTTGAGTTCGGCGGCAAGCGGGGCGAGCTCGACCGGCTGATCCTCCCGCAGCCGGTCGGCGCGCCCGGTGCGTACCGCCGCGACGTCGTCGCGCAACCGGTCGAGCGGGCGCAGGCCGAGCCGCAGCTGGACCAGCGTAGCGATGGCGAGCAGGACGCCGAGCGCCAGCAGTGAGAGGATCAGCGGCGCCATCGCCCCCAGGATCGGCCGGGTGATCGTCTCGCGCGGCGTGGCGACCGCGACCGTCGCCGGTCCCGCGTCGGTCAGTACGGTTCGCCAGCGCCCATGCACCGGCTCGCCATCGGTCAGCCCGCTGTCGAACGGTTGCCATGGCGAGATGTCGCGGTCGTGGTCGTGGTCGCGATGCCGGCGCGGCGGCCGGCGGTCGAGCGTCGCTTCGCTCAGCGGCCGCAATCCGCCGCGCGACAGCGTGCCGGTCGGCGTATCGATCCGCCAGACGTCGCCCGGCGCGAAACCCGCCTCGATCTCGGCCGCGCGGGCGCGATCGATCCCCCCCGCGGGCGTTACCAGGCTGGCGAGCACGAAGCCTTCATTGTCCAGCCGCTGATCGGCGCCATGCACGACGAACCGTTCGAGGATGCCGCCGATCATGACGCCCGCGACGATCAGCGCGAGCAAGGTCGCGACGGCCGACAGCGCGAGCAATCGCCCGCGGATCGATCGCGGCATCAGCCTCATTGCGGCGTCGTCGGCGTATCGGCGGTGAGCCGATAACCGCGCCCACGCACCGTCTCGATCAGGTCGCGCCCGATCTTTCGCCGTAGCCGCGCGATGATCACCTCGAGCGAGTTGGAATCGGGATCGGCATCGTTCTCATAGACGCGGTCGAGCAAATCGAGTCGCTCGATCACGCTTTCCTTGCGCAGGATCAGCGCCGACAGCACGCGCCACTCGAGCGCGGTCAGGCGGAGCGGCAGCCCGTCGAGCTCGAACTGGCCGGTCTGCGCATCATAGCTGAGCGGCCCACAAGTAACACGTGGTGCTGCATGGCCCGCGGCGCGGCGGGCGAGCGCGCGCAATCGCATCACCAGTTCCTCGACGCGGAACGGCTTGGTCAGATAATCGTCGGCGCCGGCGCGAAAGCCCTCGACCTTGTCCGACCAGCCATCGCGCGCGGTCAGGATCAGGACGGGCAGGGTGCGCCCGGCGGCGCGCCATTCGTTGAGCACGGATATCCCGGGTTTGATCGGCAGGCCGAGGTCGAGCACCGCCGCGTCATATTGGCCGGTATCGCCGAGATGCGCGCCGTCCTCGCCGTTCGCGGCGTGATCGACCGCGAAATTCTCCGCCCGCAGCGCGCGCAGGATCGCGGCGGCCAGATCGGCATCGTCCTCGACCAGCAGGATGCGCATCGTCGTCCCTTTCGCCCGTTGAGCTATCGCACACGCTTAAACCGAAACTGAACCGCGGGGTTCAGCGGGGCGTGTCGGCGTGTCGCTACGACTCGGGACCATCGCAATCATGAAGGAGTTCGAACGATGGTCGATATGAAAAATCTGATGGGCCGCTCGGCGGTGATATGGATCGGCGGCGCGGCGCTGCTCGCTGCGGGTGCCGTCGGCGGGGCCGGCGCGGTCGGGCTGACCCGGCCCGGGATCGAGGTGGCGCCGATCCGGCCCGTCGCGATCGCGTCGCTGGCGCAGCGCGACGGCGCGCTGGTGACGGTGCGCGGCAAGGTGGCGGAGGTCTATGGCGACCGCTTCACGATCACCGACGGCAGCGGCAAGACGATGGTCG
>DASVNU010000451.1:0-3793 GCA_036383655.1 Sphingomonas sp. | reverse complement strand
CGAACAGAGTACCCGCCGCGCCGGCGATGATCGCTTCGGCGTGCTGGCGGGCTTCGGCCTCGATCGTCGCCTGGACGCCGCCAAAGGCGATGAATTCCTGCGGTTCCATGATCGACAGTATCTCGACGCCGCCGCCGGTCTTGACCGCGCGCCGGGCGGCGAAGCGCAACGCGACCTCGGCTTCGGGACTGTCGTCGACCACCACCAGATAGATGCGCATTTGGGCGCGGCTCCCCTCGTTCGTGCGATAGGTGACGCGGAACGCGCGCTCGCGCAAGCGCCTCGGTCTTGACCCGGAGCGTGTCGGGCGCGAAGGAGCCGCTTCCTAGTCCGCCTCCCCAGGACGCCCGAGAGGACGCAGAATGCCCATCGAGATCAAGATGCCCGCGCTTTCCCCGACGATGGAGGAGGGCACGCTGGCGAAATGGCTGATCAAGGCCGGTGATACCGTCAAGTCGGGCGACCTGATGGCAGAGATCGAAACCGACAAGGCGACGATGGAGTTCGAAGCCGTCGACGAAGGCACGATCACCGAGATCGTCGTTCCCGAAGGCACCGACAATGTAAAGGTCGGTCAGGTCATCGCGATCCTGGCCGTCGAGGGCGAAGACGCAACGGCGGCCAAGGCGGCGCCCAAGGCTGAAGCGGCGAAAGCGGACACTCCCAAGGCCGAAGCGGCACCCGCACCCGCACCCGCGCCGTCGCCCGTTGCGGCTCCCGTCGCCCCCGCGCCATCACCTGCGCCGGCCACATCGGGCGATCGCGTCAAGGCGAGCCCGCTTGCCCGCCGCATCGCTGCCGAAAAGGGCGTCGACATCGCGTCGGTCACTGGCTCGGGTCCGAACGGACGCATCGTTCGTGCCGATGTCGAGGGCGCCAAGCCCGGCGCCGCGCCGGCCACCGCTGCCGCCCCGGCCGAAGCTGCCGCTGCGCCGACACCGGCCAAGCCCGCCGCGATTCCGGACATCCCGCACGAGGCGACCAAGCTGTCGAACGTGCGCAAGACGATCGCGCGCCGCCTGACCGAATCGAAGCAGCAGGTCCCGCACATCTACCTGACGGTCGATATCCGTCTCGACGCGCTGCTCAAGCTCCGTGCCGACCTCAACAAGAGCCTCGAGCCGCGCGGCGTGAAGCTCTCTGTCAACGACCTGCTGATCAAGGCGCTCGCCGCCTCGTTGATCCAGGTACCGAAGTGCAACGTGATGTTCACGCCCGATCAGCTGATCAGCTTCCAGCGCGCCGACATCTCGGTCGCGGTCTCGACTCCATCGGGCCTGATCACGCCGATCATCACGCATGCCGACACCAAGGGTGTCGCGGCGATCTCGACCGAGATGAAGGATCTTGCCGCGCGGGCCCGCGACAACAAGCTCAAGCCCGAGGAATATCAGGGCGGCACCGCCTCGATCTCGAACATGGGCATGTTCGGCATCAAGCAGTTCGAAGCGGTGATCAACCCGCCGCAGGGGATGATCATGGCGATCGGCGCTGGTGAGAAGCGCCCCTATGTGATCGACGATGCGCTCGGCGTCGCCACCGTGATGTCGGCGACCGGCAGCTTCGATCACCGCGCGATCGACGGGGCCGACGGCGCCGAGCTGATGCAGGCGTTCAAGGCGCTGATCGAAGCACCGCTCGGCATGCTTGCCTGAGGCGCAAGCGATGTCCGCGCGGACCCTTGCCGAGGCATGTTACATGGTCGCCAGCGCGATCGTGACCTACCTCATCACCGCGATGGCGGCTTGGGGTTATCCGCAGGGCGGGGAGACGATCTGGCCGATCGGCCTGGTCGCGATGGCATTCGTGATCGGGTTCGGGTTCAAGCCGTTCCTCGTGTCTTGGCGAGCCGATCACGCCGGGCGACGCGACGCGTGAGCGCTGCCGCCTCGCTCACCCCGCCGGCGCGCGAGCCCGCGATTCGCGTCACCGCGATGCCCGCCGACGCCAATGCCTATGGCGACATTTTCGGCGGCTGGCTGATGAGCCTGATGGATTCGGCCGCCGGGCTGGTCGCCGCGCGCCACTCGCACGGCCGCGCCGTCACCATCGCGATGGACGGGATGCAATTCCATTCGCCTGTCCATATCGGCGATGAGGTTTCGGTCTATGCGCAACTGGCCAGGGTCGGGCGCACATCGATGACGATCGACGTCGAATGCTGGGCGCGCGATCGCCACCGCGACGACCATCGCAAGGTGACCGAGGCGCGCTTCACCTTCGTCGCGATCGATCAGGACCGCAAACCGCGCCCGGTGATCGTCGAATGACCGACGCGCCGCTCTCTCCGCCCGAGCGCATGCCCGACATCCGCGTGACGGTGATGGCCGCCGACGCCAATCCCTATGGCACCGCGTTCGTCGGCTGGCTGTTCGGCCAGATGTCGCTGGCCGGCGGCAGCCTGGCGTCGCGCCGCACCGGCAAGCGCGCGCCCGTCGTGGCGGCAGACGGCTTCAAGTTCCTGGCACCGGCAGATATCGGTGACGAATTGTCGGTCTGGGCCGAAGTGGTGGGCGAGGGGCGTACCTCGCTGACCATCGCCACCCAGGCCTGGAAACGCGACCGCCATGGCGAGGCGATGGCCAAGGTCGCGGAAGGCCGCTTCGTGTTCGTCGGCCTCGGCGATGTTCGTCAGGCGGTGGCCTGATGCCTTCCTGCTTCCCATATTCCCTGTCGATATTAAGCAAGGACCTCCCCAGTGTCTGAACCCTATGATCTCATCGTCCTCGGTTCCGGACCCGGTGGCTATGTCGCGGCGATCCGCGCGGCGCAGCTCGGGCTCAAGACCGCGATCGTCGAGCGCGAATTGCTCGGCGGCATCTGCCTCAATTGGGGCTGCATCCCGACCAAGGCGCTGCTGCGCTCGGCCGAAATCTATCATTACATGCAGCACGCCAAGGATTACGGGCTGGTCGCCGACAAGATCAGCGCCGACCTCGACGCGGTGGTCAAACGCTCGCGCGGCGTCGCCAAGCAGCTCAATCAGGGCGTCACGCACCTGATGAAGAAGAACAAGATCACCGTTCACATGGGCACCGGCAAGCTGACCGGGAAGGGCAAGCTGACCGTCACCGCCGAGGACGGCAAGACAACCGACCTGACCGCCAGGAACATCATCGTCGCGACCGGCGCGCGCGCCCGCGACCTGCCGTTCGCCAAGGCCGACGGCAAGCGCGTCTGGACCTATCGCCACGCGATGACGCCGAGCGAGATGCCGACCAAGCTGCTGGTTATCGGCTCGGGCGCGATCGGCATCGAGTTCGCGAGCTTCTACAAGGACATGGGCGCCGAGGTGACGGTGGTCGAGATGCTCGATCGCGTGGTCCCGGTCGAGGATGCCGACGTCTCCGCCTTCCTCGAGAAAGCGCTCAGGAAGCAGGGCATGACGATCATGACCAAGGCCGGGGTCGACAAGCTCGATGTCTCGGCCGGCGGCGTGAAGGCATCGATCAAGGACAAGGACGGCAAGGTCACCACCGCCGACTTCAGCCACGTCATCGTCGCGATCGGCATTCTGCCCAACACCGAGAATATCGGGCTGGAAGAGCTCGGCGTGAAGACCGATCGCGGCCACATCGTCACCGACGGCATGTGCAAGACCAATGTCGATGGTCTCTACGCGATCGGCGACGTGACGCAGCCGCCCTGGCTCGCGCACAAGGCGAGCCACGAAGGCGTGATCGCGGTCGAGGCGATCGCCGGCAAGCATCCGCACGCGATGGATCCGCTGAACATCCCGGGCTGCACCTATTGCCACCCGCAGATCGCCAGCGTCGGCCTGACCGAGGCCAAG
>DASVNU010000450.1:0-3050 GCA_036383655.1 Sphingomonas sp. | reverse complement strand
TCGGCATCCGCGGTGTAATTGCCGTCATGATGCGCGACCGGGATCAGGATCGTCTCACCCGCGGCATAGCGGCTGGTGAAGGCGGACTGCGCGTTCTCGACCGACAATTCGACGTCGCGGCACACGAAATTGAGGCCTGCGTTGCGCATCAGCGCGCCGGGCAGCAGCCCGGTCTCGGTCAGTACCTGGAAGCCGTTGCACACGCCCAGCACCGGCACGCCGCGCTCGGCGGCATCGACTACCGCGCGCATCACCGGCGACCGCGCGGCGATCGCGCCCGATCGCAGATAGTCGCCATAGGAAAATCCGCCCGGCAACGCGATCAGATCGGTGCCCGCGGGTAATTCTGTTTCGGCATGCCACACCATGTGCGGCTTGCGGCCCATGATCGACTCGATCGCCACCGCCAGGTCGCGATCGCAATTCGATCCCGGAAAGACGATGACGGCGGCGGTCATCGCGCGTCCTTTGCGGTCGCGTCGCCGGACGAAAAACCGGTTCCCACTTTTTCTGGCGACGCTTCGATCCGATAATTCTCGATCACCGTATTGGCGATCAGCTTGCGGCACATGCCGTCGAGCTCGTCGTCGGTCACCGAATCGGCGACGTCGAGTTCGATCACCTTGCCGGCGCGGACGTCGTTGACGCCGCCAAAACCCAGGCCTTCGAGCGACTTGTGGATCGCCTTGCCTTGCGGGTCGAGCACCCCGGGCTTGAGGGTGACGACAATGCGAACCTTCATGGGCGGACCTTCATGGAGCGGCGCTTTCCTGGATGGAACGGAGTCGGCGCCCCTATGGCCGCGCCTGCGGTTCGCCGCAAGTTTTACACTTCGTTTACCCGCGAAGCGCAGCGTTTCGTCCAGCGGGCGACTCGCCAAGGAGTCGCGCCTGCCTGTTTAGGGGGTTCGGACATGGCCGGACTGGCAATAGTGATGTTCATCGCGCTGTTCACCTTCGGTGGACAGTATTTCGGCTGGACCGACACCGCGGGCTGGATTCAGCTCTCGCTCGCCTCGTCCTTCATCTTCGGCATCATCTGCGGATTCAGGGTCAAGAGCTGACGCGTTCTGATGAAACGATCGCGGCACCGGCCCGCTCCCCCACCCGGCCTCCCAACTAGGGTATTCTATGGCAGGCCGGGAGGAGCGGGCGGAGCAGCCCAAGGTTCCGGCGATGCGCAGCATCGTTGGAATGGCTGCGGAGGGAGGTGCCGATCCAGCGAAGCTGCAAAGCGCGCTTATTTGCCCCGGTTCAGGCGATGCGTTTCGAGGTCGAGCACCGCGCCGTCGGCGCCCTCGGGCATCAACCCCAGCCGCCGCGCGACTTCCTGATAGGCCTCGACTTCGCCGCCGAGGTCGCGGCGGAAGCGATCCTTGTCGAGCTTTTCGTTGGTCACCATGTCCCACAGCCGGCAACCGTCCGGGCTGATCTCATCGGCCAGGATGATGCGGCTGTAATCATTGTCCCAGATCCGCCCGAATTCCATCTTGAAGTCGACCAGGCGGATGCCGATCCCCGCGAACAGGCCGCACAGGAAATCGTTGGTGCGGATCGCCAAGTCGGCGATGTCGTGCATCTCTTCCTGGCTGGCCCAGCCGAACGCCGCGATATGCTCGTCGGTGATCATCGGATCGCCGAGCGCGTCATCCTTGTAATAATATTCGATGATCGTGCGTGGCAGCTGGACGCCTTCCTCGATCCCAAGCCGCTTCGACAGCGAGCCGGCGGCGACGTTGCGCATCACCACCTCGATCGGCACGATCTCGACCTGGCGGATCAGCTGTTCGCGCATGTTGAGGCGGCGGATGAAGTGCGTCGGCACCCCGATCATGCCGAGCAAGGTGAAGATGTGCTCGGAAATGCGGTTGTTGAGCACGCCCTTACCGCTGATCGTGCCCTTCTTCTGCGCGTTGAACGCGGTCGCATCGTCCTTGAAATACTGGATCAGCGTGCCCGGCTCGGGACCCTCGTACAGGATCTTGGCCTTGCCTTCGTAGATCTGGCGGCGGCGTGCCATATTCGGCGCTTACCTTCATGAAATGATCGCCCCGGCAACGCGGGTGGCGCGCCGGGGCGGGAAGCAACAAGTCTATATCGGAACCGGTGCCAGCGCGCAATCAGGCCGCGTCGGCGTCGACCCGCTTGCGTGGCCGGAAGCGGCGCCAGATCAGGAAGCCGATCAGCAGGATCACGCCCGGCGGGGCCAGTGCAGCGAGGACGGTCAGCACGACGCCAAGCGTCACTTGCGCCGAATCGAGGAAGATGTTGCCCGCGCTGGTGATCGGCGCGCTGCCGTCGAACCCGCGGACCGCTGCGCCCGATTCATAGCGGAAGCTGACCGGGGTGGTGGCGAGCGATTCCTCCTGATTGCCCGTTTCGGTCTTCACGTCCTGCAGCCGCGCGGCCAGTGCGGCGCGCTGGCGCTGCAATTCGGAACGCTCGACCGGCTTGAGGTCGCTGCGCGCGAGTTGGCGGTCGAGCCGTTGCTCTTCGGTCTCGGCTTGTTGGCGCTGTACGTCGAGGTTCTTGATCGCGGCGCCAGCGTCGGTCCCGGTAATCTCGGCATCGACCAGCTTGCCGTCGGCCTTGATGACCGCGTCGATGCCCTGTTTGCCGAACGCGCGGGCAAGCGCCGGGTCGAGCTTGAACTGGATTGCGCCGACGATGTTGTTTTCGCCGATCAGCCGGTAGAGCATGCCGGTGATCCGGCAGCGCTGCGGTCCGAGCTTCTCGCACGCCGAGGCGTGCGCCTCCTGTGCATCCTTGACGTTCTGTGCCGGCAGCCGGAACGCATAAGAATAGTTGAACGCGACGCCCGGCGCGGCGGTGACGTTTACTCCCGGTGCGACATCGCTGGGTGGAACAATGGCCAGCGATGGCGAGGCAGGCGCGACATTCGTAGCCTCCGAGGGCGACGCACGGCCCGCGGGCGCGGCGCCCGCAACGTCGGCTGTGTTGGCTGTCGCCGAATATCCGTTCGGATCGTGGGCCCGGTCGCTCTCGGATTTGCTGCATCCTGCCAGCAACACCGTCAGGCACGTCGTCGTC
>DASVNU010000449.1:0-3770 GCA_036383655.1 Sphingomonas sp. | reverse complement strand
GTCGCGGTTCGAGACCAAGCAGCGCATCCTGCCTTATTCGATTCGCGCGGGCACGATGATGCGGGTGATGATCCTGGGCCTGGCGCTCGCCGGCTGGTTTCTGCGCGGCGAGGCGCTGCTGCTCGTCACGCTCGGCCTGTTCTTCCTGCTCGGCGCGTTCAATGGGACCCAGCGCGTCGCCTTCCAGATGCTGATGGCGAAGGTGATCCCGATCCATCGCCGCGGGCGGTTGCAGGCATATCGCAACATCACCGGCGGGCTGATCGCGGCGGCGTTATCCTATGTCGCCGGACGCTGGCTGATTCAGAACGATGTGTTCGGCAACGGCTATGCCACCACTTTCTTCCTCGCCTTCGTCCTCACCAGCATGGGGCTGACCGTGCTCCAACTGCGCATGGTCGAGCCGATCCCGCCAATGGTGCGTTCGCCGATGCGCTTCGTGGATCGGGTAAAGACCTTCCCGACCCTGCTCGAGGATCGCGGCTATCGCTGGTTCATCCTGGCCGAGGCGTGCTGCGTCTGCGCGCGGATCGGCGCGCCATTCTACATCCTCTATGCCGGCACCCAGCTCGGCCTGTCGGGGATCGTCATCGGCGAATTGTCGCTCGCCTATCTCGGCGCCGATACGGTCTCGAACCTCGCCTGGGGCCATCTCGGTGATCGTACCGGCTATCGCTCGACCTTCACCCTGGCGGCGGCGCTCTGGGCAGGCGGGATCGCCCTGTTGCTGACGGTCCACCATCCCTGGGCGGTCTTTGCCTCGTTCTGTTGCCTGGGGGCGGGCAATTGCGGCTATCAGATGAGCCAGCAGACGATGGTGCTCGAATTCGGCGAGCGCGCCGACATCGCGATGCGGCTCGCTTTGTCGACCACGATCGAGGGTACGATCTCGGCGATCGGGCCGCTGCTCGGCGGGTTGATGGCGTGGAAGCTCGGCTATCCGCCGGTATTGTGGCTGTCGTTCGGCTTCCTGTGCCTCGCGATCGTCTTGCTGATCTTCCGTGTCCGCGAGCCTCGCCAGCGCACGGTCGCGGCGATAGTGACCGATGACCTGCTCCTCCCCGAAAGCGAATCGGCATGACTCTCCCCACCCGACGGCTGGGCCCCTTCACCGTCTCGGCGATCGGGCTCGGCTGCATGAACCTCAGCCACGCTTACGGCACGCGGCCCAGCGACGAAGAGGGCGCCGCGTTGCTCAATCGCGCGCTCGACCTCGGTGTCACCTTGCTCGACACCGCGGCGCTCTACGGCATGGGCGCAAATGAGCGACTGGTCGGCAGCGCGGTGATGCGTCGCCGCGCCGAATTCACGCTGGCGTCCAAATGCGTGCTCGATGCGATCGACGGCAAGCGCGTGCTCGACGGCCGCCCCGAATCGATCCGCCGCACGCTCGACGGCGCATTGGCGCGGTTGGGGACCGACCATATCGACCTCTATTACCTGCACCGTCTCGACAGGCAGGTGCCGGTCGAGGAGTCGGTCGGCGAATTGAAGCGTGCGGTCGAGGCGGGCAAGATCGGCGCGATCGGCCTCAGCGAAATGGGCGCCGCAACGATCCGCCGCGCGCAGGCGGTCCACCCGATCGCGGCGGTACAGAGCGAATATTCGGCGATCGTGCGCAATCCCGAAGTCGCCGTGCTCGACGCATGCCGCGAACTCGGCATCGGCTTCGTCGCTTTCTCGCCGGTCGCGCGCGGGATGCTGGCGCGCGGGGTGCGCGACGACGGCTATGAGCCGGGCGACATCCGCCTGCACATGCCGCGCTTCCTCGGCGATAATCTGCGCCACAATCTCGCGCTGGTCGCCCGGTTCGACGCGCTCGCCGGCGATGCCGGGATGACGTCCGCGCAGCTCGCGCTCGGCTGGGTGCTGGCGCGCGGCGACCATATCGTCCCGATCCCCGGCACGCGCAGCATCGCGCATCTCGAAGAGAATGTCGGGGCGGCGACGGTCACGATGCCCGCCGATCTTGTCGAGGCGGTGGACGAGTTGTTCGACGGCACCATCCGGGGCGCGCGCTATGTCGCGCCGATGCAGGCGCAGATCGACACCGAGATATTGCCCGGCGAGGAACTCGCCGCCTGAGCGATCCGCTTACCGGATCAACAGCACGATACCCAGGATGATCCCGGCCAGCGCGAAGCTGACGAGATGCATCGTCAGGCCATAGCTGCACTGGCTTTCCGATGCGTGAAAACCATGCACCGCATCCTCTCCCCCGGCGCGCCTTTGCTCTGCTTCCGGCATGGGGTCGCGCCGCGTCGCGCTTTTACACCTTTTCGTCGGTTCGGGCCAGATCGACAGGGAGAAAGGGCGATCGCCCTAAGCCTCGTCCCGCAACCGTTCATGGTGGCGGATCACCTCGTCGATGATGAAGCGCAGGAACTTCTCCGAAAACTCCGGATCGAGCCGCGCTTCCTCGGCCAGCTTGCGCAGTCGGGCGATCTGGCGCTCCTCGCGGCCGGGATCGGCCGGCGGCAACCCGGCCTGCGCCTTGTAGCGGCCGACCGCCTGGGTGACCTTGAACCGCTCTGCGAGCATGTGGATCAGCGCGGCATCGATATTGTCGATGCTGCTGCGATAGGCGTCCAGCACGTCGTCGCTCATCTGGCGGCTCCCTCGATTCGTGGCGGCCTTCTGCGCATCCATGCCCGGGAGCGCAACCCGTGCTTGCCTTCCGCGCCCCTCTCCGCCAGAGCCGGGGATGAGATGAGCGCCACGATCTATCGCCTCGATCCGACCCGGCCGCAGCCCAGCCTCGAGCCGATGATGCAGCTGGTCGCGTCGGACATGAACCTGGTCAATGCGGTGATCCTCGACCGCATGCAGTCGGATATCCCACTGATTCCGGAGCTTGCCGGTCATCTGATCGCGGGCGGCGGCAAGCGCATGCGCCCGATGCTGACGCTCGCGAGCGCGCGGCTGCTCGGCTATACCGGCAACCGCCACCATCGCCTGGCGGCGGCGGTCGAGTTCATCCACACCGCGACCTTGCTCCACGACGATGTCGTCGACGGCAGCGACCTGCGCCGCGGCAGGCGTACCGCGAACCTGATCTGGGGCAATCCCGCGTCGATCCTGGTCGGCGACTTCCTGTTCAGCCGCGCGTTCGAACTGATGGTCGAGGACGGCAGCCTCAAGGTGCTCAAGATCCTCAGCAATGCCAGCGCGGTGATCGCCGAGGGCGAAGTCGACCAATTGACCGCCGCGCGCCGCGTCGATCTGGGCGAGGAGCGCTATCTCGACATCATCGGCGCCAAGACCGCCGCGCTGTTCGCCGCCGCGTGCCGCATTTCCGCAGTGGTCGCCGAAAGGCCCGAAAGCGAGGAAGCGGCGCTCGACGCGTTCGGTCGCAACCTCGGCATAGCGTTCCAACTGGTCGACGATGCGATCGACTATGTTTCCGACGCCGGCACGATGGGCAAGGAAACCGGCGACGATTTCCGCGAGGGCAAGGTCACGTTGCCGGTGATCCTGGCCTATGCGCGCGGCGACGAAGAGGATCGCAAGTTCTGGAAGGACGCGATCATGGGGCATCGCGCCTCGGACGAGGATTTCGCGCATGCGGTCGACCTGGTCCGCACGACGCGCGCGATCGACGATACGCTGGCGCGCGCGCGCCATTATGGCCAGCGCGCGATCGATGCGATCGCCGGCTTCTCCTCGGGTCAGGCGCGCGACGCGATGACCGAAGCGGTCGAATTCGCGGTGGCGAGAGCATATTATAGGGGCGACGTCCGCCCAAAGGCGGACGCGTAGTATCAGCCAGC
>DASVNU010000448.1:0-2955 GCA_036383655.1 Sphingomonas sp. | reverse complement strand
CTGTATCATTCTGCGCATCAGGAACGATGACGGCCCCGACATGCTGACCTTCACCGAAGCGGGCGGGTTGGCGCGGTTCGGGTTCAACAGCATCGGCATCGCGATCACCGGCAATTACCTCGAATGCGAGCGCGACTATCGCAACCTGGGCGTGCCGCTCGCGCTGATCCGGCGCAAGGTGCTGCAACAGGACAATCCCTCGCTGGCGTTCGGCGCGGCCTATGCCACGCCCAAATCGGCCTCGAACAATATCGCGATCAGCCATGCGCCGACCGGCATCGTCCACGACCTCGAATGCGCGCCGGACGAGACTTTCGTGGTAGAACCGCGCGATGGCCTGCTCGTCCACAGCAACCATTGGCTCAGCCCGGCGGCGCTCGTCAAACTGCGCGAGACCGGGATTCCCGACTCACCGTGCAGTTATTGGCGACAGCAGCGCGCCGAGCGGTTGCTCGCGCCGCATCGGCGGATCGGGCTCGATGAGGTGAGGGGGGTGTTGCTCGATAGCGCGGGCGCGCCGCTGTCGATCTGCGTGCCGCCGCGCGCCTCCACCGTCACCGGCCACACCGCGACCGTGGCGTCGTTCCTGATGCAGCCCGCGCTGGGTGAGATGCAGGTGGCGATGATGCCGCACGCCGGCGCCGATTATGTCCGCTACACGCTCGCCGCCGATGCGTCGGCCGATGCGGAGCGACCGACCGCCGATGCGTAAGACGATCGCCGGCCTGATCCTGATCGCGGCCGGCGTCGGACTTGGCCTGGCGTTCGTGCACCCCAAGGCGCCGCCACCGCCCGGATCGATGCTGCGCGCGCGGCTTAATGCTGACATCGCCTCGTCCGATCCGGGGATGAAGCGCGACGCCAATACCGATGCGGTGCTGCTCCATGTCGTCGAGGGGCTGGTCGCGCTGCGCGAGGACGGGTCGGTCGGTCCGATGCTGGCGAGCGGCTGGACCGTGTCGCCCGACGGTCGCACCTATCGCTTCGCGCTCCGCCGCGGCATCCGCTTCCACAATGGCGCGCCGCTGAGCTCGGCCGACGTCAAATGGTCGCTCGACCGCTATCTCGCGCCCGACAGCCATTGGCGCTGCAAGTCGGACCTGAGCGCCAAGGGGATCGCGGCGGTCACCGCGATCGACACGCCTGACCGCGACACGGTCGACATCATGCTCGATCGCCCGGCGCCGCTGTTCCTCGCGACGCTGGCCCGGCTCGATTGCGGGAGCACCGGGATCACTCACCGCGCCTCGGTCGGGCCCGACGGCATTTGGCGATATCCGATCGGGACCGGGCCGTTTCGCTGGGGCGAATGGCGGCACAACCAATATGTCGATCTGATCAAATATGATGGCTATCGGCCCTTGCCGGGTGGGACCGACGGCAATGCCGGCGGCAAGCACGCTCTGGTCGAGCGAGTGCGCTTCTCGGTGATCCCCGATGGCTCGGCGGCGAGCGCGGCGCTGCTGCGCGGCAGCCTCGACGTGCTCGACGCGCTGGCGCCCAATGAGCTCGGCACGATCGCGGGGGCGCCCGGGATCAAGCAGGATTCGGCGATGTCGGCGGACTTTTACGGCATCCTGCTGCAGACCGGCGCGCCGGTGCTGCGCGACATCCGGTTGCGGCGCGCGCTGTCGCTCAGCCTCGACGTGGCGGCACTGACGCGGGTGGTGACGCACGGCACCGGCGTTCCCGACAGCTCGCCAATCCCGGCCGCCAACGCCTTTTACGGACCGGCCGAGCGCGTGCTGGTCAAGCGCGATCTCGCCACCGCGCGCGCGCTGGTGAAGGCGTCGGGATATCGCGGTGAGCCGATCGAGTTGATGACCAGCCACAGCCCGCCCGAAATGTACGACGCCGCGATCCTGGTCCAGGCGATGGCGCGCGATGCCGGGATCAATATCCAGATCGTCAGCCTCGACTGGGCGACCCAGTTCGCGCGTTATTCGAGCGGCGATTATCAGGCGACGATGTTCGGCTTTTCGGCGCGGATGGACGCGTCGCAGATGTTCGGCGTGCTGATCGGCGATCGCGCGACCGATCCGCGCAAGGTGTGGAATTCGCCGCAAGCGATCGATCTGCTCCACCAGTCGGTGGTGACCGGCGATCGTGCCGGGCGGCAGAAGATCTTCGATCAGCTCGAGGCGCAATTTCGCAGCGAAGTGCCGGCGATCGTCCTCTACAATACGCGTCGCGTGACGGCGTTGCGCACGCCGGTCACGGGCTATCGCAGCTGGTCGGCGCAGACCCAGCGGCTGTGGAACGTCGGGCTGGCCAATACTGCGTCGGAAGGTGCGCGATGATCTCGTACATCATCCGCCGGCTGCTGCTCGCGATCCCGACGCTGATCATCGTCGCGTTGATGGTATTCTTCCTCGTCCGGCTGATCCCCGGCGATCCCGCGCAGATCATGCTCGGCGAAGGCGCCGATCCGGCGGCGGTCGCGGCGCTCCATGCCGAGCTCGGGCTCGACAAGCCGGTCTATGTCCAGTTCGCGACCTGGCTGGGGCATGTCTTCAGCGGTGATCTCGGCACCTCGATCACGACCGGCGAGCCGGTCTCGACCTTGCTGATCACGCGCGCAGAGACGACCGGCGTGGTGGTTTTGATCTCGGTCGGCCTGGCGACCCTGATCGCGATCGCGGCGGGGACGGTCGCGGCGTGGCGCCGCGGCAGCGCGCTCGATCTCGCGGTGATGAGCGGGGCGAGCCTGATCCTCGCGGTGCCGAGCTTCTGGCTCGGACTGTTGCTGTTGCTGGTGTTCGGCGTGTGGCTGCACTGGCTGCCGGTGGTCGGCTATGTTCCCTTCTCGGAGGATCCGTGGGGGGCGATGCTGTTCCTGATCCTGCCGATCGTGACGCTGACCATCTCGGAAAGTGGCGTTCTCATCCGCATGATGCGGTCGAGCGCGATCGACGTGCTGCGGCTCGATTACGTCACCCATGCCCGCGCCAAGGG
>DASVNU010000447.1:0-2041 GCA_036383655.1 Sphingomonas sp. | reverse complement strand
CCGGTCAGCACGGTGCCGACCCCGAACAGGATCGCGACGAAGATGAGGGCGAGCATGTCGCCCTTGGCGAGCGCGTCGGCGATGTTGAGTGGGATGATGCCGATCAGCTGATCATAGGGCGTGACCGGTGTGCCGAGCGCGTGCGGTGCGGCGGTGCCGAGCGGAGCGCCCGCGCCGGGGCGGATCACGGTCGCGACCAGCATGCCGACCGACACCGCGATCGCCGTGGTCGCGGCGAACAGCCCGATCGTGCGGACGCCCAGGCTGCCGAGCTTCTTCGGGTCGGCCAGGCTGGTGATGCCGGCGGCGATCGTCACCAGCACGATCGGCGCGACCAGCATGCGGATCGCGCGGACGAACAGGTCGCCGATGAATTGGACGTATGGCGCGCCCGCCGGCCAGACGAGCGCGAAGATGACGCCGAGGATCGGCGCGCCGACGACGCGTTGCCACAAGGGGATGGCGAACCAGTGGCGGAGGGGGTTCACAGACCCTCACCCTTCCGCGCCTTCGGCGCTCCCTCCCTCTCCCGCATGCGGGAGAGGGAAGGGGCCCGCCCGGCGCAGCCGGGTGGGAAGGGTGAGGGTCTGTTCTTCAACCGCAAGTCCCAGCCGTCGGCACATGCGGAAGCGCGCGACCCGCGGCGGCGCCGGTGAGCTTGCCATTGTCGACCGCGACCTTGCCGTTGACGACGACGGTCTTCACGCCGGTCGCGGGGAGCGTCGGCTGCTCATAGGTCGCCTGCGCGGCATAGGTCTTGGGATCGAACACCACGACGTCGGCGAACGCGCCCGGCTTCAATTCGCCGCGCCCGGTCAGTCCGAACCATTTGGCGGTGACCGACGAGCTGCGCTCGATGAACTCGCGCAGGCTGATCACCTTATCCGCGACGACATATTTGGCATATTTGCGCGCGAACGTGCCCCAGACGCGCGGGTGGCCGCTCGACGCGTCGCTGTCGGTCATCACCCAGGGCTGCTTCATGAAGGCGGCGATATCGGCCTCGCTCTGGTTGAACGACACGACGCCGGCATCGTGCACCCGGATCGCGGCGATCGCCGCCGAGATCGGGTCGGTCTTCATCGCCGCCGCGATCTCGTCGAGCCGCTTGCCGCGCCATTGTCCCTCGGTGATCAGCAATGAATGCGGGCCGCCGCGCTTGCGCATATTCTCGGCGATGCCGTCGTGCAGCTTCTGCGTGAGGCTGGGATCGTCGAACCGCTTGATCAGCGCCGCGGTGCCGCCGTCCTGCGCCCAGAGCGGAATCAGCGACGCGACCAGGCTCGTGCCCGATGCCGACCAGGGATATTGGCTGGCGGTGATGTTGACCCCGGCGGCGCGCGCGGCGTCGATCCTGGCGATGATCGCCGGCGCCATGCCCTGGACGTCGACGCCGAGCGCTTTGATGTGGCTGATATGGATCGGCATGCCGGTCGCCTTGCCGATCTCGATCGCTTCGTCGATCGCGGCGGCGAGGCCGACGGTGTAGCTCGATTCGTCGCGGATATGGCTGTCGTAATAGCCGCCGCGCTTGGCGGCTTCCTGCGACAACGCGATCACTTCGTCGGTCTTGGAGAAACTCTGCGGCGCGTAGAACAGGCCGGTCGAAAAGCCGATCGCGCCTTCGCACATGCCCTTGGCGACCAGCGCCTTTTCCTTGGCGAGCTCGGCCGGGGTCGGCGCGCGGTTGGCGCCGCCGATCACCTGGCTACGGATCGCGCCGAAGCCGACATAGGTGACGAAATTGGGACCGACGGGTTTGGTCTTGGGTGTCGCCAGCGTCGCCGCGACGTTGGTGCCGCCGCCGCCGTCATTGCCGATGAACGCGGTCGTCACGCCCTGGAGCAGGAACGCCGGGACCAACCGCGTCTTCGCATCGGCCGAGGCGAGCCAGGGGCCGGCATGGGTGTGCGGGTCGATGAAGCCCGGGGCGACGATCATGCCGGTCGCGTCGATCGTCCGCGCGGCGGCGATCTTCAGGCTGGGACCGACCGCGACGATCTTGTCGCCCTTGATCGCGACGTCGCCGGTGAACGGCGCG
>DASVNU010000446.1:0-6220 GCA_036383655.1 Sphingomonas sp. | reverse complement strand
CCCCCACCCCAACCCCTCCCCTGAAGGGGAGGGGCTTTATCGGCTCGCGGCCCGGCATCGGCTTCACCGTCGCCATCACCCGCGCCCACAGCGCGCGCTCCTCAGCGCTGAGGCGTCGTTCCACCGCCGCCTCCCCGCAGGCGCGCGGCGGTGCCCAACGGCACCAGCAGGAACGCGGTGCCGCGCCCCGACATGCCGCCGGCGATCGCCTCGGCTTCCTTGCCCGCGCCCCAGAAAGTGTCGACGCGATTGGCGCCCTTGATCGCGCCGCCGGTATCCTGCGCGATCCACAGCCCGGTGGCGTCGGTACGGTCCATCGACAGGAAGACCGGCGCGCCCATCGGGATGAATTTGGGATCGCTCGCAATCGTCACGCCGCCGGTCACCGGCAGGCCCATCGCGCCGAGCGGCGGGCCGTCGAGCAGGCGGAAGAAGACGTAACTCTTGTTGGCGCGCATCACGTCGCGCCCTTCGTCGGGATGTGCGCGCAGCCAGGCGACGATGTCCTGCATCGTCGCATGCCCCGGCTGGAGCATCCCGCGATCGCGCATCAGCGCGCCGATCCCGGTGTAATCGCGGCCGTTCTGGCTGTCGTAACCGATGCGGATGGTCGACCCGTCGGGCTGGCGCAATTCGCCCGATCCCTGGACCTGGAGGAAGAATAGCGCGACCGGATCGGCCGCCCAGGCGATGACCGGCGCCTGGGTCATCGCGCCACTCTCGATCTGGGTGCGGTCGTAATAGGGGATGAAATTCTTGCCCTCGACGCGGCCACGGATCGACTTGCCCTTGAGCGCGTCGGAGAATTTGCCCAGATCGACATCGATCAGATCGCTCGGGCGACCATAGATCGGCACGTCATAGCCCTTGCGGCGATCGCGCGATCCGGCGATTTCGGGGATGTAATAGCCGGTCGCGAACGCCTTGCCGTCGCCGACCTGGATCGCCTCGAAATTGGTCGCGAAGAAATCGGCGGCGTCGCGATCGCTGGCCGCTTGCGCGGCGTTGCAGGCAGGCGCCCAGTCGGCGCCGCGTGTCAGCCCCGATTGATCGGTGCGGCGGACCAATTCGCGGCAGCTCAACCGGAACGCGGCGAGCGCGCGCGCGGCACGCGACTGACCGATGCCGAGGCTGGAAATGGCGGGGCCAGCCACGACGCCGGCGCCGGCGGCATTGGCGCCGGCGGGAACGATGGTCGGATTGGCGACGGGCGGCAGCGGCTTGGCGGGGGTTGGTTTGCGGACTGGTGCCGGCTCCACGGGCCTCACTCCCGCCGTCGGAGGGACGATCCGTCCGCCGCAAGCCGACAATAGCAGCGCCAGCCCGGATATCACGATCAGCTTGCGCGCGACGGCCATTGCCAAAACCCCTTTACTCGATTGGGGGACAGCTAATGGCCGGTCGTCCCCTGCGAAACAAGGTCGGGGCGGCGATCAATCCGGCGAATGCACTTGAAGCCTTAGGTTGAGAACCAAAATGAGCCGTTGTTCTTGAAGCGATCCATTTCCAAAACTCGTCATCCCAGCGAAAGCTGGGATCTCGAGCGGCATCGCGTCATCGCCAGAGACCCCAGCTTTCGCTGGGGTGACGATAGGAATATGAGTCCCAACCTCACGCCTCGTCGGTGTCGGCGAGCTTCCAGTCGGGGTCGCCGCTCTTGAGCGGGCGGGTGAAGGTCCAGACGTCGTGCGTCTCGACCGCGTCGGTCAGCGATCCGGCGACGACATTGCCGTCGGCATCACGCGTCACCGCGGCGATATCGGCGTCGAACGCCACCACCACGCGAGCGACCTTGCCGTCGACCGAGGCGTCGGTGATGATCGCGCGTTCGATCGTGACCAGCCGGTTGTCGAGCACGTGGCCGGCCTCGGCGCGCGCCTTGATCGCCTCGGCGAAAGCGTCGCGGACATGGTCCTCGGTCAGCCAGCCGAGCGTTTCCTCGTCACCCTTCCAGAACGCCTCGAGCACCATGCGATAAGCGTTCTTGGCGCCATCGAGGAAGCCGGCGACGTCGAACGTGGGATCGGCATGGATCAGCGCACGCAGTCCGCTTTGCGCCGCGCCCTCGATCGTGCGCGGACCGGCATCACGGAAATCGGGCCGCGGCTCGGCGTTGCGCGCAAGCGTCAGCGGCGGGCCGGGGCGTTCCTCGGCCGGATTGCGCAGCACCGGTTCGTGCCCGGTCCGCTTGCCGAGCACGGCGTACAGACGCAGACCCAGGAACAGGGCAATCATGGCAAGGATAACGATATAAACCACTGGGCCTCCAATTTGACCGCTATGCAACATAGGCACAAGAAACGCGCTATTCAAATGTTCCCGCGTGCGTCCCGCCGTTGAACTGCCACGATCCCCCTGCTAGTCGCCGCTCACTTCGCGCGGCCCTATGGGCATTACCCGCGCGAACTACCCATTCAAGACGAGAAAGCTACTACTCATGGACGATCAGGACACCACCGGCGCGACCGACGCCACGCTCGCCAATGGCGCCGATAACGGCCCCGCCATCGGCATGATTTCGCAATATGTGAAGGACCTGTCGTTCGAAAGCCCGACCGCGCCCGCGATCTTCAGCTCTGAGAATCAGCAGCAGGCGCCGCAGATGGACGTCGAATTCGGCATCGCCACCAGCCAGGTCGGCGACGAATTCCACGAAGTCACGCTGAAGATCGAAGTCCGCGCCAAGACCGGCGACCAGACCGCGTTCATCGTCGATTTGACCTATGCCGGCCTGTTCGGCGCGCGCAACGTGCCTGAGGAGCATCTCCGCCCGTTCCTGCTCGCCCAGGCCCCGGCCCTGCTGTTCCCGTTCGCGCGCCGCATCGTCGCCGACGTGACCCGCGACGGCAATTTCACCCCGCTGCTGCTCGATCCGATCGATTTCGGCACGCTTTACCAGCAGCAGCTCGAAGCGCAGGAACAGCAGGCCGAGGGCGTCGTAGGCAACGCCTGACGCTCGCCGGACCGGCGGGGACAAGGCCATGAATCTGGCGAAATCACTGGGATCGGTCGGCGGGCTGACGCTCGTCAGCCGCATCCTGGCGCTCGTCCGCGATACGTTGCAGGCGACCTATGTCGGCGCGAGCTTCGCGTCGGACGCCTTCTTCGTCGCGTTCCGCCTGCCCAACATGTTCCGCGCCTTGTTCGCGGAAGGCGCCTTCTCGGCCGCGTTCATCCCGATGTTCAACCGCAAGGTCGGCGAGAAAGGCGAACTGGCGGCAGGGCTCGCCTTCGCCGAAGCGGCGTTGGCGGTCCTCCTCCCCCTGCTCTCGATCTTCACGGTCGTGATGCTGATCGCCGCCTGGCCGGTGACCTGGGGCTTGTCGGGCGGGTTCAAGAACCCGACGCACGACCAGTTCGCCTTCGCGGTCGAGCTGTCGCGCTACACCATTCCCTATCTGATGCTGATCTCGCTGGCGTCGCTGCTCGGCGGGATCCTCAATTCGCTCAACCGCTTCTGGGTCAATGCCGCAGCGCCGATCCTGCTCAACATCTCGATGGTCGCGGCCTTGTGGTTCTTCCATGGCAAGGGCGTTGACGCGGCGTACGAAACAGCTCGTGCCCAGGCGATCTCGGTGTCGGTCGGCGGCGTGCTCCAGCTCGCCTGGCTGTTGTTCGCCTGCCGCCAGGCCGGCGTCAGTCTGAAGATCCGCAAGCCGGTGATCGACGACGACATGCGTCAGCTACTCAAGCTGATCCTGCCCGCCGCGATGGGCGCGGGCGCGGTGCAGATTAATCTGGCGATCTCGACAGCGCTGGCGGGCGGGCTGCTCGACCAGGGGTCGATCTCGTACATCTATTACGCCGATCGCCTGAACCAGCTGCCGCTCGGCATGATCGGGATCGGGCTCGGCACGATCCTGCTCCCCACCATCTCGCGCTTGTTGTCGACCGGCAAATATGACGAGGCGATGGAGACGCAGAATCGCGGCATCGAGCTCGCCCTGTTCCTGACGTTGCCGGCGACGGTCGCGTTCATGGTCAGCGCCGAACCGATCATCCGCGGGCTGTTCCAGCACGGTGCCTTCACCGCGCAGGCGACCACCGCCAGCGCCTGGGCGCTCGCTGCTTTCTCGGTCGGGCTGCCCTCCTATGTGCTGGTCAAGGTGCTGACCCCGGGCTTCTACGCCCGCGAGGACACCAAGACGCCGGTTCGCTATGCGATGATCTCGGTCGGCGTGAACCTGGTCGGCAATCTCATCCTGATCCCGACGATCCACCATGTCGGGCCGCCGCTGGCGACCGCGATCTCGTCTTCGGTCAATGTCGGGATGCTCTATTGGACGCTGCGGAAGCGCGGGCATTTCGTCACCGATGCCCGGCTGCGCCGCCGCGTGCCGCGGTTGCTGCTCGCCGCGATCCTGATGGGTGTGGCGCTATGGTTGGCCGAACGCTTCGTTGACCCCTACCTCACCGGCAGCCTGATCCGCCGCGGTCTCGGCCTGACCGCGCTGGTCTCGGCCGGCGGCGCGGTGTACGCGGTCGCCTGCTTCGTCACCGGGGCCTATCGCCTGAGTGATTTGAAGGCACTGCTCGGCCGCCGGCGCCCCGCCAAGGCTACGGGCCAGGAACAACTCTAAGGAATCCCAATGCGCGTCGTTTCCGGCATCAAACCCACCGGCAATCTCCACCTCGGCAATTATTTGGGGGCGATCAAGCAATGGGTCGCGATGCAGGACGAGGTGCTGTCGGGCGGTGGCGAGACGATGTACTTCATCGCCGACCTCCACGCGCTGACCGAATGGATCGCGCCGGCCGAGGTCACCGCCAACACCTATGAGATCACCGCCGCGATGATCGCGAGCGGGATCGACCCCAAGCGCGCGATCCTGTTCAACCAGGCGCGCGTGCCGCAGCACAGCGAGCTGGCCTGGCTGCTCAACAACGTCACGCGGGTCGGCTGGCTCGACCGCATGACCCAGTTCAAGGACAAGGCCGGCAAGAACAAGCGCGAGGGCCTGAGCGTCGGCTATTACGACTATCCAGTGCTGATGGCGGCCGACGTCCTGCTCTACAACGCGACGCACGTGCCGGTCGGCGAGGACCAGAAGCAGCATCTCGAACTCGCGCGCGACGTCGCGATCAAGTTCAACAACGATTTCGAGACCGAGCTGTTCGTCCAGCCCGAGCCGCTGATCAGCATGGCCGCGCCGCGGATCATGTCGCTGCGCGACGCGGGCGACAAGATGTCCAAATCGAACCCGTCGGACATGGCGCGGGTCAACATGATCGACCACGACGACGCGATCGCGGCCAAGTTCCGCAAGGCCAAGAGCGACCCGGAACCGTTGCCCGAGCATGTCAACGGCCTGGCCGACCGGCCGGAGGCGCGGAATCTGGTGACGATCTATGCCGCACTGGCGGACAGCACGCCGGACGCGGTGATCGCCGAATTCGGCGGTCAGGGCTTCGGCGCGTTCAAACCGGCCCTGGCTGATCTCGCCGTCGCCAAGCTCGGCCCGATCCGCGACCGCATGGCCGAGATGATGCGCGACACCGCGGCGATCGACGCGATCCTGGTGGAAGGTGCCGAGAAAGCGCGCGCGCTCGCCGCGCCGCACTTGCTCGAAGCGCAGAAGGCGATGGGGCTGCGGGTTTAATCCGCTGTCCCTCTCCTCTTGTGGGCGCATCAGGTCGGTCATGCCCCCGGCATGACCTAAACAGCGCGGGGCGCTGTTTACCTGATGCGGGAGGGAGCGGCGCAGCCGCGGAAGGGTGAGGGGGAGTCACGAGCGATATCGCCTGTGACTCCCCCTCACCCTTCCCACGCCTTCGGCGCGGGCCCCTTCCCTCTCCCACAGCGGGAGAGGGAAATTTCAAACCGTACTCTTGTCGCCCTGATACTTGATCTCAAGGTATCGCCCGCGCGTCGATAGCGCGTCGAGATCGCCTTGCGCGAGTTGCGCCGCCATCTCGTCGATCTCGCGGCCGATCACGCCCAGCCCTTCGACCAATTGCTGGTCCGGACTCTTGCCGTTGCGCTCAACGCCGCGCAGCGCCGATGGCACGCGTTCATAACCCTTGATGAATTCGGGCAATTGCTCGCCGACCAGCTTGCGGATTTCCGCCGCCGCCGGCTCGTTCTCGTCGAGCGTGGCCAATTGCGGCGTCAGCGCGTCGAGCTTGAGCCCGATCTGATCGACCAGGTTGATCGCCGGCGCCGGCAGCGCGGGCCGTTGCGAATCGAGCCAGCGCCCGGTCTGCGCGGGCAGCGCCTTCA
>DASVNU010000445.1:0-1573 GCA_036383655.1 Sphingomonas sp. | reverse complement strand
GCGATCTCGAGTTCGCTGACCCGGATCCGCTCGTCGATCACTTGCTGGCAGACCGCGAAGGTCACCGATCCCGGCTCGATCGCGCCCGCCGACCCGTCGGACAAGGTCGGCGTTTCCGGCGTCTCGACGATCTCGCCTGCGTCGAGCGAGTCGAGCATGCAGGTCGAGGCCGCAGGCGAAACGGCGACGATCCGCGTTTTGGGCGACAACGCCTTGAACGCCGTCCCCGTCCCGCCGGTCAGCCCGCCGCCACCCGTGCAGATGAACACCGCATCGAGATCGTCGGCCTGCTCGATCAGTTCGAGCCCCATCGTCCCCTGGCCGCCCATCGTGTCGTAATCGTTATACGGCGGAATATAGGGCACGCCGCGACGCTCCGCCTCGGCCCGCGCCTGCAGTTCGCCGTTGAGCGAATTGCCCTCGACCACCACCAAATCGGCACCCAGCGCGCGGATCGCGTCGAGCTTCATCTGCGGCGCGCTATCGTTGACATAGACCGTCGCCCTGATCCCGAACGCGGCGGCGGCGTGGGCGACGGCGCGGCCGTGATTGCCGGTCGAGGCGGTGAACACCTCGGCATGATCGGGCGCGAGCAGCCGCACCTTGTTGGTCGCGCCGCGCAGCTTGAACGATCCGGTCGGCTGGAGATGATCGCATTTGAGCCAGAGGTCGCAGCCGAGCGCGTCGGACAGCGCGTCGCTGCGCTGGAGCGGCGAGACCAGGACGTGCGGACGAATCGCTTTGTGCGCGTCGCGGATGCGGTCGATCAGGGCGGTCATCTGGAGTCCTTGGATGGGAGGTCAGCCGCGCAGCGCGGCGGAGATGCCGACGAGCCCGGCTTCGAGCTGGTCGGCGGCCGGCCAGGCGTAGCCGACGCGGAAATAGCGGTCGGACATCTCGAACCAATGGCCCGGGCCGACATAGGTGCCGTGATCCTGGAGCAGGCGGCGGTAGAAAGCGTCGGTGCCGCCCGGCGGGTCGACCTTCATCCGCGGGAAGCACACCACCCCGCCCGACGGGCGCACCCATTCGAGCAACTCCTCACCGGCGATCCACTCGGCGACGCGGTCGAGGCGGCGGCGCCATTCGGTCAGCGTCGGGGTCAGGAAGGCATCGCGCTTCGCCAGGATTTCCTCGGCGACCCATTCGTTGATCACGCTGCCGCAGATGCTGATCTGCTCCTTGGCGGCGAGGAACACCTCCATCAGCGCGGGGTCGCTATTGATCATCCAGCCGACGCGGATGCCGGGCACGCCGAACGCCTTGGACAAGGACCCCACGCTGATCACGTGCTTACCGAGCGACGCGGCGATGGGCAGCTTGGCGGTGATCGCGAGATCGCGATAAGTCTCGTCGACCAGCAACAGGCAATTGCGCTCCGCCGCCAGTGCGACCAGCGCATTGAGCTCGGCGGCGCTCATCATCACGCCGGTCGGGTTGTGCGGGCAAGTGACGCTGATCAATTTGGTCGCGGGGGTGATCGCCGCCGCGACCTTGTCGAGATCGAGCGCGAAGCCGCTCTCGAACGCGAGATCGACGAAGCCGATCTGGCAACCGATCGCGCGCGGTGTTT
>DASVNU010000444.1:0-12675 GCA_036383655.1 Sphingomonas sp. | reverse complement strand
ATCACCGGCAAGGTGCGGCCGATCTTGGCCTGGAGCTTGGCCGCGCTGATCGCCGCGGTCTTCTCCATGATCCTGGCGTAGCGCTCTTCCTTGACCTCGTCGGGTACGTGGTTCGGCAGGGCATTCGCCGCTGCACCCTCGACCGGCTCGAAGCGGAACGCACCGACGCGGTCGAGCTGCGCCTCGTCCAGCCAGTCGAGCAGATAGTCGAAATCCTCCTCGGTCTCACCCGGGAAGCCGACCACGAAGGTCGAGCGGATCGCGATGTCGGGGGCGATCGCGCGCCAGTTCTTGATCCGCTCGAGCACCTTGGCCTCGTTGGCCGGGCGGCGCATCAGCTTGAGCACATTGCGGCTGGCATGCTGGAACGGGATGTCGAGATAGGGCAGCACCAGCCCCTCGGCCATCAGCGGGATGACCTGGTCGACATGCGGATAGGGATAAACATAGTGCAGCCGCACCCAGGGCGCGATCTTGCCGAGCTCGCGCGCCAGGTCGGTCATGTGTGCGCGGACTTCCTGGCCATGCCACATGCGCGGGTGGTGCTTGATGTCGACGCCATAGGCCGAGGTATCCTGGCTGATGACCAGCAATTCCTTGGTGCCCGCTTCGACCAGCTTTTCGGCCTCGCGCAGGATCGCGTCGGGCCGCCGGCTGACCAGATCGCCGCGCAGCGAGGGAATGATGCAGAAGGCGCAGCGATGGTTGCAGCCCTCCGAAATCTTCAGATAGCTGTAATGCCGCGGGGTCAGCTTCAGCCCGCTTTCGGGCACCAGGTTGAGGAACGCGTTGGGCGGCATCGGTGCGGCGTCATGCACCGCGCCGACGACTTCCTCATATTGATGCGCGCCGGTGATCGCGAGCACGTCGGGGAAGCGGGTGCGGATGACCTCGGCTTCCTTGCCCATGCAGCCGGTGACGATGATGCGGCCATTCTCGGCGATCGCCTCTCCGATCGCCTCCAGGCTTTCCTCCTTGGCGGAATCGAGGAAGCCGCAGGTGTTGACCAGCACGACGTCGGCGCCGGCATAGTCGGGCGACATCTGATAGCCATCGCTGCGCAGCTTGGTCAGGATGCGTTCGCTGTCGACCAGGTTCTTGGGACAGCCGAGCGAGACCATGCCCACGCGGGGCGGGGAGGGGAGTGTGGTAGCCATTGGAAGGCGGCGCACATAGGCGAAGTGCTGGAAATTTACTAGTGCACCCCAAACCATTCCCCTCCCGCTTGCGGGAGGGGAGTTTGAAACGCGAGATCGAGGGGATATCCCGAATGCAAGGATGGATGCGTAAGTGGCTGGTGCCGCATCCCGATTTTCCCAGCGTTGCCGTGACGGCGATCGCCGTGGACCTGGCTCGCGAGGGCGCGGCGCTATCGTTGCGCTACACGGTCGAAGGCGCGCTCGATCGCGTCCTCTGGCCCGAGCCGATGGCATCGGCTCGGACCGACGAATTGTGGATGCACACCTGTTTCGAGGCCTTCGTCCAGCCGGCGGGCGAGGCGGGGTACACCGAGCTCAACCTCTCGCCCTCGGGGCGCTGGGCGACCTATCGCTTCGATGGGCACCGTGCGGGGATGCGTGACGCCGCAGCGGTTCCCGATCTTTCCTGGCAATCGCCGGCGCTCACCGCCAGGATCGAACTGGGCGAGATCGTCGACGCCGACTGGCGGCTTGGGCTGACGGTCGTGGTCGAGGCGATCGACGGATCGAAGAGCTTCTGGGCGCTCGAACACCATTCGGGGCCGCCCGATTTCCACAACGCGGATTGCTTTGTCGCGCGGCTCCCGGCACCTGATCGCGCATGAAATTCGGCATCGACCGGCTCCTGACCGAGCCAGACCTGAGGAAACCGCTCGAAGGCAAGCGCGTCGCGTTGCTCGCGCACCCTGCCTCGGTCACGGAGGACCTGACGCATTCGATCGATGCGCTGGTCGCGACGGGGCTCAATGTCTCCGCGGTGTTCGGCCCGCAGCACGGCGTGCGCGGCGACCTGCAGGACAATATGATGGAGTCGCCCGACTTCACCGATCCGACCTACGGCATGCCGGTGTTCAGCCTGTACGGCGAGGTGCGCCGGCCGACCGGCCAGTCGATGGGCACGTTCGACACCATCCTGATCGACCTTCAGGATGTCGGCTGCCGTATCTACACCTTCGTCACCACCTTGCTTTACGTGCTCGAAGCGGCGGCGGCGCATGGCAAAGCGGTCTGGGTGCTCGATCGTCCCAATCCCGCGGGTCGCCCGGTCGAAGGACTGACGTTGCGTCCGGGTTGGGAAAGCTTCGTCGGCGCGGGGCCGATGCCGATGCGGCACGGCATGACGCTGGGCGAGATGGGCCATTGGTTCATCCACCACTACAAGCTCGACCTGGATTATCGCGTGATCGCGATGGAGGGATGGTCGCCCGAGGCCGCGCCCGGTTTCGGCTGGCCGCCCGAGCGGCCCTGGATCAATCCCAGCCCCAACGCCGCCAACGTCAACATGGCGCGTGCTTATGCCGGTACGGTGATGCTCGAGGGCACGACCTTGAGCGAGGGGCGCGGGACGACGCGCCCGCTCGAACTGTTCGGCGCTCCCGATATCGACGCGCGCGTGCTGATCGACGAGATGCGGCGGATCGCCCCGCAATGGCTCGAAGGCTGTACGCTGCGCGACCTCTGGTTCCAGCCGACCTTCCACAAACATGTCGGCCAATTGTGCAGCGGCGTTTTCATCCATGCCGAGGGCGCCGCGTACGATCACGACGCGTTTCGCCCGTGGCGGCTGCAGGCGCTGGCGTTCAAGGCCATTCGCACGCTTTATGGCGACTATGATCTGTGGCGCGATTTCGCGTACGAATATGTTTTCGACAAACTGGCGATCGACGTCATCAACGGCGGCCCGGGATTGCGCGAATGGGTCGACGATGCGGCGGCTTTGCCGGGCGACCTCGATACGCTGACCGTTCCCGACGAGGCGGTATGGACCGAGGTGCGGCGGCCGCACCTGCTTTATTGAGGGCGCATAGGCCGAAAACGACGCGAAATCCGCATTCTATCGCGAGTCGCTCCCCGTTGATCCCAAAACGGGTGCATCGCGTCATCACCATGACATGGTTTGTGGATAACCGAATCGCGGGATCGGGGTCGCACCAATGGAATCAGATATTCGTTTTTATGCGCGTCGTGTCGCGCAGGAGAGGATCGCCGCGAAGAATGCGGTGACCGCCGAAGCCCGGGCTCGCCGACTCGAACTCGCCGAGAAGTTTCAGGAAAAACTCACCCAGCTCGAGGCTTGCTGAAGCTTGAGTCCTTCCAACGCCTGAACAACTTCATCTCTTGCGCGTCAACTCACGCATCGCGTCATCCAGCCCGGCCAGCGTCAGCGGATACATGCGGTCGTTCATCAGCTCGCGGATGATCTTGATCGACTGCGAATAACCCCATTGCTCTTCCTTGATCGGGTTGAGCCAGACCGCGGTGGGATAGGTGGTGGTCAGGCGGTGCATCCATACCGCGCCCGATTCCTCGTTGAAATGCTCGACCGATCCGCCGGCATGGGTGATTTCATACGGGCTCATCGATCCGTCGCCGACGATCACCAATTTATAATCGTGACCGAATTTGTGGAGCACATCCCACATCGGCGTGCGCTCGGTGAAGCGCCGGCGATTGTCCTTCCACACGCCTTCATACGGGCAATTGTGGAAGTAGAAGAATTCCATGTTCTTGAACTCGGACGTCGCCGCCGAGAACAATTCCTCGCAAAGCTTGACCCAGGGATCCATCGATCCGCCGACGTCGAGGAACAGCAGCAATTTGACCGCATTGTGCCGCTCTGGCCGCATGTGAATGTCGAGCCAGCCCTGGCGCGCGGTGCCCTCGATCGTCGCGTCGAGATCGAGCTCGTCGGCCGAGCCTTCGCGCGCGAAGCGGCGTAGCCGGCGGAGCGCGATCTTGATGTTGCGCGTGCCGAGTTCGCGCGTGCTGTCGAGGTTCTTGAACTCGCGCTGGTCCCACACCTTGATCGCGCGGCCGTGCTTCGATTCGCCGCCGATCCGCACGCCCTCGGGATTATAGCCCGAATTGCCATAGGGACTGGTGCCGCCGGTGCCGATCCATTTGTTGCCGCCCTGGTGGCGTTTTTCCTGTTCTTCGAGGCGCTTCTTGAGCGTCTCCATGATCTCTTCCCAGGAACCGAGCGACTTGATCTGCTCCATTTCCTCTGGGCTGAGATATTTCTCGGCGATCGCCTTCAGCCAATCCGCGGGGATGTCCGCGGGCTGCGTGCCATAGGTCGTGGCGATGCCCTTGAAGACCTTGGCGAAGACCTGGTCGAAGCGGTCGAGCAGGCCTTCATCCTTCACGTACACCGCACGCGAGAGGAAATAGAATTCTTCGGGCGTGCGGCCGATCACATCCTTGTCGAGCGCCTCGAGCAGGATGAGGTGCTCCTTCATGCTCGCCGGAATGCCGGCCGCGCGGAGCTCGTCGAGGAAGTTCAGAAACATGGGTACGTCCTTAACGTACCCAAAAGGTCAGCGATAGGCGTCGATCAGCGCGCCGACATAATCCGGATCGTTCCCGGTCAGTTCGGGGGCTGGTTTCACTTTCTGCCCATCGATCTCGACCGGATAGACGAATCCGTAGAGCGGAAAGCTGGTCGATCCGAGCCCCTCGGCGTCGCGATACCAGACACGGACTTCGCTCCAGTCGTTGTCGGGGCTGACATCGGTCAATGTGACGTCCTGCTCGGCATGGCCTCGTTCGCCGTTCATCCGCGACCAATTGGCATGGGTGACCATCGCCACGCGGTTGTCGACCACGCGGCTGATCACCGCGACATGGCCGAGCGGCAGGCGTGCGGTCTTGCGGAAGACGACGACCGCTCCAGCGCGCGGGGTCTGACCGCGGCGATATCGACCCTCGGCTTGACCCCACCAGGTCCAGGCATCGCCATAGATCTGGATGCCAGACGCCGCTCGTGCGAACGGCACGCACTCCCCGACATAGTCGAGCAATGTTCCGGCGCGCGCTGGGGCAGCCACTCCCGCCGACAGGGCAAGAATAGCGGCCAGCACGCGGAGATGGGGGGGATATCTCCTCATGCCCGACCGCCATAGGGAAGGTTGGCTGACCGGATGGTTGGCGGACGGAGTTAATCCGCCGGTGACCGTAAATTCATTTCGCCTGCGTCGTGATGGATCAGCGACACCATCACGAACGAGATGATCATCAGCAAATACCAGGCGCCGAGCTTGGCCAAGGGGCTTTAGAGCCCAGCCTTCGCTAGGGTGAAGTCATGGTATTGACTGTTCGGCCGAGCAGTTCGTCACCCCGGCCTCGTGCCGGGGTCTGCCGGGAGGCAGGCGATGGATTGGAGCTTCTAGCCCATAACCAAGAGGCACGGCGGATGCCGGCACAAGGCCGGCATGACGAATTGAAGAAGTAGAACGTCGATCCCGCTTCCGTCGGACGCGCTGCAGGGGAGCCGGCTCCCCCCGGTATCAGCGCGGGCCGCCGCCCTGCTGGCGCTTGGCCATGAACGCCAGCCGCTCGAACAGCATCACATCCTGCTCGTTCTTGAGCAGCGCACCGTGGAGCGGGGGGATCGCCTTGGTCGGGTCGCGGTTCTGCAGCACGTCGAGCGGCATGTCCTCGTGGAGCAGCAGCTTGAGCCAGTCGAGCAATTCGCTGGTCGACGGCTTTTTCTTGAGGCCGGGGACGTCGCGGACGTCGTAGAAAATGTCCATCGCCTTCGACACCAGGATCTTCTGGATGCCAGGGAAATGGACGTCGACGATCGCCTGCATCGTGTCGCGGTCGGGGAATTTGATATAGTGGAAGAAGCACCGGCGCAGGAATGCGTCGGGCAATTCCTTCTCGTTGTTCGAGGTGATGACGACGATCGGCCGTTCGGCCGCGCGTACCGTCTCCTTGGTCTCATAGACATGGAATTCCATGCGATCGAGTTCCTGGAGCAGGTCGTTGGGGAATTCGATATCGGCCTTGTCGATCTCGTCGATCAGCAGGACAGGGACTTGGGGCGACGTGAACGCCTCCCACAATTTGCCCTTGCGGATGTAATTGGAAATGTCGTGGACGCGCGCGTCGCCCAACTGACCGTCGCGCAGGCGGGCCACCGCGTCATAATCGTACAGACCCTGCTGCGCCTTGGTGGTCGATTTGACGTTCCACTCGATCAGCGGCGCGTTGACCGCCTTGGCGATCTCATAGGCCAGGACGGTCTTGCCGGTACCGGGCTCGCCCTTGACCAGCAACGGACGGCGAAGGGTCACCGCGGCATTGACCGCGACCTTCAGGTCCTCGGTCGCGACATAGCTTTGGGTGCCTTCGAAGCGAATCATTGCTGTCCCCGAATTTTTCGAAACTCGGGTTTGCTTAGGGCCGGTCTGGCTGAGAACGCAAGCTCAGGCGCGGTCGCGCGCGCTCTTGCGGGCTTCGGCCAGGTCCCAAAGCGCGCGATGCTGGGCGAGCAATTGCTGCGCGCCAAAGCTCATTGCGCGTTCGACCGGCGCTTCGGCGGCGAGCGTCACGGCGATCGTCTGCGTCTCGGCGTCGATGGGCAAATTGGACGGCAGCGGGGCGAAACCGGCGCGGTCGGCGGCGGCGCCCATCAGCGCGCGAATCGCGTGCCAGTCGAGCACCAAAGCGATCGAGGCGCCCACCGCGCACCCGGCGCGGTCGGACTGCGCCAGCATGTCGAGCGCATGGCGCTGCGCGTTGACCGCGGCCTCCGATTCGGCCTGGCCGGGCGTGGAGGGGATCGGTCCCGCCGCGGCGGTCAGCCGGGCGAGCAGGGCGCGTTCGTCGGCGAACGACTCGGCCGCGGCTTCCAGCCAAGGCTCGGCCGCGGCGCTGGACCGGCGTTCCAACGCGTGATCGATCACCCCGGGATGGCGGCCGTGCAGCGCGCACAACAAGTGGATCGCGTCAGCGAGATCGCGCGTCGCGGCGCCCGGCGCGCACATCGCGCGGACGAACGGGTGGCGAGCGCTGCCATCGGCATCGGCGAGCGCGGCAAGCACGCTCCATCCGGCACCGCGGCGATCAAATGATAGTGTTTCGACTGACATGGTTCCCCAATGCCTGATGTGGCTGTGCGCACTTTGGGGCAGAGGGATATACCGAACCACGTAAAGACGCGGTTTATAGGCGCTTAAGCATGTCGCAACCGCCGCAGGGGCGGGGCGCTTCGGCGCAGATCCTCGTCGCGGCGCATTCTTGCCGGTCCCGCCGCTCGCCGGTAGCATCGGCATGGATGCGGGGGAGGGATGCCATGACGAGATGGTGGGGCGCGCTGATCGCGCTGGCTGGGGCGGTGATCCTGGCGATCGTGGCGACGACCCCGCCAGCGCCGGCGTCCGCGGATACTTCCGTCACGGCTTTTTCGGCGATTCGGGCGATGGCGGATGTCCGCGTGATCGGCCGCGCGCCGCATCCGACCGGCAGCGACGAGGATGCCCGGGTCCGATCCCATCTGATCGCGCGCTTGAAGGGGCTGGGGCTGGAGGTTGCGACCGCCACGGGAACGATGAGTCCGCAGGCCAAGAAGCGTCTCGACGGCTGGCGCAAGGCGGTCGAGCCGGCGCCGCCGCTGACCAACATCGTCGCAGTGCTGCCGGGCCGCGATCGGACACAGCCCGCGGTCCTGCTGATGGCGCATCACGACAGCGTCTGGGGATCGCCCGCCGCGGCGGACGACGGCGCGGGCGTGGCGTCGGTGCTCGAGACGGTCCGCGCGATCAGGGCCGGCGGTCAGCCGCGCCGCGACGTGATGGTGTTGCTGACCGATGGCGAGGAACTCGGGCTGGAGGGCGCGAAAGCGTTCTTCGCGACCGATCCGCGCCGCGCGCATGTCGGCGTGATCGTCAATCTGGAGACGCGCGGCGGCGGCGGTCGGGCGTCGATGTTCGAAACCGGCAGCGACAATGGCGCGATGATGGATCTGTTCGGGCAGGCCGTGCGCCGGCCGGTCGCCACCTCGCTCAGCGTCTTCATCTACAAGAAACTGCCCAATTCGACCGACCTGACCGTCGCCAAGAAACTGGGATATCCGGGATTCAATTTCGCCTTCATCGGGCGTTCGGGACTCTATCACTCGCCGCTCGCCACGCCCGAGGCGCTCGACCAGGGCGCGTTGCAAGACATGGGGCGCCAGACGCTCGATCTGACGCGCGCGCTGGCCGACGCGCCGTCGCTGCCGGGCAAGGCCGCCGACCGCACCTTCTTCGACGCTTATGGTCTGGTCTTCGTGAGCTATCCGGCGGCGTTGGGCTGGTTGTTCCTGGCGCTCGGCGCGTTCGGCTACGCCGCGGCGGCGTGGCGACGCGCGATGGTTGGTGAGGTCGCAAGAGGGGCAGGCTTGCTGCTCGCGCTGATCGTCGTCGCCATGGCTTGGCTCTACATCGTCAACGTGATCTCCGGCGGGTGGGGAAAGGTCAATTATTACGACCGGCTCGCCGCGATCCCGCTACTCCAGGTGCAGGCGTTGCTCGTCTGCCTCGCCGCGTTCCTGACGATCCGTCGCTGGCTGCCGTCGCGGGTCGGGAGCATCGCGGGGGCGGCGATCCCCTTGTTCGTGCTCGGAATCGCCATGCAAGCAGCGGCGCCAACCGCTTCCTACCCATTCGCCGTGCCGTTGATGCTCGGGGGCGTCGCGCTGGCGATCGATCGTTTTGCGGGCAAGAGCGCCGGCATCGCGGCGGCGATCGTCGCCGCGATGCTGGGCGTCGGCTATATGCTCGGCTTCGGCTTTTTCCTGATGCAGGCGGTCGGGCCGGGCATGCCGATGGTGGCCGCGATCCCGCTGGCGATCAGCGCGGTGCTGATCTTGCCGCTGATGCCCGAACCGCGGCGAGCACTGACGGTGGCGGCTTTGTTGCTGGTGCTGGCGACGGGGGTCGCACTGTGGGTCCTGCTCGACCCGATCGCGCCGAGCGTCGCGGTGTATAGCGATACCAAGAAATAAGCGGATGCAGAAAAGACGCAATTGCGCCTGGCGGCGGGCGATTTTCGCCCTCCCAATCAGGCGTTGACTTGCAACCGCCGAGGAATAGGCTGCAAATCATTCGCGGCGAGGGCGAAAGCACGCAGCGATCGGAGTTTGCGTTTGGAGGTCGCTCGGCCGTGTCTCTGATCCATCGCGCTGCTATGTTCGGTTTCGCGGCCGGCTGCATGTCGCTTCCTACCGCCGCACCGGCGCACCTCGGCGGTCCGGCCTCCAGCGTGGTCGCGGACCAGGGGCGGATGGCCAGGAGCATGAACTCGGTCGCGATGGGGCGCTACACGCGCCACGACATGATCCGTGTCAATGGCGGCGCGGTGCGCGAGTTCACCAATCCCGCCGGAACGGTCTTTGCGGTAACCTGGTCGGGGCCGGGCAAGCCCGATCTCCGGACCTTGCTTGGACCCTATTTCTCGACGTTCCAGTCGAACAGCGTCGCGACGGCGCGGCAGATGCATGCGCTGCGTCATCCGCCACAGGTCGCGCAGGCCGACCTCCAGATCCAGGTCGAAGGGCATATGGGCTGGTTCCGCGGCGTGGCGTTCGTCCCGTCGCTGGCGCCCGCGGGGTTCTCGGCCGGCGATCTGTCGAAGTGATAATGAAGGTCTGCAAACCGCTCGGCGGGCTCATGATCGCGCTGGCGCTCGCCGCGTGTGGCGGCAGCGGGGGCGGGACGTCGGCGATCGGCGGCGGCACCGGCACGCCGAGCCCGACGCCAAGCCCCACTCCCACACCGACCCCGACTCCGACACCCACCGCGACGGCCAACACCGCGGCGGTGACGCTGGATGCGGGGCCTGCCGCGCTCAACACGGGCACCGGTGCCTATACCGCGTTCAACGAACCCTATGTTTCGGTCACGATCTGCGCGCCGGGTTCGACCAATAATTGCCAGACGATCGACCATGTCATTCTCGATACCGGCTCGGTCGGCCTGCGGATCATCAAGCCCGTGATCAACGCGAGTTTGCTCGCCGCGCTGCCGACCGAAACCGACCCGTCGAGCAATGCGGTCGGCGAATGCTATCAATATGTGAATTCCTACGCGTTCGGATCGGTGCGGACGGCCGACTTCTCGATCGCGGGGGAAAAGGTCGCGAACATGCCGTTCCAGGCGATCGGCGACAGCGGTACCTTTGCCACCGTTCCGTCGAGCTGTTCCTCGGGCGGCGGGACGGCGATCCAGACGGTGCAGGATTTCGGCGCCAACGGGATCATCGGCGTCGGCACGACGACCACCGATTGCGGCAGCTATTGCACGGTCAACGGCGGTTCTTCCGGCGCGATCTATTATGATTGCCCGAGCGGCGGCTGCGGCAGCATCATCGCCCGCGCCGCCAACGCCGCCGCGCCGTTCCAGCAATTGCCCAATCCGGTCGCCGCATTCGCCAGCGACAACAATGGCACGATCATCTCGCTGCCAGCGGTGGCCCAGCCGGGCGCGACCTCGCTGACCGGCACCGTCACTTTCGGGATCGGCACGCAAGCCGACAACAGCCTCGCCGCCGCCAATATCCTGCCGCTGACGAGTTCGTCGAGCGGGCTGGGGGCGGGCTTTTTGACCGCGACCTACAAGGGTAAGGATCTGACCCAGAGCTTCCTCGACAGCGGCAGCAACGATTATTACTTCATCGATACCAACCTCACGCCCTGCACCGACGCCAGCCTGATCGCCTTTTATTGCCCGGCGATGCCGACGCCGCTGTCGCCGCTGTTGACCGCGACCAATGGCGCGACCGCGAGCGGCGCGTTCGAACTGTACAGCCCGCTGAACGTGTCGGGAACGTCGACCGTCGCGCCGGGGCTGGGGGTGAACCCGACGCTCGTGAAGCCGCCCTTGCCGTTCGCGAACAGCTTCGATTTCGGGGTGCCGTTCTTCTTCGGGCGAACGGTCTACACCGCGATCGAGGGCCGGCCGGCGGGGAGCGTGGGCGGCCCGTACGTGGCGTTTTAGACGCAGATGGCGATGGATGAGGCACCGAGCAGCGACCCGTGGGAACGCTTCATCGCGCAGTTCGAATGGGACGGGGCCGAAGCGATCTATCGCGGTAATCGAACCGGTGCCGCTTATCGCGTGACGGTCGACGAATATCACCGATTTGTCGGCGAGTATGATCGTCACTCTAAACTCGTCTTCTGGTTATTGCTGGGCGGTTGGCTACTCGGTCCCGGGATAATTCTTCTCGTACAACCGTCGTTCGCTCTTTTTCGCTACCCGCCAACCTATCTCATGCCGGCTACTGCCTGGGTTTTGGTTCCGACGTCGCGCTGGATTGCTAATTACTGGCTATTACTCGCGCCAGCTCGTGCCTTGCGGTCACGGCCGTCGGAGGCGGCCGCCTTGTCCGGGGATGAGCGCTTATCGCGCACGATTGGTGAACGGTCCTGGGGCTCGTTGTTTCGCGACATGGCGTTGTTCGGCTTGCTGCTCTTCCTTCTCATCCTCGTTTTAAGCCTTTTTGGAGGGGATTGGGTCGGTTGGCTTCTCGTAGCCGGAGGCGTCGGCTCGATCATTATGTCGTTGGTCCAAATGGCGCGTAAATTGAGACTTGAGCGGCGCCAAAGCGTGGCTGCTCAGACTACGGACGTTCCGTCCTGATATTGCTGACAGCGCGCCGTGCCGGCCCCTGCCAAACCGCAAGATCGGTCGAGCATGCCATCGCCATGACCGACTAGCTGGCGCCGCCACGGAGGAAGGACGATGAAGGCGGCGCTTCAGAACTATCATGATCGGATGCAGCGGGCGCTGGACTATATCGACCAGCATCTCGACGGTGATCTGAATCTGGAAACGGTGAGCCGCGTCGCGGCCTTCTCGAAGTTCCATTTCCACCGGCAGTTTACGGCGACGTTCGAACTGTCGGTGCACCGCTATGTCCAGCTTGCCCGGATGAAGCGTGCGTCGCATCGGCTTGCCCATAGCAGCGCCCAAAGCGTCACGGACATAGCGATGGATGCCGGTTACGATGCACCCGACGCCTTCGCCCGCGCCTTTCGGCAGCGGTTCGGGCAATCGCCGTCGTCCTTCCGGAAGTCTCCCGACTGGGAACCGTGGCTTGCGGCCTTCGGGCCTCTCGACAATGCGAGGAGCAAGCTCATGCAACACACATTTACCCATGACGACGTGACGATCCGTGATGTGCCCCCGATGCCGGTGGCGATCATGGAGCATCGAGGCGACCGGGCGACGCTGGGGGACACCATCCAGCGCTTCATCGCCTGGCGTAAGGCCGTCGGCCTGTCGCCAGAAACGAGCCCCACCATCAACGTTTTCCGTTCCGAGCGAACGCCAGCGGTCGCGGCCGATTACAGCATGGATCTGTGCGTCGGAACCAATCAGCCGATCGCAGCGAACGAAGCGGGGATGAAGGCGGGCGTGATCCCCGGCGGACGCTGCGCGGTGCTTCGCGTGGTCGGCGCCGGCAACAATATGGAGCCTGCCGCGCTCTTTCTTTACCGTGATTGGCTTCCGGCCAGCGGCGAGGAAGTACGTGATTTCCCGATCTATTGCCGGCGATATCTGACCTTCGCCCCGGACGCGCCGGTCCATGATGCAGTGGCGGAGCTGTTTCTGCCGTTGAAATAGTGACGGCGCAGCGGTCGCACCGATAAAAGCCCTCTCCCGCGTGCGGGAGAGGGTTGGGTGAGGGTCTTCTTTCTTCTTCCGAG
>DASVNU010000443.1:0-6669 GCA_036383655.1 Sphingomonas sp. | reverse complement strand
CGGCTGAGCACATAATGGAGCTTGAGGAACTCGACGATGCGATCCCAGCGATAGCGGAACAGATCGTTGAAGCGTCCGGCGTGCACGTCCATCACGTCGCGCGTCACCGGAAAATTGTCGAGCAACGCGTTCAGCGACAGTTCGATCATGACGATCGCCGACGCTTCGAGCGGTTCGAGGAATCCCGCCGACAGCCCGATCGCCAGGCAATTGCGCTCCCAGAAGCGCGATCGGTGCCCCGAGGTGAAGGACAGGCGGCGGAAGGGCGGGATCTCCGCGATGCCGGGCATGGCGCGGCGCAGATAGGCCTCCAGCGTCGCCGCCGCCTGATCGTCGCTGGCGTGACGGGAGGAATAGACGCAGCCGACCCCGCGCCGCGTCGGCAAGCCGATGTCCCAGATCCAGCCGGCGGCATGCGCGGTGGCGTTGGTTTGCGACGCGATCGCGCTGCCCGGTGCGACGGGTATCTGCACCGCCAGCGCCCGGTCGTTGAACAATTCGCCGCTGCGATCGATGAAGTCGACGCCATAGGTCCCGCCGATCAGCAGCGCGGCGACCCCGCTGCAGTCGATGAACAAATCACCCTCGATCGTGCCGGTGTCGCGCGTGCGGACCGCGGCGATGTCGCCATCCTCCGCCGTTTCGACCGCGACGACATGATCGCGCACATGGCGCACGCCGAGCCGGTCGCGGCCATGCGCCGACAGCAGGCCGGCAAGCTTCACCGCGTCGAGGTGATAGGCGTAGTTCAGCGCGCCGGCATAACCGGGCATCGCGCGCTGGCGCGGCGCAAGGTCGCGCGCGCAGATGTCGGGCTGCGCACAGACCGTTTCGGCGAAGGGGCGATCGGCGCCGCCTTCCTGCCATGCCGCGACCAGATCGCGCGGATCCCCCGCGACCGGCAGCGTGAAGGGGTGGTAATAATGGTCGCCCGCCGCGCCCGTAAGCCAGCCGTCGAAGCGCGAGCCCTGCTTGAACGACGCGTCGCAGGCGAGCAGGAAATCGCTCTCGCTGATCCCGATCCGCTCGAGCGTCCGGCGCATCGTCGGCCAGGTGCCCTCACCGACGCCGATCGTCGGCACGTCGGGAGATTCGATCAGCGTCACGCCGAGCCGCGCCTCGGCGCGGGCCGCGATCGTGCAGGCCGCGAGCCATCCGGCGGTCCCTCCGCCGACGATCACCACCTTGCCGATCGGCCTGCTGACGGGCGGTTCCAATTGCGCTTCCCGACTTTCCTTCCTCATCGACCTGCCACCAGCCAGAAAAGAAAGCCACCCTCTTGGCGAGGGTGGCTTTCAGTGGAGGAACGGTCGAATTGGTGGCCGATCAGAAGGCGAACCTGAGGCCCGCCGAATAGCGCGCATAGCCGGGATTGACGAAGGTCACGTTGCGGTCGGAGCGCATATGCCCGCGACGCCCCTGGCCGGTGAGGTTGATGCCTTCGGCGAAGATCGTGAAGCCTTTCCTGAACTCATAGCTCGCGCTGGCATCGACCTGCCCATAAGCCTCGACATAGCTTGGATTGGGACCTGTTGATGCCAGGAACTGATCGCGCCAATTGTAGGCGACACGCGCCTGGATGCCGTATTTGTCGAAGAACAGCACCGCGTTCGCACTGTCGCTCAGGCCGGTCAGCGCGAACTGGGTGACGGTGGCGGGCTTGGTGTTGTCGAACGTGGCGCTGCCGTTGACCTTGGTATAGTTCAGGATCACGCCGAAACCCGTGTTCCAGAAGCTGTGCTGGACGGCGAATTCCCAGCCCTCGATCGACGCGCTCTGATCGCTGTTCACCGGCGTACCGATCTGGAAATTGAGCAACGGGTCCTCGGGAAGCGCCCGGATGAACCCGGTCGCGGCGTTCGACGACCCCGGATAGTTGGTGAGGATATACTGACGGATCTGCGCGGCCGTCGTGTTCCCGGCCGCGATCGCCGCGAGGTAACGCGGGCCGCCCACCGGCGTATGGATATCGAACGCCGACGTATCGATCCGGGTGGACGAGATGAAGTTACTGACATCCTTGTGGAAATATCCGACAGAGATGTAGCTGGCGCGACCGTAATACCATTCGGCCGACAAATCGATATTCTTCGACTTGTACGGGATCAGCCCCGGATTGCCCTGCGAGCCCGTTCCGCCGCCGACGCGGAACAGCGTATCGACCGTTCGCCCGCCCTGCATGCTCGCATAGTCCGGACGCGTGATCGTATGGCTATATGACGCGCGAAGCTTGATATTGCTCATCGGCGAAATGTCGAGATCGACCGACGGAAGCCAGTTTTGATACGACCCCTTGAAGGTCGTGAAGCCGCTGTTGCCGGGCGTGAAAATGAGGTTGAACTCGTTTTCGGATATCCACTGCGCGCCGCTCGGAATCGGCACGAGCGCGGAGGAGGCGATCGTCGTCGTCTCGTACCGCAGGCCGCCAACGAGGTGTGCCGGGTTGCCGAAGAGGTCGAACTTGGTCGCCACCTGCAAATAAGGGGCGAGCGTTTTTTCGGTTATCCTTCGATCCGTATTGAACTTCGCCAGGCAGGTTCCGGCAATCGACTGGCCCGTCGCGGGAGCACTGCAGGTGTGGAACTTCTGTTCGAGCAGATCGACCATCTGAGGAAGGTTGAACGCGTAGAAGCTCTGAATCATGCCCGGCTGGGCAAGGCCGGGGAATTTGTCCGGCAAGGTCACGAGCTTGAAAAAGTCGTCGGGAATGACCCCGGCCGCGTTGCCGCCGGGAGGGCCGGCGCCGCCCCAGGTGTCGTTCTGGATCGTGCCGAACGCCGACCTGACCTTGTTCTCTACATAAGAGACGCCGAAATCGATGCTGTCGAGGAAGCCGCCCTCATGATCGTACCGGCCGTGCAGCTGGACCTGATTGATCTCGTCCCTGAAATAGGCGTTACGGAACGCATTGCCCGTGGGCGTGATCAGTGCAGGGTTGAGCGCGTTGATCCCCGGGCTCATGACGTAGGAGATCACGGGCAGGTCTTTGTCGTAATTGATCGTCTGGCTCTGGATGCCGAAGACGGCGTTACCGACCGACATGCTCGAGCCGAACCGGTTGGTGGGCTTCACCTCCGCGGTCGAATGATGCGCGTCGAGCGTCATGGTTACGCCGCCCGGCGCCTTCCAGACCAGATTGCCGCCCAAAGACTTGTTTTCGGCGCGGTTCGCCGTCAGCGAACCGCTATAGGACAGGTCCTTGCCGTTATCGCACGAATTTGGCGACGAGGGAGCAGGCGCCGTGCAGCCAGGGGTGGGTGCCCCGAAACGTTCGGTATAGAAGACCGGGCCCGCCACCGGACCGTTGGTCCACGCGCTCGACGTGTCGTTGAAATTGAACCAGACGCCGACGTTGCTGTTCCGCGTCTCCACCGTGTTGCGCGAATAGGTATAATCGATCGTCGCGGTCAGCGAGTCGGTCGGACGGAATTGCAGCACCGCCTGGCCATTGATGCGCTCGCGGTTGATGTCGTTGAGATCGTAGGACGCGTTCTGCTGCACCTGATAGACGTCGGTCGGATGCGGCCGGTTGGTGATATTGGCGGCACCCGGCGTGCCGGGCTGAGCGAGCGAGCCCCAATTGTTTTCGTTGCCCAGATAGCCGTCGCGCCAGCCGACATTGGCCTGGTTGTTGCTCGCCTTGCGCTTCTGGTACGAGCCGCTGATCAGGATGCCGATCCGGTTGTCGGCGAAGGTCGCGCTGAAAATGCCCGACACTTCGGGCGTGATGTCGTTCTTGCCGTTCTCCGACGTGTCCAGCACGCCCTTGGCCGACAGGCTGCCATGGACCCCGGGCCGGTCGAGCGGGCGCGGCGTGCGGATGTTGATGGTCGAGCCGATACCGCCCGATTCGACCGTCGCGCGGCCACTCTTGTAGACCTCGACCGCCGCGACCGCTTCCGACGCGAGATTGGCGAAATCGAACGAGCGCGACGAGGGCGCGCTGCCGCCGTCGCCGATCACCGCGGTCGGCATCTGGCGGCCGTTGAGCGTTATCAGATTGAATTCGGGGCCAAAGCCGCGGACCGTGACCAGCGACCCTTCGCCATTGCTGCGGTCGATCGAGACGCCGGTGATACGCTGCAGCGATTCAGCGAGGTTGGTGTCCGGGAACTTGCCGATATCCTCCGCGGAGATCGCATCGACGATACCCTGCGCGTCGCGCTTGATGTTCATCGATTGCTGCAAGCTGGCGCGGATGCCGGTGACGACGATGTCGCCGGCAGCGGCCTGGTCAGCCGGATTGGGAGAATCGGCGGCAGGCGGAGTCTCCTGCGCCATCGCTACCGCGGGAATGCCCGCGATCGCCAGAACCGAAACGCCAACGAATAGCCGCTTGAGCGAGCCAGCTTTGAAGCTGTGCATCAATCCTCCCCATGCTTTTCCCAACGCGTTGTAGGCCGCGTTTATTGAGAACGTTCACATGTCTTTTTTCGGTTTCGCTGTCAAGTCTGCAGGGCCGTTTGCGCAACAGACTTGAGAACGTTCCCAAACTGTGCTGTTTGCGCCACAGCTGGAAATCCACACAGCACGACAAGACAGCAGGACGGGGAGAGAAGGAATGCCGAAGGCCAAGGCGATAGCGGCTGCGCTGGTCGGCGCCTCGATCCTGACGATGGCCTGCGCACCGTCGTTGCTGGCCCGCGAACCGGCGGGCCGGACGAGCACCACCGACGCCCGGACACGCGCCCGGGCGATCGTCGCGAAAATGACGCTGGATGAGAAGATCGCGCTGCTCCACGGCCTGTTCCCGCCACGCGCGGCGGGCAAGACAACAAACGAGCTGATCCAGGCCGCCGGCCATATCGACGGCATCCCGCGGCTGAACGTGCCGCTGATCCGCGAAAGCGACGCGTCGCTCGGCGTCGCCAACCAGGTCGAACAGCGCAAGGGCGACACCGCCACCGCTTTGCCCTCCAGTCTGGCGACCGCCGCCAGCTTCGACCCGGCGATCGCGCGGGCGGGCGGCGCGATGATCGGATCGGAGGCGCGCGCCAAGCGCTTCGACGTGCTGCTCGCGGGCGGAATCGGCCTGACGCGCGACCCGTGGAACGGCCGCAATTTCGAATATCTCGGCGAAGACCCGCTGCTCGCCGGCGTGATGGGCGGCGCGCACATCGCGGGCGTGCAGTCGAACCACATCGTCTCGACGATCAAACATTACGTGCTCAATGCGCAGGAAACCGGACGGATGGTGCTCGACGCGCGGATCGGCGAGGCGGCGCTGCGCGAAAGCGACCTGCTCGCCTTCCAGATCGCGATCGAGCGCGGCAAGCCGGGATCGGTGATGTGCGCCTACAACAAGGTCAACGGCGACTGGGCGTGCGAGAACAAATTCCTGCTGACCGACGTGCTCAAGCGCGACTGGGGCTATCGCGGCTGGGTGATGAGCGATTGGGGGGCGGTCCATTCCTCGGCCAAGGCGGCCAATGCCGGGCTCGATCAGGAATCGGGGCAGGAACTCGACAGCGAGATTTTCTTCGACGCGCCGCTGCGCGCCGATATCGCCAGCGGCAAGGTGCCGATGGCGCGGATCGACGACATGGTCGTGCGCTATCTGACCGGGCTGATCGAGACCGGGCTTTACGATGCGCCCGCCGCGACCGCCCAGCCGATTCCCTATGCCGCGCATGCTTTGGTCGCCGAGCACGCCGCCGATGCCGGCATCGTCCTGCTCAGGAACGAGAGCGATATGCTGCCGCTCGCCCGCACGGTGAAGCGCGTCGTGGTGATCGGCGGGCATGCCGATGTTGGCGTGCTGTCGGGCGGCGGGTCGAGCCAGGTTCGCTCGGTCGGCGGCGTGCCGGTCGAAATCCCGCTGACCTCGGGCGCCGCCGCCTCGTTCGCGCGCATCACCTGGCACAATTCGTCGCCGCTGAAAGCGCTCCAGGCGGCGACGCCCTGGGCAAAGGTGACCTATATCGACGGCCGCGATCCGGCAGCGGCCGCCGCCGCCGCGCGCGATGCCGACCTGGCGATCGTGTTCGCGACGCAATGGACCACCGAGGCGCAGGACGTGCCCGATCTGTCGCTGCCCGATGGCCAGGACAAGTTGATCCTTGCGGTTGCCGCGGCGCAGCCGAAGACCGCCGTGGTGCTCGAGACCGGTGGCCCGGTGACGATGCCGTGGCTCGACCGCGTGCCCGCCGTGATCGAGGCCTGGTATCCCGGCCAGCGCGGTGGCGAGGCGATCGCCGACATCCTGACCGGCAAGGTCAATCCGTCGGGCCGTTTGCCGATCACTTTTCCGGTCAGCGAAGCGCAGGCGGTCCGCCGCGCGCCGGTCGGGCTCGACACGCTCAATTCGCTCGAGGCGCAGGCGGCCGCCAATCCGGCCGATGCCGGCGCCCACCCCCTCAAGAGCTTTCCGGTCGATTATGTCGAGGGATCGGATGTCGGCTATCGCTGGTACGAACGCCAGCAGCAGCGCCCGCTGTTCGCGTTCGGTTATGGCCTGAGCTACACCGATTTCACCTATCGCAACCCGGTCGCGACCGGCGGCAGGACGCTGACCGTGTCGTTCGATGTGGTCAACACCGGCAATCGAGCCGGCGCCGAAATACCCCAAGTCTATGTCGCGCGCGACGGAACGAAGACCCCGATGCGACTGGCGGCGTTCACCCGCGTGACGCTCAAGCCCGGCGAGGTCCGCCGCGTCACGCTGACCGC
>DASVNU010000442.1:0-4918 GCA_036383655.1 Sphingomonas sp. | reverse complement strand
AAGCTCAGGAACACCTTCCGCTACCTGCTCGGTGCGCTCGACGGCTTCAGCGAGGCCGAGCGGGTCGCGCCCAAGGATATGCCGCAGCTTGAGCTCTACGTGCTCGACCTGCTCGGCAAGCTCGACGTCGAATTGAAGGCGGCGACCGATGCGTTCGAGTTCAACCGCTATCTGCGCTTGCTGACCGATTTCGCGCAGGACGATCTGTCAGCGTTCTTCTTCGATATCCGCAAGGACTCGCTTTATTGCGACGCGCCGACGGACCTGAAGCGGCGCGCCTATCGCACCGTGCTCGATACGTTGTTCCACGCATTGGTGCGCTACGCCGCGCCGATCCTGGTCTTCACCACTGAGGAAGCCTGGCAGGCGCGATTCCCCGATGAGGATTCCGTCCATCTGCTCGAATGGCCCGATTTGCCCAAGATTCCGGCCGACAAGGTGATCGCGACCGAATGGACCGGTCTTCGCGAGCTGCGCGCGCAAGTGACCGAGGCGATCGAGCCGTTCCGCCGCGACAAGGTGATCCGCTCGAGCCTCGAGGCGGAGGTCACCGTGCCTGAGATGCCGCTGTCGGCCGCCGACCTCGCCGAGGCATTCATCGTCGCCAAGGTGAGCAAGGGGCCGCTCGCGGTCACGCGTAGCGATTATCACAAATGCGGCCGCTGCTGGCGCCTCCTGCCCGAAGTAACGGCGGACGGGGCACTGTGCGATCGCTGCATCGGAGTTGTCTCGTGACCTGGAAACTGCCCAAGATCGGGCTGATCAGCGCCGTCTCGCTTTTCGTCCTCGATCAGGTCGTGAAGTGGCTGGTGACCGGCCCGATCGGGCTGAGCTACGAGGGTGCTGAGCGGATCGTGCTGCCGATCTTCACCCTGCGCAACGTCCATAATCACGGCGTATCGCTGGGCTTTCTGCGCGCCGACAGCGCGGCGTCGACCTGGCTGCTGGTCGGGATGACCGGCGCGATCGCGGTCGCGGTGCTGGTATGGATGTGGCGCGAACGCAATCGCCAGGACCAGTTCGCGCTGGGGATGATTGCCGGCGGCGCGCTCGGCAACATCCTCGATCGGGTGCGGCTGGGCTATGTCCAGGATTATGCCGATCTGCACTTCGGCGCATGGTCGCCGTTTTTGAACTTCAATCTTGCCGACGCTGCGATTACGGTGGGCGTGCTCATCCTGCTCGCGCGGGCATTATTGGTGCGCGACAAGCCGCGAGTGGATGGAGCGGACGTGGAGAAATCGAATGCGTAAGGTTGTGCCGATTGTTGCCGTGGCGGGCGTTGCTTTGTTGCTCGCCGGATGCGGCCATCGCGGATTCGACCGCACGCGCCCCGACGAATATGCGGTCGCGCGCGCGCAGCCGCTGGTCGTGCCGCCCGATTTCTCGCTACAGCCGCCGCAGCCGGGCGTGGCCCGTCCGCAGGACAACAACCCGTCGGCGCAGGCGCTCGACGCTTTGTTCGGCGGCCCCGCAGCGCGCAGCCAGGCCGAGAACGGCACGCTCGATGCGGCCGGCGGTGATTCGGCCAGCCCGGGCATCCGCTCGGACGCCGGCGATCCCGACACCAAGATCGTCGACAAGGGCGGCACCACGCGCGACATCGTCGCCGCCCCCGAAGGCGATGGCCAGAGCGCACGGGCGACCGCGAACTGAGTTTTCGGCATGGGTGAGGCGCCCACTTTCTCCCCTCCCGCTTGCGGGAGGGGCTGGGGGAAGGTCTGTCGCGAATAGGGCCGAGTTACGGGACACGCCCTCCCCTAACCCCTCCCGCAGGCGGGAGGGGAATTGGTCATCCCGCTTCGACAACGCCCACGCGACCCGATAAGGGCGCGCTATGAATTCCTTTTCTCCCAATCGCGAGCGCCCTCGCGCCATCGCGACATGGCTGTGGTGCGTCGCAGCCCTGATCGTCGCGATCGTCGTGGTCGGCGGCATCACGCGGCTGACCGAATCGGGCCTGTCGATCACCGAGTGGAAGCCGCTGACCGGGATCATCCCGCCGCTCACCGATGCGCAATGGCAGGCCGAGTTCGCCAATTACCGCAAGATCCCGCAGTACGAGGCGATCCATGCCGGCATGACGCTCGGCGCGTTCAAGGGCATCTTCTTCTGGGAATATATCCACCGGCTGCTCGGCCGGGTGATCGGCATGGTGTTCGCGTTGCCGCTGTTGTGGTTCGCGATCCGGCGGCAGATTCCGCGTGGCTATTGGTGGCGGCTGGTCGCGTTGTTCGCGCTGGGCGGGCTGCAGGGCGCGCTCGGCTGGATCATGGTGCGGTCGGGACTGTCGGTGCGGACCGAGGTCGCGCCGCTGCTGCTCGCCGCGCATCTGTTGACCGCGCTGTTCACGCTGGCCGGCATCGTCTGGACCGCGCTCGATCTCCAGGCGCTGGCGCGTGATCGCCGGGCGCGGCCGGCACGACTGACCGCGCTCGGAGCGGCAGCGTGCCTGATCCTGTTCGTGCAATTGTTCTACGGCGCGCTGATGGCGGGGCTGCGTGCAGGGCTGGTGAGCGATACCTGGCCGGGAATGACCGGGGCGTTCCGGACGTTCTTTCCTGGTCCCAGCCAATCGGGCGAATCGCTCGGGCATATGCTGACCGACGATCCCGCGATCGTGCACTTCATCCATCGCTGGTGGGCGTGGGTGGTGGTGGCCGCGCTGGTCTGGCTCGCGCGCGCCGTGCGTAAGGTCGATCGCCCGGCTTCGGTCGCGATCCACACGGCGTTCGGCGTCCAGATTCTGCTCGGCATCGCGACGGTGATGACTCAGGTGAACATCGCCTTAGCCGCGTTTCATCAACTGGTCGGTGCGTTGCTGGTGGTCAGCGTCGTCTGGGGAGCGCATAGCATCGGCAGGAGGCGCGCATGACCGATATCGCGATAGTCCAGGCGACCTTCGGCGATCCTGGCGATGCCGCGCTGGTGGCGCGGAGGCTGCTCGACGAGCGGCTCGCGGCATGCGCGTCGCTTTGCGACGTGACGTCGGTCTATCGCTGGCAGGACGTGATCGAGCAATCGGCGGAAACCATGCTGACCGCCAAGACGACGATCGAGCTGGCGGCCCAGGTAGCGGCGCGGATCACCCAGCTGCACAGCTATCAATTGCCGGTGGTCGAACGCTGGCCCGTCGCGGTGGATGAAGCGGTCGCGGCATGGGTCAGGGAAGCGACCGGATAAGGTGATTCTGCTGCCCGGGTATTATGATACCCGTCAGCAAAAGCCCGGTTTAGCTTGACTTTTGGGGCTATGGTCGGCATTTGCCCGCCACGGACGCGGCTCGGTGACGGGCCGCGCGTTTGTTTTTAACGCCATAACCGGAAGGTCAACAGCCCATGAAGGCGCTGATGAAGACCACCAAGTCGGTCAAGCCGCACGAGGTGGAAAAGAAATGGCACATTGTCGATGCCACCGATCTGGTGGTCGGCCGCGCCGCGGTCGTGATCGCCAATGTGCTGCGCGGCAAGCACAAGACCAGCTTCACCCCGCACGTCGATTGCGGTGACAATGTCATCGTCATCAACGCCGACAAGATCAAGTTCACCGGCAACAAGCTGGCCGACAAGATCTATTACAAGCACACCGGCTATGCCGGCGGCATCAAGGGGATCACCGCGGGCAAGGTGCTCGAGGGTCGCTTCCCCGAGCGCGTGCTGGAAAAGGCCGTCGAGCGGATGATCCCGCGCGGTCCGCTGGGTCGCGATCAGATGCGCAACCTGCGCATCTACAAGGGCAGCGAGCATCCGCACGAAGCCCAGAACCCCGAAGTCCTCGACATCGCCGGCATGAGCCGGAAGAACAAGGTGGGCGCATAATGGTCGACACCAACAATACCGACGGGCGCCAGTCGCTTTCCGATCTCAGCACTGTCCTGCAGCAGCAGGGCGAAGCGGCGCAGGCCGCCTCGGACGAGCGCGCCGAGGAATATCTCGAAGGCAAGATCGACGAGCCGGTCCAGACCGCGCCGCTGCGCGCGCAGGAACTCGACAAGTTCGGTCGTGCCTATGCGACCGGCCGCCGCAAGGATGCCGTCGCGCGCGTCTGGCTGAAGCCGGGCACGGGCAAGATCACGGTCAATGGCCGCGACCAGGAAGTCTATTTCGCGCGTCCGACGCTGCGTCTGGTGATCAACCAGGTGTTCGGCGTCGCCGGCCGCGAGGGCCAGTATGACGTCGTCTGCACCGTCAAGGGCGGTGGCCTCTCGGGCCAGGCCGGCGCGGTCAAGCACGGCATCAGCCAGGCGCTGACCAAGTTCGAGCCGATCCTGCGGACCCCGGTCAAGCGTGCGGGCTTCCTGACCCGCGACAGCCGCACCGTCGAGCGCAAGAAGTACGGCCGCGCCAAGGCGCGTCGCAGCTTCCAGTTCTCGAAGCGCTAAGCTCAAGCGGTTTCGGATTGCTTCGGCAATCCGGCCAGAAGATCAGAAGGGGCGGTCCGGCAACGGGCCGCCCTTTTTGCATGGCCGCAACCCGCGCGATTCGGCGGGCCGATCGATCGCGATTCGGCGTCGAACGAGATCCCAGGCCTGCCCAGCTTGCTAAATGTCAGCGGCATCTGCGGCTCAGAACGAAAAATTGTATCAAGCGATATCAGTGTTTTATATAGATAATAATTATCGCAATAACTTTTTGCTGGACAGCTGACGCATCACGGCCTTACTTAATGATTATCGCGATAAATGATATCGCGTTCATCAAAGGAAAGGGAAATCGAGATGACCAAGAAGATTCTGACCGCCGCTGCCGCCGCTTCGCTCGCGCTGGGTGGCGCCCCTGCCAATGCCGGTGCCGATAAGACCGCGCCGGTCAAGTCTGTGGTCCTGGTGCATGGCGGCTTCGTCGATGGCTCGGGCTGGATGGACGTCTACAAGATCCTCAAGAAGGACGGCTACAAGGTAACCATCGTGCAAAACCCG